>NZ_JNNN01000005.1:0-95606 GCF_000735635.1 Massilia sp. LC238 | reverse complement strand
AGCCGCACGAAACCAGCCTGCTCACGCCGAAGGTCAACGTGTTCTTCAGCACCAAGAACCAGACCTACATCAAGCCGCAGACCCTCGACCTGTCCAAGCCGCTCGGCTTCGGCGGCGGCGACAAGATCCTGCGCCACGAGTCGGCCGAGAAGTGGAACGTCAATCCGCTGCAGTTCATGAACATCGCCTGAGCTCCAGGCCGCGCCTTACAAGCCGCCCGCGCAGCGCAAGGTCGTCCCGGTGACGTAGGACGCGGCGGGCGACAGCATCCACAGCACCGCTTCCGCGATCTCGTCGGGCGTGGCCAGGCGCCCCATCGGGATGGCCGGCGCCACGCGCTCCGGCCGGCCCGGCTCGCCGGCCGCCGCATGGATGCCGGTCAGCGTCGACCCGGGCGCCACCGCGCACACGCGGATACCCTCCGGCGCCATCTCGCGCGCCAGTCCCAGCGTGAAGCTCTCGACCGCCGCCTTGCTGGCGGCGTAGTGCACGTACTCGCGCGGGCTGCCGGTGCTGGCCGCGATCGAGGACAGGTTGACGATCACCCCGCGCGTGCCATGGCGCCGGAAGGCGTCGATCGCCGCGCGGCAGCAGTGCATGGTGCCGTACACGTTGGTGCGGAAAACTGCTTCGATGGTGGCGGGATCGGTATCCATGAAGCGCGCGATGCGCCCCGTGATGCCGGCATTGTTGACCAGCGCCGCAGGCGGTCCGAGTTCCTGCTCGGTGCGCGCGAACAGCTGCGCCACTTCCGCTTCGGCCGCGACGTCGGCCTGGATCGCGGCAACCTGCCCGCCATCGGCGCGGATCGCCGCCACCAGCGCCTGCGCCGCCGCTTCGTCATGACGGTAGTTGACCGCCACCGCATGGCCGCCGGCGGCCGCCTGCCTGGCGATGGCGGCGCCGATGCCGCGCCCGGCGCCTGTCACGATCAGTACCTTGCTCATCCCGACACTCCTGTTGTGGTGGCAGGCAACTGCCTGCATACTCCTCACACTATACCAAGCGAGGAAGGCGGCCATGCACCCACCCATCGAGTTCTGGTTCGAGTTCGGCAGCAACTACAGCTACCTGTCGGCCATGCGCATCGAGGCGCTCGCACGTAGCGCCTCCGTGCCGCTGCACTGGAAGCCCTTCCTGCCGGGGCCGATCTTCCGTGAACTCGGCTGGCAAAGCTCGCCCTTCGCGGAGCAGAAGGAGAAAGGCGAGTACGTCTGGCGCGACATGGCGCGCCGCGCCGCGAAATACGGAATTCCTTTTACGCGTCCCTCGGCCTTCCCGCGCCGGGCCCTGCTGCCGATGCGGGTCGCGCTGCTCGGCGCGCAGCAAGCCTGGATGGGCGAATACTGCCGCCGCATCATGCTGCGCAACTGGTCCGAGGATGCCGACATCGACGACGCCGGCACCGTGCTGGCGGCGCTGGAGGGTCTGGTCGCCGAGCCGGAAGCGGTCCTGCGCGAGGCGGAAGGGGAGGCCAACAAGGCGGCGCTGCGCGCGCAGACCGCGGCCGCACGCATGCTTGGCATCTTCGGTGCGCCGACCTTTATCGTGCAGGGCGAGCTGTTCTGGGGCGATGACCGCCTGGAAGACGCTCTCGAATTCGCGCAGGCCCGGCAGGCGCCCTAGAAGAACTCGGCGGTGTCGTTGGTGGCGACGGTCTGCAGCAGGCCGTTCGCCACCAGCTCCTCGTAATGGCAGGCGCGGTTGCGGCCGTTGGCCTTGGCGAAATACAGGGCCTGGTCCGCGTGACCCAGGGTCACGACCGGCGAATCGGTGGCGCTGATGCTGGTGAAGCCGACGCTCACGGTAACGCGGCCTACCTGCGGGAACACGTGCGCCTCGACGTTGGTGCGGAAGCGGTCGATGATCTTGCGGGCATTCTCCAGCGTGGTCGAACGCAGCAGCACCACGAACTCTTCGCCGCCGAAGCGGAACACGCGGTCCTGCGAACGGAACGAGGACTGCAGCAGGTTCGCGACCAGGATCAGCACTTCGTCGCCGTACAGGTGGCCGAAGCGGTCGTTCACCATCTTGAAATGGTCGACGTCGACCACGGCCAGCCACTGCTTTTCCTCGGCCCCGTGCTGGCGCCGTTCCAGCTGGCCCGGCACCAGAGGTTCGGTGTCGCCGCTATGCAGCATGCGCGCCAGCTGGTCGTCGAAGGTCTTGCGGTTCAGGAGTCCGGTGAGCGAGTCGCGCTCGCTGTAGTCGAGCAGGTTCTGGAAATTGCGGTAGACGCCGACGATCCCGCTGATCGTGTAGATCGATTCGGCGGTGAAGCCTTGTGCGTGCACGATCTCGAGGCAGGTATCGGCCTTGTCGCCGAACCAGATCGGCAGCCACAGACGGCGCAGGCCGTCGCTGCCCAGGCCTTCGGCACGCGAATCATGGTGTTCGAGGCAGTGCGCCAGTTCGGGAAAGGCCGAGAGCGGCTCGCCCGGGCTGCCGCCATCGTGCTGCTCTTCCGGGCAGGCGACGCCGCCGGCGCGGATGCAGGCGCGCGAACGCACGAATCTCTGCCCGCAGACCGTCGTGATGGTCAAGACCCGGGTCTGCAGCGCGCCCGCCAGTTCCTGTACCGCCGAAATCACGGAGATGTCGAGCATCGTGTGATCGCGGTGGCCAGTCATGTCCACCATGTGTCGCAGCAGGGAATCCATGTCGGTTTTTTCAGAAACGCAGAGAAACTGAGTCACGCAAGAGCACGGCCGGGTTGGTAGTACGGCTGCCGCTTTTTTAGGCGGGCAAGAGGGACAGCATAATGTGTTTTTGTATTGTAGGCAACTATTCTTAACAATATTTATCTTTTTAATGCCTGGAAGCTCATGCTTGATGGCCGTCTGCTTGTGCATACGCAAGTCCATACAGAAACAGAGATTCCCACATGGCAAGCTTGCCCGACGTCAACTTGCCGTGCGGCACTATTCGGTACAGTGAACTCACTGACAGACGCAGTCGAAAGCAGCAAAAGACGGGGCCCCGTCTGTCAGTAAGACCCAGTAGTCGTTGTTCCATCAACCATCACAAGGAGTTCATCATGAGCACCATTACCTCCGCCATCAAAACCTTCATTGCCGATGAAAACGGTGTGACGGCCATCGAATACGGCCTGATCGCTGCACTGGTCGGCATTGCGTTGGCAGGGGCGGCCGAGGCTCTCGGCGCTGATATTACCGCGCTGTTCAACAAGATTGGCGAAGAGCTGAACCCGACTCCGCCTGCAAGCGGCGGTTAATTATCGCTAACGCCCCCGGCGCCATCCGGCCCCGGGGGCTTTTTTTTTGTGAGCCGATCATGGTTGTCGCCCCTTACCTCGACATACTGCTCCTGCTGCTCGTCGCCGTCGCTGCGATCAATGACCTCGCAAGCCGACGTATTCCGAATCTCCTGCTGCTGACAGGCCTTATCGCCGCCTTGTCTCTTCACGCAGTATCACCGCAGCCCGGCGCAGCCTTGCTGGCCTGTTTCGGTGGCGCCGCCGTCGGACTGCTGGTTTTTCTTCCCTTCTACCTGATGCGCGGCATGGCCGCCGGCGACGTCAAGATGATGGCCACGGTAGGCGCCTTCACCGGTCCGGCAGCCGCCTTGCACATTGCGATCTTCGCCTGGTGCGCCGGTGGTGTCATGGCCCTGGCCTTCATCCTTTTCCAGGGCCGCTTGCGGCTGGCACTGACCAACGTCTGGAGCATGGTGCGCCAGGCTGCCTTGCGTCTTCCCATCACAAGAATGGAGGCGCAGCCGAGCGCCGGTTCGATACCTTACGGCGTCGCGATTGCCGCCGGGACGATCTACTTTCTGACGAGCCGTTAAGCCCTGTTTTTGCTGTTCCCCCTTCCTTGCCGGAAGTCAAACGGGGAGGGGGAAGCGATGGTTAGAATCAATTTAACAAATGTAAGAAATATCCGCACCTCATCAGGAGGTTTCCTTATGGAAGTGTTTTCACCACCCAGGCCAAGCGCTCCCTGCGACGCGCGGCCGGCAGCCGGCGCCAGTAGCGGGCCGGAGGCGGATCCCGCTCCCGTCCTGCCGCGCCAGCCGCGTACAGTGCGCGATACCGGCCTCGACGCGCGTCTGGTCACCGCACTCACGGTCAAGATCATGCATGCCAGCGGCAAGATTCCGCTATCGCTCCTTACCGGACGGCTGCGCCTGTCGGTCAGCGTGGTGCGTGAAGTGCTGCAGGGACTGGTTGCGGAGCAACTGGCCGAGGTCGCCTGGCAAGGCGATTCCGACATCGACGTGCATTACCAGCTGACCGCCTTCGGGCTGCGCGCCGCTGCCGAGTACCTGGCGGAATCGCGCTACATCGGGCCCGCCCCGGTGACACTCGACACTTACCGCAGCATGGTGGAAAAGCAGTCGCTGCGCCAGCCCGGCGCCCCCCACGTCACGCCCGCAGAGTTGAAGGCCACCCTGACGGAGGACGGCATCGAGCCCGCGGTGCAGGAGCTGATCGGCGCGGCGCTGCATTCGAATCGTCCGCTGATGCTGTACGGACCTTCCGGCAGCGGCAAGACGACCTTGGCGCGCAAGTTCGCGCGGCTGCGCCAGGAGCCGGTGGCGATTCCGTACGCGGTGCTGGTCAACCACGAGATCGTGCAGATATACGCCCCGGACCTGCATCCCGCGCCGCTGCAGCCGCGCGCCCTGGAAGAACGGCGCAGCTGCGACGCGCGCTGGGCACTGTGCCAGCGCCCGCTGGTGCACGTGGGCGCCGAACTGGCGCGCGACATGCTGGAACTGCGCCTCGACGCCGCCAGCGGCGTGCTGCGCGCACCGCCGCACTTGCTGGCCAACAATGGACTGCTGGTGCTCGACGACATCGGCCGCCAGCGGGTGCCGGCTGCCGAGGTGCTGCACCGTTGCCTGAGCGCGCTCGAGAGCGGCACCGACCATGTCGCGGTGCCGGGTGGGGCCAGCCATGCCCTGCCGTTCGACGTGTCCCTGGTGCTGGTCACGAGCCTGGCGCCGCAGGCGGTGCTGGATGAATCCTGCATGCGCCGCGTCGGCTACCGGATTCCAGTGGGCCCGCTTTCCGAAGCCGGCTACCGCGCGCTGCTGCGGCGCCAGTGCCGGATGCGCGGCATCGAGGCCGACGACGACGCGGTCGATTACCTGATCAACGAACTGCACCGCCGCACCCGGCGTCCGTTGCTGGCTGCCTGGCCGCATGAGCTGCTGGGCCGGATTGCCGACTTCGCCGAGTTCGCCGACCACACGCCACGTCTCGACGTGAACAGCGTGGTCCAGGCGTGGAGCAGCCTGTTCGGTTCTTGCGCGGCGCTCGAACCCGGTAACCTGGGAGATGCTCGATGAAAAACAAGCGTGCCGTGATCGTGATGACGCTCGCGATCCTGTTCGGCCTGACGGCCGTCCTGCTGGCCTCGCGCTGGCTGCTGACACAACCGGCCAAGCGAGCCGATCACATCGTGGTGGCGGGGGCCGACATCAGCATCGGCCAGCGCCTGACGCCCGAGATGCTCAAGCTGGTCGAATGGCCGGCCCACAGCGTGCCGAAAGGCGCGTTCGACGATCCGCAGAAGCTTGGCGGCCGGGTGCTCAAATCGAGCATCCTGATGGGTGAGCCCCTGAGCGAGGCCAAGCTGGCCCCGGTCGGCACGGTGGGCGGCCTGTCGGCCCTGATCACCGAGGGCAAGCGCGCCATCACGGTCCGCGTCAACGACGTGATCGGCGTGGCCGGTTTCGCGCTGCCCGGCAACTACGTCGACATCATCGTCAGTACCCAGACCGAGACCAAGGCGCAGGACGGACAGCAACGCGAGCGGAGCATCTCCAAGATCGTGCTGGAACGGATCCTGGTGCTGGCGGTGGCGCAGGAAGTCAACCGCGACGAAACCAAACCGAAGGTCGTGAATGCCGTCACGCTCGAAGTCACGCCCGAACAGGCCGAAAAGCTCGACCTGGCGCGTAGCGTCGGCACCCTGTCGCTGGCGCTGCGCAACCAGATCGACCCGGCGCCGGCCGAGACCCTTGGCGCCACCAAGGAGAACCTGCTGCCGGCGCCGGAGTCGCCCGTGCGGACCGTGGCGATGCCGGTACGCGCACCCCGGCCGCAGGCGCAGGCGCCGCGTCCGGTCCCTGCAGCGGCACCGCGGCGTGACTGCGTCAAGGTCATCAATGGCCTGCACGTTTCACAAGAATGCTTCTGACCTTATCGATCCGGGATGGATGCCATGAACAGACGCCTCAATCTTGCACGGTTTGCCGCTGGCCTGGCGCTGGCCGCCGCCGCGCCTTCCCAAGCGGCTTCCGCAGCCAAGCCTGCAGCTGCCGCTCCCGCCAAACCAGCTGACAGTGCCGCTGCCAAACCGGCAGCCGCCAAGCAAGCGGAAACACGTTCCCAGCCCGCGATGGGCTGCAGCGGCGAAGCCGCCCGCCCTGCCACGCTGTCGCTCAACATGGGCAAGTCCACCATGCTGCGCCTGCCCGAGCGGGTGCTCAACCGCAGCGTCGGCAATCCGGCGATCGTGCAGGCGATGCTGGTGTCGCCGGACACGCTGTACATCGCCGCTGTCGACGTCGGGACCACCAACATGATCGTGCAGGGAAAAAGCGGCTTGTGCAGCGTGGTCGACATCGTGGTCGCGATGGACCCCGCCGTACTGCAGGCGACCCTGGCCGCAGCGATGCCCGAGGAAAAGGATATCCGGGTGATGGCCGCCGCCGATTCGCTGGTGCTGACCGGCACCGTCAGCGACGCCGGCGCGCTCACCCGCGCGGTCGAGCTGGCGACGGCGTATGTGCGGCGTCCGCTGCGCCAGCTGCCGTCCGCCGACAA
The DNA here is from genome assembly GCF_000735635.1 of Massilia sp. LC238. NCBI lineage: Bacteria > Pseudomonadati > Pseudomonadota > Betaproteobacteria > Burkholderiales > Oxalobacteraceae > Massilia > Massilia sp. LC238. Next base: position 88,807 of record NZ_JNNN01000005.1, on the reverse strand, counting down.
GGCCAATGATAACGACGGCGTCATTCCGCTGGCCAACAACAACGGCGGGGGCAGCGCCGGCGGCGCCGCCGCGGCAGCCACGCGCGTGATCAACCTGCTCAATGTCAGCGCACCCCAGCAAGTGCAGCTTGAAGTCAAGGTGGCCGAGGTGTCGAAGACCCTGCTCGAGCGGCTCGAGACCGACGCGGCGTTCAGCTTCGGCTCGGGCAGCTGGACTACCCGGCTGGTGTCGAATTTCCTGACCGGACGGACAACCAACGGCATTCGCTTCGACAAGGATAACGGCAACCGGCTGGTGGGGGCGGCCGACAAACAGGACGGCCTGGTGCGCGTGCTGGCCGAGCCGAACGTACTGGCCATCAGCGGCCAGGAGGGCACCTTCCTGGCCGGCGGCAAGTTCTACATCCCGGTCGCCCAGGACAACAACAAGGTCACGCTCGAGGAAAAGGAATTCGGCGTCGGCCTGCGCTTTACCCCGACCGTCCTGTCGGGGGGGCGCATCAACCTGAAGGTGGCGCCGGAAGTGTCCGAGCTGTCGCGCGAAGGGATCGGCGTGTCGGCGTTCGGCATTACCGGCAGTTCGATCCTGCCGGTCGTGACCACGCGCCGCGCCAGCACCACCGTGCAGCTGTATGACGGCCAGAGCTTCGCCATCGGCGGCCTGGTGAAGAACAACCTGGTGGCCAGCCTGAAGGGCCTGCCGATGCTGGGCGAAGTCCCGGTGCTGGGCGCGCTGTTCCGCAGCACCGACTTCCAGCAGGACCGCACCGAACTGGTGTTCGTGATCACCGCGCGGCTGGTCAAGCCGATCGCGGGCGCCGGTTATTCGCTGCCGACCGACAAGGTGGGCATACCGACGCGTGGCGAGGTGATGCTCGGCGGCCGCCTCGAGGGCGATACCCCGGCCGCGACCACTGCCGCCGCGTCCACGCCGCAAGTCGCGCCCCCCGCTGCGCAGACCGCCGGCGGCTTCGAACTCAAATAGGAGGCATCCGTGAAGAACCCGACCTACTTTCTGCTGCCGGCGCTGGTGGCCGCCTGTCTGCAGGGCTGCATGCATACCACGCCGGAGTGGGACAGGCAATTCGGCACCGCCACGCGCGCCAACCTGGCCGTCCAGGTGCTCGACCCGGCCGCGGCCAGCAACCGCGATCCTGCCGTCGGGGTGGACGGCCGCGCGGCCAAAGGAGCGCATGAGCGCTACCAGCGCAGCTTCGCCCAGCCGGAAGCGGCACCGGCGCCGATCTTCGTCACCGCTGGCAGCGTGCGATGAGCGCCTGCCTTCCACTTTGACCAGATGCGCCAGCAACGAGGCCCGCCATGAAAGCGCTACTTATCAGCCGCGACAGCCAGCTCTATGCGGAGATCGCCTCCCAGGGGGCGGCCCGCGTGCCGCCGCTGAACCTCGGTGCCGTTCGCGCCAGCCTGCGCGAGGCACTCGACCGCCCCGAAGCCGACACCCCGCAGCTGGTCATCATCGACGCCACCCAGACCGAACCCTCGGAAGCCCCCCTGCTTGAACGCCTTGGCCGCCAGTATCCCGAAGCCCATCTGATGCTGCTGACCGACCAGAACCATCCGGACCTCCTGATCCACGCCATGCGCGCCGGCGTGCGCGAAGTGCTGCAGCTGCCTCTGGTGCACCGTGCCTTTCACGAGTCGATGGACCGCATTTCGGCCGCGGCCGGGGTGTCGGGCCTGCGCGACGGGAAGATCCTCGCCTTCATCGCCTGCAAGGGCGGCAGTGGCGCCACCTTCATCTCGACCAATTTCGGCTACGCGCTCGCCACCCTGGCCGCCAAGAAGGTGCTGCTGATCGACCTGCACGGCCAGTTCGGCGACGCCGCGTTGTACGTGTCCGACCAGAAGCCGAGCATGACCCTGTCCGACGTCTGCGCCCAGATCGCGCGCGTGGACGGCCCCTTCCTCGATTCCTGCGTGGTCCATGTGACCCCGGGCTTTGGCGTGCTGGCCGCGGCCGACGACGCCGCCCACGCAAAGGAAGCCAAGCCGGAGCACATCGACACCATCCTGCGCGTCGCGCGCCAGCACTACGACTACGTGCTGCTCGACGTCGGCCGCCAGATCGACGCGGTGTCGCTGCGCGCCCTCGACGTCACCGACACGATTTATCCCGTGCTGCAGCTGGCGCTGCCCGACATCCGCGACGCGCGCCGCCTGCTCGACATCTTCCGCTCGCTCGGCTACGTGCTGGACCACATTCGCCTGATCGTCAACCGCTACGAAAAGGGCGGCAAGCTGCGCCTGCAGGACCTGCACGCGGCCTTGGGGTGCGAAGTGGTGCACACCTTCCCCAACGACTACGTCGCCGTCACCGACTCGGTCAACCAGGGCGTCCCGGTGCTGCAGCTGTCGCGCTCGAGCGCGGCCGCGCGCAGCCTGGCCGACATGGTCGAACTGGTGACGACGCGGCGCGTCCAGGAGAGCAGGGGACTGCTCGACCGCCTGTTCGGCCGCGGCGAAGACGACTGATCAACACGAAACAGAACGACACGGAGCCACCCATGTCCTTACGTGAACGCCTTGCGAGTACCGGTCAGGAACGCCAGCCCGGCGTGGTCGTGCCGGAAGTCGCCAACCAGGCCTATCAGGAGCTCAAGAAGCAGATGCACCAGATGATCCTGGACCGCATCGACCTCGAGCGCCTCAAGCGGCTCACCGCCGAGCAGTTCAAGCACGAGCTGGCCCTGCTGATCCAGCGCATCATCGAGGAGGAGCGCATCGTGCTGAACCAGCACGAACGCCACCACCTGGTGCTCGACATCCAGCACGAGATGCTCGGCTTCGGCCCGCTCGAGCCGCTCCTGAACGACCCGAGCGTTTCCGACATCCTGGTCAATACCGCCAGCAAGGTGTATGTCGAGCGGCGCGGCAAGCTCGAACTCACCGACATCAGCTTCCACGACAATGCCCACCTGATCAAGATCATCGAAAAGATCGTCTCGCGCGTGGGCCGGCGCGTCGACGAATCGAGCCCGATGGTCGATGCGCGCCTGCCGGACGGTTCGCGCGTCAACGCGATCATCCCGCCGCTGGCGGTGGACGGGCCGCTGCTCTCGATCCGCCGCTTCGGCTCTTCGCCGCTGTCGGTGCAGAACCTGCTCGACTATAAAAGCCTGACGCCACCCATGATCCGGGTGCTGGAGAGCCTGGGTGGGGCCAAGGTGAACATCCTGATCTCGGGCGGCACCGGCAGCGGCAAGACCACCTTGCTGAACCTGATCTCCGGGTTCATCCCGGCCACCGAGCGCGTGCTGACGATCGAGGACGCCGCCGAGCTGCAGCTGCGCCAGCCGCACGTGGTGCGCCTGGAAACGCGTCCGCCGAACATCGAAGGCAAGGGCGAGATGACCCAGCGCGCGCTGGTGCGCAACGCGCTGCGGATGCGTCCCGACCGCATCATCCTGGGCGAGGTGCGCGGCGCCGAAGCGCTCGACATGCTGCAGGCGATGAACACCGGCCATGAGGGCTCGCTCGCGACGATCCACTCGAACACGCCGCGCGACGCGCTGTCGCGGCTGGAAAACATGGTCAGCATGGCCGGCGTCAACCTGACCGCGCGCGCGATCCGCCAGCAGATCGCTTCCGCCGTGACGGTGGTGGTGCAGGTATCGCGCCTGACCGACGGCACGCGCAAGGTGGTCAGCCTGCAGGAAATCACCGGCATGGAGGGCGACATCATCTCGATGCAGGAGATCTTCCGCTTCGAGCAGAGCGGCGTGGACGCCGACGGCAAGGTGAAAGGGCGTTTCAGCGCCACCGGCGTCCGTCCGCGCTTCGCCGAGCGCCTGAAGATGTTCGGCGTTCCGGTGCCGGAAGACACCTTCGATCCCGACCGGATTTTCGACTGAGGAGGCAGCATGGACGTGCTGTTCTACGCTTTCGTGGTATTCCTGTTCGCGGCCGCGGTCCTCGCGATCGAGGGCACCTACCTGTGGTGGATGGGCACGCATGGCGCGGCGGCGCGGCGCATCGCGCGCCGGTTGCAGGTCATGTCCGGTTCCTCCGGGCGCAGCGGCGAGCGGATCTCGATCCTCAAGCAGCGTCCCTACAGCCGCAACGCGGCCTTCGACCGCATCCTGCACCGCATCCCGCTGGCGGACCGGATCGATGCCCTGCTGGTGCAGGCCGGCACCACCAACACGGTCGGTCAATTCCTGGCCTGGTCGCTAGGCTGCATGGCCCTCGCCGCCGTGGTGTCGCTCGGCTGGCAACTGCCGGCCGCATTGCGCGCCCTGGTGGCCCTGCTCGGGCTGGGCGTGCCGTGGGTCCTGCTGCGCCGCACGCGGCAGCGGCGCCTGATCCGCATCGAGCAGCAACTGCCGGATGCCGCCGATTTCATCGCCCGCGCACTGCGCGCCGGCCACTCGTTCAGCAACGTCCTCCAGATCGTCGGCAACGAGCTGCCGGAGCCGCTCAGCGGGGAGTTCCGCATCGCCCGCGAGGAGATCAACTACGGCGCCCCGATGAACGAGGCCTTGCACGCCATGGCTGCGCGCATCCCGCTGACCGACCTGCGCTACCTGATCATCGCGGTGCTGATCCAGCGCGAATCGGGCGGCAACCTGGCCGAGATCCTGGGGAACATCAGCCAGATCATCCGCGCCCGCCTGAAACTGGTGGCACACGTGCGCGTGCTGTCGGCGGAAGGAAGAATGTCGGCGATGATCCTGACCGTGCTGCCGTTTGCCGTGCTGGGCATGATGCTGGCGATGAACCCGAAATACATCAGCGTGCTCTGGACCGACCCGAACGGCGTGCGCATGATGTGGTACGGCCTTGGCATGATGCTGGTCGGCGTCGTCTGGATGCGCAAGATCATCCGCATCCGCATCTGAGTCCGGCCCGCATCCCTCCAGAGGTGAACATGACATCCTCCCAACTGATCTTCCTGTTTGTCGTCCTGTGCGTCGTCACCGGTCTGGCCTGGCTTGGCCTGGTGCTGTTTGCGCCGCTGGCCCTGCGCGATCGCCTGCGCCGCTTCCTCGGCAATGCAGAGCAGAGCCAGCTCGATGCCGCGGGCGGCTGGGTCGAACGGGTTGCGAGCGCAGCCAAGCCCCTGACCAAGCTGTCGGTGCCCGAGGAGGGCTGGGAGAAATCCAGCCTGCGCACGCGCTTCATGAACGCGGGCTGGCGCAATCCGTCCGCCCTGTCGCTGTATTTCGCGTCGAAGACGGCGCTCGCACTGGTGCTGCCGGCACTGGTGGTGCCGCTGACCATCGTCTACAGCAAGGCGCTGCTGGGCTGGCGGATGATGGCCTTGCTGCTCACCGCGGCCGCCATCGGCTATTACCTGCCCAACATGATCCTCGAACGTATCGTGCAACGCCGCCGCCGCGAGATTTTCGAAACCATTCCCGATGCCCTCGATCTGCTCACCGTGTGCGTCGAGGCAGGCCTGAGCCTGGAGCGTGCGCTGGTCAAGGTGGCGAACGAGATCCACATCAAGAGCGCGGTGCTGGCGCAGGAATTGCAGCTCGTCCTGATGGAAATGCGCGCCGGTTTCTCCAAGGAGAAGGCGCTGCGCAACTTCGCGCTGCGTTCGGGTGTCGAGGATGTCGACACGCTGGTGGCCATGCTGATCCAGTCCGAGCGATTCGGCACCAGCGTCGGCGATGCGCTGCGCGTACAGTCCGACAGCCTGCGTCACAAGCGCCGCATCGTGGCCGAGGAATGCGCCGCCCGCATCGGCCTGAAGCTGCTGTTCCCCCTGATTTTCTGCATATTCCCCATGCTGCTGATGGTACTGCTCGGCCCCGCCATGATCCAGATTTCGCGGACCCTGGGCAAAGTGGCCGGTGCGGATTGAACACGAAGGAGCCCCCCATGCCAAGCCTTACCTTGTTCGCACGTCTGGCGCTGCTGTGCACCGGCGCTACCCTGGCGGCCTGCGCGCCCTTCGGCGCCCGTCCCGCCTTCGACGGTGCCGCACCGGCCGCCGACGACGCCTACCTTGCCGGCCGCAACCACCACCTGGCGCGCCGCTACGACGAAGCGCGCGCCGCCTACCAGGCCGCGCTGCAGATGGCGCCCGCACACGTGAACGCCCGCAACGGGCTGGCCACGCTGTATGCGGAGCAGCGCGAGTTCGCCACCGCGATCGCCTTGTGGCGCGCATTGACCGAATCGCTGACGATGTCCTCCGGTCCCGGCAAGGCCTACCTGTTCAGCAACCTCGGGCAGGCCCATTTCCTCAACGCGGAGTATGACGATGCGCTGGTCGCGCTCGAGAAAGCCTGCCTGCTCGACCCGCTCAACCACCGTTCCTGGCAACTGCTGGGCGAAACCTTGCGCAAGCTCGGGCAGGAAGAGCGCGCACAGCAGATGCTGAGCCAGGCGGATGCCTTGCGCGCCCACGACCTGCGCGCGGACTATGCCGCGGCCGGCAGCCAGAGCCAGGTTGCGGCGATCGACCGCGCGCTCAAGGCGCCGGCGCGCGAGGAGGCGGGCTGGAGCCAGGTGCAGCTGCTCGTCGGTGCGGATGGCATGCTGGAGCTGCGCCGCGCTCCGCCGCCGGCAGGCCCGTCCGCTCCGGCACGGCTGCCGGAACCGGCGCCGGCGCCGGCCACGCCGGGGCGGGACGCGCCACTCCTCGCGCTGGTAGAGATGCGCAATGGAAATGGCGTCTCGGGCATGGCACGCTCGCTGGCACGCCAGGTCGGCACGGGCGGGCTGAAAGTGACGCGCCTGTCGAACCAGAAGGGTTTCGGCGTGCGCCAGACCCGCATCGAATATGAAGCGGCCTACCGCGAGGGGGCCGAACGCCTGGCCAGCCGCTTCGGCAGCGCGCAGCTGCAGGAGGTGCCCAGCTGCGCCCCCGCCAATGTGCGCGTGGTGCTCGGGCGCGACGTCGCCCACCGGGGTTTCGCCTTGCGTCCTGCGGCCGCGGTTGGGGATGCGGCAGCGCCGGTACTGGCATTGAACAAAGCTCACTGAGAAAAGGTCCGTTTGCACGTTTGGCCGGCATCAAACGTCGACCGCTGGCACCCGAGAGAATGGGCTGGTCTGCCTTCTCTTGGGAGCCCTCCATGAACCTTTCCTACCGCATCCATCTGATCCTGCTCGGCGTGGTACTGGCTATCCTCAGTGCCTGCGCGCCGTCCGGCACGCACCGTGGCACCGGTGAATACATCGACGATGCCGCCATCACCACCCGGGTCAAGACCGCCTTGGCCACCGATCCGCAGGTCAAGGCAACCGAGGTCCAGGTCGAAACCTACAAGGGAACGGTGCAGCTCAGCGGCTTCTTCGATTCGTCCGAGAGCGTCGCGCGGGCGGCACAGCTCGCCCGGGAGGTGCCCGGGGTGAAGGAAGTGCGGAACAGCATGGTCGTCAGGGATCGGCTCCGCCAGTAGGGCCGTTCCCGGGCAGCTTACTTCCAGCTGACCTTGCCCATGCCGTTGGTGTTGGCATTGCGCGTCGCGGGGTTGCCATACACGGTGGCCGAACCCATGCCGCTCAGGTCGATCTCGGCCGCGCGGGTCGCGTGCACCGTTGCGCCGCCGAGGCCGCTCATGTCGAGGTCGACCGATTCGGCGCGCAGTCCTTGGGCTTCCAGGCTGCCGACACCGGCCAGCTTGGCGCGCAGCAGCTTGCTCTCACCATTAACGCTGATGCGGCCGGCGCCGCGCAGGCTGAGGTCGACGCGTTCGGCGCGCACGCCGTTTAGGGCGAGTCCGCCGACGCCGCCCAGGCGCGCGTCGATGGTGCGGTAATTGCTGTTCATGGTGACCGATCCGGCGCCGTCGAGGGCAAGCTGGATCGCATTGCCCGAGAAGCCGGTGACGGTCGATGCGCCCACGCCCTGCGAGGTGAACTCGGCGAGGTTGGGCACGGTCAATTCGGCGCGCAGCTTCTCGTTCATGTCGCCACGGCGGGTATTGAAGGATTCGGTACCGATTTCCAGCGTGTCGCCGCGCTGGGCGGTGGTGATGCGTTGCACGAAGCGGCGGTCACCTGAGACGACCAGGGACGGCGTGTTGCCCTGGCGCAGGACCAGGTCGACAACGCCATCCAGTTTCACCTTGGTGACCCTGGCATCGACGCTGCGGTTTTCGCGCACGACCTCGTCGGCGATGACGGGGCTGGCGACCAGTGCGAGCGTGGCGGCGACGGCGGCGGCACTCAACAGTTTTTTCATGCTTGTTCTCCGGTAGGTTGTCGATGGAGGCACTATAGGCCGCTGTCGTGCCGCATCCGAGCCGATTGCGATGAACTGCGCAAACCACGGTCTGGAGCGTAAAAAAACCGGCATGGCGCGAACAGGCCGCATGGCACCTCGGCAGCCGCGCAGCCTGCGGCCAGGGGCTTACTGTCCCGGCGTGGCGCGCCGGTAGACGCGCACATAATCCACCAGCATCCGCTGCGGCAAGACCGTGCTGCTGTCTGGATTGCCGGGCCAGGCGCCGCCGACGGCCAGGTTCAGGAGCACGAAGAAGGGATGCTCGAATACCCACTCTCCCTTGACCAGGTTCGGCCGCGCCGTATGGTAGTGGATGCCGTCGCGATACCAGCGGATCTCGCCGCGCTCCCACTCCACCGCGAACACGTGGAAGTCGTCGGCAAAGATGCCGCTCGCCAGGGTCGAGTGGGTAGTAAAGGCCTTGTCGCCCGAATAGCCGGGACCGTGCAGCGTGCCGTGCACGTTCGACGGCTCCTTGCCGATGATCTCCATGATGTCGATCTCGCCGCTGCGCGGCCAGCCCACCTGCCCGATGTCCGCGCCCAGCATCCAGAGGGCCGGCCAGATGCCCTGGCCCTTCGGCACCTTGATGCGCGCCTCGAAGCGGCCATGCATCTGTTCCATCAGGCCGGCGGTCTTGAGGCGTGCCGAGGTGTAGTCCTTGCCGCCGTAGGCTTCCCGGCGCGCCTCGATGACCAGCATGCCATCCTCCACCCGGACGTTTTCCGGCCGGCCGGTGTAATACTGCAGCTCCTGGTTGCCCCAGCCATGGCCACCGGTCTCCGCCACCCATTTCGTGCGATCGAGCTGGCTGCCGTCGAATTCGTCGCTCCATGCCAGGGTCCAGCCGGCCGGTGCGTCTGCGGGCGTGGAGGCGCAGCCGGTGGCGGCCAGTGCAAGCAGGGTGGACAGGGTGGCGGCGAAAAGGCGGATCGGTTTCATGGGTTTCCTTGTGGCTTCAGGGCGCCGCCGGGGGACGGGCCTGCTGCTGCCTGACGTGTTGCATGATGTTGATGAAGGTATCGGTCCAGACCAGCTGGCGGTTGTCCGCCAGGAAGCGCAGCAGTTCCGCGTGGGCCTGCGCGGACACGCTGAGGTAGTCGCCGCCGATGCCGTGGAAGGTGAAGTTGACCATGGTGCCGCGCTGAATCGCCTGCTTGACGATGGCGATCAGCTCCGCGCCGCTGCTGCCGCTAGGTGTCGCCACCGGCACCGCGAGCGGATCGAGCGTGTGCATCGCATCGATGACGCCGCTGCCGCCGGTGACCTTGATCGCGACGAAGGCGGCACGCACCGCGGGCAGGTAGTCGCGTCCGCCGGCCTGGGTGTCGCCGCAGGGCAGCGTGAATGTGCGTTCCTGGCGTCCGTCGATCGCCGCCAGCATGGTATTGGCCAGCAGGACCTGGTCGCCCATCTGCGCCACGCTCATGGCATCGAGGTCGCGGTGCGGCTCGACCCAGTCGCGCCCGGGCTTGCTGCGCGCGCACTGGTGGAACAGGCTGTGGTTGCCGAGTTCGTGCCCGGCCCGCGCGGCGGCGCGCCATCCCTCCATGCGCCGCGCCACCGCCGGATTCGACAGGGTCAGGTAGAAGCTGCCCTTCAGGCCGAGCTTGTCGAGGGCGGGCAGGGCGTGGTCGAGCTGGGAATCGAGGGCGTCGTCATAGGCGAGGCTGACGGCGGCCCGCGCCCCGTGCGGCCAGGCGAAGCCGCTGCGGGTGTCGGCTGCCGCGGCGGCAGGCATGGCGCCATGCAGCCCTGCGGCCAGCACACATGCGAGCACGCGGCGGCGCAATGTTCCTCTCCACAGCAGGTCCGCACGCGGCGCGCTGCCGGCCACGTCGTCCGCGTCTTCACCTCGCTCCATGCTCATCCTTTCCAGCCGTTATTTGGAAACGTTACCAGAATGTCAACCCGACTATAGCACTGAGGATTTTTCAGTGTCAATTGCGCGGCGGCGCGGGAGACAGGCACGAACGAACGCCAGTCTTCACTCTCACGTGTAAGCAATGTTGCAAATCAGCCGCATTTCGACGCATACCTACGCGGAATATTCCGTTGACAATTTTTTTTGCTAACCCTAATATTCAAACAACTTTACATGGAAACGTTTCCATGTGCCTGACGGATGGTTGAAGAATTGCTTGATCAACGAAGCATCGCAAGATGCGAGCCTGAGCGATTACAGATGAACGAGCGCAGTGCGCACCGCTTTACCCGCTACCTGGCAGCGAGGACATCGGCACCGGCCGCATGTCCTCGCTGTGCCGTCTGGTGGCAGGACGCGCCATGCGGCCAGGACCGGCGCCTGAAGGCACCGCGGCGAGGAGGTGCCAAGCGATAGGGACGGCAGCAGGGACGACAGCAAGGACCGCCGGCGGCGTGCAGCCTGGATTCAGCCGGCACAGGTAGTGGAGACACCGTTGGATTGGGTGACGGTCATTTTAAAAAAAACAGGAGAGCACCATGTATTACCCCAAGGCTAAGCAGACATTGATGAGCCTGGCAGTAGCCAGCGCATGCGCGGCATTCATCCCGGCGCATGCCCAGGAAGTCGCCTCGACCTCCGGCGCCGCCGCGACCACCGACCCGGCAGCCCTTACCCCGCAAGAGGCCAGCACCCCATCCTCGCCGGCCGGCGTCCAGACCGTCGTCGTGACCGGCCTGCGCGCCAGCCTCGAATCCTCGATGGCCCTGAAGCGCAACGCGCAGGGCTTCGTCGACGGCATCGTCGCCGAAGATATCGGCAAGTTCCCGGATACCAACCTGGCCGAATCGCTGCAGCGCATCAGCGGCGTGTCGATCGACCGCAGCATCGGCGAAGGCTCGAAGGTCACCGTGCGCGGCGTCGGTCCCGACTTCAACCTGGTGCTGCTCAACGGCCGCCAGATGCCGACCTCGATCCTAGGCGATCGTCCGGGCCGCGCCTACGATTTCGCCAACATCGCGTCCGAAGGCATCTCCCAGCTGCAGGTGTACAAATCGGCGCGCGCCGAGACCCCGACCGGCGGCATCGGCGCCACCATCAACGTCATTACCGCACGTCCGCTGTCGCGTCCCGGCCTGCAGGCCACGATCGGCATCAAGGGCGTGCACGACACCTCGGCAGAGAACCTGCCGGGCGACGTCAAGCGTGGCGGCAAGGTCACGCCCGAAGTGTCGGGCCTGTATAGCAATACCTCGGCCGACGGCCGCTTCGGTATCGCCCTGTCGGGCAGCTACCAGGAGCGCAACCTGGGCTACAACGTGGCTTCCGTCGGCAACGGCTGGAAAGGCCCGTTCCGCGGCGACGAGAACAACTGGGGCACCATTCCGCAACCCGGCACGCCGGGCTCGGAAAACATCACCAACCGTCCGAAGCCGACGGACCTGTACCAGGTGCCGCAGAACATGAACTACGCCATGAACGGCATCCAGCGCCAGCGTACCAACGGCCAGCTGACGCTGCAGTACGCGCCGAGCAAGGCCCTGACCACGACCCTCGACTACACCTACTCGCAAAACAAGATCCAGACCCGCCGCCAGGACCTCTCGGCCTGGTTCAACTTCGGTCCATCGTCGAGCACCTGGACCGATGGTCCGGTCGCCGCGCCGCTGGTGTACACCGAGATCATCAACCCGGCCAACAGCGACATTGCCATGGGCGGCGCCGACTTCGCCACCAGGACCGAGAACAATTCGCTCGGCTTCAACGCTGCATGGAAGGTCAACAGCGACATCCGCCTCGAGCTCGACGCCCACCGTTCCACCGCCGAATCGAAGCCGGACAGCCCCTTCGGCTCCAGCAACACCCTCGGCACCGCCAGCTTCAGCCGCGGCACCACCAGCGTCGACTTCTCGCAGGACCTGCCGGTCCTGAGCATCCAGGGCGCCGACTTCCAGCGCGCACCGCAGCAGGTGACCGGCTCGGTGTTCGAGAACGCCTACGTCAAGAGCGAGATCAGCCAGGTCCAGACCCATGGCAGCTGGAAGATGCTGGAAGCGTCCGAGCTCAAGTTCGGCCTCGCCACCACCGACGCCAAGAACCGCTCGGCCTTCTCGGTGCAGCAGCGTGACGACACCTGGGGCGGTGCGACCAAGGCGTCGGATTACCCGGCCAGCTACTTCCACCAGGAGAGCCTGCGCCAGTACTTCGACAACATCGACGGCCACGACAACCCGAACCTGTTCAACACCTTCTACACCTTCGACTTCGCCGCCTTGCGCCAGCTGGCCGCGCAGGTGACCGGCAAGCCGGAGCTGTACATGCCGAAGTCGGGCTATACCACCGACCAGCGTACCCGCGAGAAGTCGAAGAGCCTGTACCTGCAGTTCAACACCGACTGGGATTTCGCGATGCCGGTGCACACCTCGGTGGGCGCACGCTACGAGACGACCGAGGTCACCTCGACCGCGCTGGTGCCGATTGCCTCGTCCTACACCTGGGTGTCGCAGAACGAGTTCGCGGTGGGCCTCGGCACGCCGGCCTTCACCACCCTGACCGGCAAGTACCATCACTGGTTGCCGAGCTTCGACGCCGACATCGACCTGCGTTCCGACATGAAGGGCCGCTTCAGCTACGGCGAGACCATCGGCCGCGCGCGCTATGACCAGCTGACCGGCGGCCAGGTGCTCGAGACCCTGGGCCGTATCGAAGGTGGCCGCGGAAGCCAGGGCAACCCGGGCCTGCTGCCGGTCAAGTCGAAGAACATCGACCTGGCCTGGGAGTGGTACTACAACAAGTCGAGCTTCGTCTCGGTCGGCCACTTCCGCAAGAGCCTGGAAAATTACGCCGGCGTGTCGCAGGTCACGGCCCAGCCCTTCGGCCTGCGTACCCCGGTGGGCGGCGCTTACTGGAACGCGGCGATCGGCGCCGGTTGCGCGAGCTCGGACACGATGTGCATCCGCAACTATATCTTCCGTAACTTCGCAGGACGTCCTGGCGTGACGCGTGGGCCGGATGACGTCAACGGCAACGCCACCGGTTCGATCGCCGGCCAGCCGAACGACCCGATCGCCAACTTCCTGATCACGAGCTACTCGAACCAGAAGGCAGCGCGCCTGCGCGGCCTCGAGTTCAACGTGCAGCACATGTTCGGCACCTCGGGCTTCGGCCTCCAGGCCAACTACACCAAGGTCGACTCGGGCCTGGGGTACAACAACGCCAGCATCGGCGAGCAATTCGCGCTGGTGGGCATGAGCGACTCGGCCAACCTGGTGGGTATCTTCGAGAACGACAAGTGGAACGTGCGCGCGGCCTACAACTGGCGCGACAAGTTCCTGGCATCGACCTTCGACGGCGCGGGCGCGAATCCGCAGTATGTCGAAGCCTACGGCCAGCTTGACCTGAGCATCGGGTACAACGTCAACAAGAACATCAGTGTCCAGTTCGAAGGTATCAACCTGACCGACGAGATCCGGCGCCTGCATGGCCGTAACGAGCGTCAGGCGCTGTATGTGGAGCAGTCCGGTCCGCGCTACATGCTGTCGGCCCGCTACAAGTTCTAAGCAGGACGGAAAGTGCAAACCAGCGGGCCGTGGCCATTGCCATGGTCCGCTGTGTTCATTTTCAGGTTAGACTTGCCCAGCATTAGTTTTTATTGAAAACAAATATGGCGAGCACCACCATCAGGCATGTCGTCATCGTAGGGGGAGGATCGGCCGGCTGGCTGACCGCCGCCGTCCTTGCATCGGGCTTCCAGGCGCTCGAGCAGGGTGGCCTGCGCGTGACGCTGATCGAATCGCCCGACGTGCCGACCATCGGCGTCGGCGAAGGCACCTGGCCGACCATGCGCGACACCCTGCGTGCGGCCGGCCTGTCCGAATCAGCCTTTTTCCGCGAGTGCGACGCCGCCTTCAAGCAGGGCTCGCGCTTCAACCGCTGGGTCCATGGCGGCGACCACGATTACTACTTCCACCCCTTCGTGCTGCCGCAGGGCTGGGGCGAGGCCGACATGGCCGGCCGCTGGCTGGAACGCCATACCGATATTCCCTTCGCCGACCTGGTGACCTACCAGCCGCACCTGTGCGTGCACGGGCGCGCGCCCAAGCAGGCCGCCACGCCGGAATTTGCGGCGGTGGCCAACTACGGCTACCACCTCGATGCCGGCAAGTTCGGCCTGTTCCTCAAGAAGCACTGCCTGGAAAAGCTCGGCGTGCATTATGTGCCGGACCACGTCACCGGCATCCGCTCCCACGAATTCGGCGAAATGAGCGGCGACATCGCCGCCCTGCACACCAAGGCGCACGGCGAGCTGGCGGGCGACCTGTTCGTGGACTGCACCGGCATGCAGTCGCTGCTGCTCGGGAAGCACTACGGCGTGCCTTTCATCCCGCAGCGCGGCGTCCTGTTCAACGACAGCGCACTGGCCGTCCAGGTGCCGTACCTGGCGGAAGACGATCCGATCGCCTCGCAGACCACCTCCACCGCGCAGGAAGCCGGCTGGATCTGGGACATCGGCCTGCCGACCCGGCGCGGCATCGGCCACGTGTATTCGAGCGCGCACACGAGCGACGAGCAGGCCGAACGCGCGCTGCGCGCCTACATCCGCGCCACCGGCGGCCCGGACGACATCCCCGCGCCGCGCAAGCTGAGTTTCGAACCCGGCTACCGCGAACGCTTCTGGCACCGCAACTGCGTGGCCATCGGGCTGTCCGCCGGCTTCATCGAGCCGCTGGAAGCGTCGGCACTGGCCATGGTGGAACTGTCGGCCTCGATGCTGCTCGACGAGATGCCGACCACGCGCGCGCAGATGGAGATCGGCGCCCGGCGCTTCAACGAGACCTTCACCTACCGCTGGGAGCGGGTGATCGACTTCCTGAAGCTGCACTATGTGCTGAGCCGCCGCGAAGGCGCGCTCGATCCGCATGGCTACTGGCGCGACAACCGGAGCAGCGAGACCATCCCGCAGCGCCTGGCCGACCTGCTGGCGCTGTGGCGCCATCGTCCGCCATCGCGCTACGACTTCAATCGCATCCAGGAAGTCTTCCCGGCGGCGAGCTACCAGTATATTTTGTATGGCATGGGCTTCCTTCCGGAACCCGGCCAGGCGCGGCGCGAGCGCATCGGCGAGGGCAACGGCGCCATGGCGGACGGCTTCCTGCGCCAGGCGGCCGAGCTGACGCGCCGGATGCTGCCGGCGCTGCCGGACAACCGTGCGCTCATCGCGCACATCGTGCGCCACGGCCTGCCGACCTGACAAGACAACGACAACGACAACGAGAAAGAGACACCACATGGCCAAGCCAGTACTGCTGAATAACATCGACCACAAGGACCTGCGCATCATCACCCGCCACGGCAGCAAGCTGGACGACAGCCACGCCTACGTGCAGACCTTCGCCGGCGAATTCCGCCTCCTGCAGGCCCACTACCCGATCATTTTCCGCAAGCAGAGCGAGGCCCATGCCTACGAGCCGATCGCCCTGTTCGGTTTCGAGACCGACGAGAACCTGTTCCTCGAAGAAGACCGCTGGGACGCGCCGACCCTGCCGCTGCTGGTGGAGCGCCTGCCTTTCCTGATCGGCCGCGAGGGCGACGAGCTGATGATCCACATCGACGTCGACAGCCCGCGCGTCAGCACCACGGAGGGCGAGCCGATCTTCCTGCCGCACGGGGGCATGAGCCCCTACCTCGAGCACGTCAACTCGATGCTGCTGACCATCCACGAAGGCATGGGATCCAACGCCGCCTTCATCGAAGCGCTGGAGAAGCACGAGCTGCTTGAAGGCTTCTCGCTCGACATCACGCTCGACGACGGATCGGAGAACCGCCTGGCCGGCTTCTACACCATCAATGAAGAGCGCCTGGCCGCGCTGGACGCCGCCGCACTCGACAGCCTGCACAAGGCCGGCTGGCTGTCCGCTATCTACTTCCAGGTCGCGTCGCTGTCGAACTTCCGCGCCCTGATCGACCGCAAGAATGCACGCCATGCTGCCCGCGCCTGAACCCATCCGGGAAATCAGCGGCCTGACGCCGCGCGACCTCGGCCCGAGCATTCTCGAATCCACCGAGCCGATCGTGCTGCGCGGCCTGGTGGCAGGGTGGCCGATGGTCCAGGCGGCGCGTCGGTCGCCGGCGGCCGCCGACGCCTACCTGCGCCGCTTCTACCGCGACGCCACCGTCAACGCCATGCTCGGCCCGCCCGAGATCGAAGGCCGCTTCTTCTACAACGAGGCGATGGACGGCTTCAACTTCGCGCCGGTGCGCGTGCGCCTGGACAAGGTGCTGGCCGAGCTGGAGCGCTACCGCGGCGTCGACAATCAGCCGGCGATCTACGTCGGCTCGACCACGATCGACACATGCCTGCCCGGTTTCCACGACGAGAACCGCATCGACCTGGGCGGACGCGACGCGCTGGGGTCGATCTGGATCGGCAACCGCACCCGCATCGCCGCCCACTACGACCTGCCGGACAACCTGGCCTGCGTGGTGGCCGGACGGCGCCGCTTCACCCTGTTCCCGCCGAGCCAGGTCGAGAACCTGTACATCGGCCCGCTCGACCTGACGCCGGCCGGCCAGGCCATCAGCCTGGTCGACTTCGTCAAGCCGGACCTGGCGCGCTTCCCGCGCTTCGCCACGGCGATCGCGCACGCGCTGGCGGTCGAGATGGGGCCGGGCGACGCGCTGTTCATCCCCAGCATGTGGTGGCACCACATCCAGGCGCTGGAAGACTTCAACGTGCTGGTGAATTACTGGTGGCGCCAGTCCCCCGACTACATGGACACGCCGATGAACGCGATGATGCACGCCTTGATGAGCGTGCGCGACCTGCCTTTGGCGCAGCGCGAGGCCTGGGCCGGACTGTTTCGCCACTACGTGTTCGAAGCGGACGACGAGACCGCGGCCCACATCCCGCCGAATGCGCGCCGCGCCCTGGCCCCGATGGATGCCGAGAGCGTGCGCAACATCCGCGCCCAACTACTGAAAAGAATGAATCGCTGAGGAGGGAGACATGGAACAAGGACTGAATGGTATCGGCAAGCCCATACGCCGCGTCGTCATCGCCGGCGGCGGCACCGCCGGCTGGATGGCGGCCGCCTGCATCTCGAAGGTGCTGGGCAAGCGACTCGACATCAAGCTGGTCGAGTCCGACGAGATCGGCACCGTGGGCGTGGGCGAGGCGACCATCCCGACCCTGCTGAACTTCCACAACCTCCTCGAGATCAACGAGCAGGAGTTCATGGCCGAGACCAAGGCCACCTTCAAGCTCGGCATCAGCTTCGAGAACTGGCGCAACGTGAACGAGGACTACATCCACTCGTTCGGCCTGACCGGCACCGACCACTGGACCGCCGGCTTCCAGCATTTCTGGCACAAGGGCCGCGAGCGCGGCCTGGCAGGCGACTATGGCGACTACTGCCTGGAGCTGCGTGCCTCCCAGGAAAACAAGTTCGCCCACCTGCCGCGCGGCGGCATGAACTACGCCTACCACCTCGATGCGAGCGCCTATGCGCGCTACCTGCGCAAGTTCAGCGAGCGCTTCGGGGTGCAGCGCATCGAAGGCAAGATCGTCGACGTGACCACCAGTGCCTTGAGCGGGCAGGTGCGCTCGATCACGCTCGATTCGGGCGCGGACATCGAGGGCGATCTGTTCATCGACTGCACGGGTTTCCGCGCGCTGCTGATCGGGCAGGCGATGGGCGTCGAGTACGAAGACTGGTCGGAGTGGCTGTTCAACGACAGCGCGGCCGCGCTGCAAACGAGTTCGGTGCGCGACGCGATTCCGCTCACGCGTTCGATCGCCCACCCCTTCGGCTGGCAATGGCGCATCCCGCTGCAGCACCGCGTCGGCAACGGCATCGTGTTCTCGAGCCGCTACGTGGAAGAGGGCGCGGCCATCGAAGCGCTGCTGGGGAACATCGAAGGCGAAGCCTTGATGAAGCCGCGCGTGATCCGGTTCAAGCCGGGCCAGCGGCGCCAGATCTGGAAGAACAACGTGGTCGCGGTCGGCCTGTCGAGCGGCTTCCTGGAGCCGATCGAGTCGACCAGCATCCACCTGATCCAGCGCAGCATCATCCGCCTGATGCAGATGTTCCCGACCAGCGGCATCGTCCAGAGCGACGTCGACGAATTCAACCGGCAGGCCTGGGAAGAGGTAAGCCAGATCCGCGACTTCATCATCCTGCACTACAAGGTCAACAACCGGATCGACGCGCCCTACTGGACGGACGCGCGCAACATGGAGGTGCCGAAGTCGCTGCAGCACCGCATCGACCTGTTCCGCGAAACCGGGCGCGTCTTCCGCATCTCGAACGAGCTGTTCGCCGAGAACTCGTGGATCCAGGTGATGCTGGGGCAGGGCATCATGCCTTACCGGCACCACCAGTCGGCCGACCTGATGGGCGACGAGGAACTGTCGCACTTCCTCGGTTCGATCAAGGGGCAGATCGACCGTACGGTGGCCGGCCTGCCTTCGCACCAGTCCTACGTGGAGCGCTACTGCTCGACGCCGAAATAGGCCAGCAAGGGCTACCAGCCGTGCTCCAGCACGTGCAGCCAGGTACCCGCGCTGACCGCCAGGGCGATGCAGGCCGCGCTTCCGAGGATGCCGGCATCGCGCCGGTTGCGCGACCTGAACTCGCGCCATGCAATCCAGGCCAGGCATAGCCCGATCAGGCCATTCGAGACGAGCATGGCGTTCATGTCGTGCAGCTCCTCAGTCCCATTCCATCGCTCCTTTCTTCCATTCGTAGGCGAAACCCACCGCCAGCAGGCCCAGGAAGACCATCACGGCCCAGAATCCGGCGCTGTCGAGCTCCATCAGGGCCGCGGCCCAGGGGAACAGGAACACCACTTCCAGGTCGAACAGGATGAACAGGATCGCGACCAGGTAGTAGCGCACGTCGAACTTCATCCTTGCATCGCCGAAGGCCTCGAAGCCGCACTCGTAGGCGGACAGCTTTTGCGCGTCCGGCCGGTGCGGCCCGAGCGCGCGGCCCAGCAATTGCGGCACGACGCCCACGGCGATGCCGACGAGGATGAAAAGCAGGACCGGCAAGTATTCAGAAATATCCATGATCGCTCGTTCAGTGTGAAACCATCTTCAGGCCGACGATGCCGGCGCCGATCATCGCGATGCACAGCAGCCGTGCCGGCGAGGCCGATTCGCCCAGCAGCACGATGCCGACGATCGCGGTGCCGATCGCGCCGATGCCGGTCCAGATCGCATAGGCTGTCCCCACCGGCAGCGTCTTCAGTGCATAGGACAGCAGGCCGAAGCTGACGGCCATCGCCGCCAGCGTGCCGACCGAGGGCCACAGGCGCGAAAATCCTTCGGTGTATTTGAGACCGACCGCCCAGGCGATTTCGAACAGGCCGGCAACGAGGAGGGCTCCCCAGACCATGATGTTTCCTTTCCATGCAAAAACGATGACGGCATCTTATTTCTGTATTTGAGATAGAAAAAGTCAGAAGCTGTCAGTAAAATTGAAAGATGGCCTTTGATCTCGACAACCTGAAAGTCTTCCTGGCGGCGGTGGACCACGGTTCCTTCTCGGCCGCGGCACGGGCGCTGCGGCGCGTTCCATCCGCCGTCAGCATGGCGATCGCCAGCTTGGAGGCGGAACTCGACCTGCAGCTGTTCGACCGCAGCGGCCGCGAGCCGCGGCCCACGGCGCATGCCGCGGTGCTGCTGCCGCAGGCCCGCCTGCTGGTCGAGCAGCTGCAGCGCATGAACAGCCATGCGCTGTCGCTGACCCAGGGACTGGAAACCTCCCTGACGATCGCCCTGGTGCCCGAGCTGCTGGCGGCGGCGCCGTGGAGCGAAGCGCTGCGCCGGCTGGCGTTGGAATACCCGTTGCTGAAGGTGGAAGTGCTGACCGCGCCGCAGGCCGATGCGCTGGCCATGCTGCAGAGCGGGCGCGCAGACCTCGCCCTGGTCTATGAGCGCTATGGGCGCGAAACCAACGAAGCCTTCGAGGAGGTGGCCGAGGAAAGGCTGGTCGCGGTCGTCGCGCCCGGCCATCCCCTGTGCGAGCGCATGGGCAAGGAAGCCATCCGCGACGAAGACCTGCTCGCCGAGCGCCAGGTGCTGGTCGCCGGCCGCGACACCGAGTACGTCGACAAGCGCATCGCCGTCGCGCGCATGCAATGGCGAACCGATAACCCGGCCGCGGCGCTGGCGCTGGTGAAGGCTGGCCTGGGCTGGGCATGGCTGCCCTCGGGCCTGGTGCGCGAACATCTCGAGCATGGCGAACTGGTCGAGATCCCGACCGCGAACTTCACCAATGTGCTGCGCTTCTTTGTCGACGTCATCTGGAACAACGAGCGTCCGCCGGCCCTGGCGGCGCGCCGCTTCATCGCCCTGATGGAAGCGCTGCGCGAGGACGAAAAAAATGCCCGCTTGTCAGGCGGGCATTCCTGGAAGGGCTGACGGCTTCAGGCCGCCGCCACCGGCTGCTTGTGCAGGTTCGCGTACTTCAGGCCGAAGTACAGGATGAACAGGTAGCACACGGCCGGCACCAGGAAGGACGGCTGCAGGCCGATGGTGTCGGCGAACATGCCCTGCACGAAGGGCACCACGGCGCCGCCGACGATGGCCATGCACAGGATGCCCGAGCCCTGGCCGGTGAACTTGCCCAGGCCGTGCAGCGCGAGGCTGAAGATGGTCGGGAACATGATCGAATTGAACAGGCCGACCGCGATGATCGCCCACATGGCCAGCTGGCCTTCGCCGAAGGTCGCCGCCAGCACCAGCAGGATCGAACCGAGGGCATTCACGGCCAGGGTCTTGCCCGGGCTGACGTAGCGCATCACGGCGAAGCCGATGAAGCGGCCCACCAGGGCGCCGCCCCAGTACAGGCTGACGTACTGCGCCGCATCCGCGTGGCTCAGGCCCGCGATGTTGCCCTCGCCGAGGAAGTTGATCAGGAAGCTGCCGATGCTGACTTCCGCGCCCACGTACAGGAAGATCGCGACCGCGCCCAGCACCAGGTGGCGGTAGGCCATGGCGCCGCCCTTGCCGTCGACGGCCGGCTTGCCGTCGTCCGCATGGCTGATCTTCGGCAGCCTGGCCACCGCGAACAGCACCGCCAGCAGCGCCAGCGCCGCGGCCAGGCCGAGATACGGGCCCTGCACGGCGGCCGCCTCGGCGGCCTTGTGCGCGGCCTGCTCGGCGGCCGGCAGCGCCGCCAGCTGCTCGGCGCTCAGCGCGACCGTGGACAGGATCAGGATGCCGCCCAGCGCCGGCGCCACCGTGGTGCCGAGCGAGTTGAAGGCCTGGGTGAGCGTGAGGCGGCTGGACGCGGTGCGCGCCGGCCCGAGCACGGTGACGAAAGGATTCGCCGCCACCTGCAGGATCGTGATGCCGCTCGCCAGCACGAAGAAGGCGAACAGGAACAGGCCGTAGCCGCCTTTGGAGGCCGGGTAGAACAGGGCGCAGCCGGCGGCCGCGATCATCAGGCCGGTGACGGCGCCGTTCTGGTAGCCGATCTTGCGGATCAATGCCCCGGCCGGCAGCGACACGATGAAGTAGGCGCCGAAGAAGCAGAACTGCACCAGCATCGCCTGCAGGTAGGTGAGGGTGTAGATCGACTTCAGGTGCGGGATCAGGACGTCGTTGAGCGACGTGAGCAGGCCCCACATGAAGAACAGGATGGTGACGATGACGAGCGCGCCGGTGTGCGGGTTGTGCTCGGATTCGAGCGCCTGCGCCGCCGCCGGCGCCGGGTTCTTGACTGTGTTCTGCATGGGGTCTCCGTTTATTGCAGGGTCGCGATATGGTCCGACAGCATCGCGGATACGCCGCGCAGCGCCGGGTACTGCTCGGTAATCAGGTAGGTCGGGATGCGTGCGAGGTAGGGACTGAGACGCCCCTTGTCCTCGAAGCGTGCGCGGAAAGCTGATTCGGTGAACAGTTTACCAAGCCTTGGCACGATGCCGCCACCAATATACATGCCGCCGGTCGCGCCCAGGGTCAGCGCGACGTTTCCCGCAACGCTCCCGAGCACCGCGCAGAAGATCTCGACCGTCTTGACGCAGTCGCTCGACGTGCCCTCGATCGCGGCGCCGGTGATGCTTGGGGCGTCGACGCGCTTGCCGCTCAAGGCCCAGTGGATCAGCTCCAGGCCCATGCCCGACAGCAGGCGTTCCGCCGACACGTGGCCGTACTCTCCCCACAGCGCTTCCAGGATTGCCACTTCCTCCTTCGTCGAGGGCGCGAAGCTCACGTGGCCGCCTTCGCCGGCGAGGGCGATCCAGCGGCTTCCGGCCGGGATCACGCCGGACACGCCCAGGCCCGTGCCCGGGCCGATCAAACCGATGGGCCGGTTCACCAGTTCGATGCCGCCGCCGATGCGCTCACGTCCGCTTGCCGCCAGGTGCGGCAGCGACATCGCCAGCGCGGCGAAATCGTTCACCACCAGCAAGCTGGCCAGGCCTTGTTGGCGGCGCAGCTCCTCGATCGAGAAACTCCAGTGGTGGTTGGTCATGCTGACCCGGTCTTCCTCGACCGGGTTGGCGATCGCCAGCGCCGCATGGCGCACGCGCTCCACCGCCAGCCCGCGGCCGGCCGCCTTGGCGAGGTAGGCCTGCATGGCCTCGCCCAGGGTGGCGTGGTCGGCGCAGGCCAGCACCTCGACATCGATGAAGTCCTCGCCCGACTGCAGGGCGAAGCGGGCGTTGGTGCCGCCAATGTCCGCCAGCAGCCTTGGCTCTGCGCTCATCGCAGTTCCTCGCAGCGCACCGCATCGGCTTCGCTCGCTGCGCCGCCGGCGATCTCGATGTTGGTGAAGGCGGCGGCAAAGGCGGCGTCGCTGCTCACGCTGAAGGGCGTGTCCACCTTGGCCAGGTCCGCGCCCCTGGCCTGGAAGCAGGCCAGCGGGATAGCGACGGTCTGCTTGCCCTTGCCGGCCAGGCGCTTGAACAGGGCGGTGGTGTCGAGGCTGCCGGCGCCCATGCGCATCGTGACCTTGCCGGCTGGCGCGTTTGAAACGATGGTGTCGAAGCGCAGCGCCGCACGGGTAGCGGCCGCGGCCGGCAGCACCATGGCGCGGGCGCCGCGCGCCTCGACGGTGGCGGGGCCGGTCCAGGTGACCAGCTTGGCGTCCTGCTGGGTGTTCACCTGCGAAGTTTGCACGCTCACGCCCGGCAGGCTGAAGGTCGAGTTCAGGTCGGCGCCCAGCACCAGGGTTTGCCCGCCGCTGCGGATCGTCAGCGGGAAGCTGGCGCGGTCGGCCTGGCTGAACACCGGGAAGCTGTTGCTGACGCCGCAGCCACCTTGCGGATAGGCGGTGTCCAGCTTGCCGACTTTCGAGCGCGTGGCCGCCTTGAGGCCGTAGCCATAGGCGAACAGCGGAGCGTAATTCTTGTCGCCCACGTTCAAGTCGGTCTGGCAGGCCGATTTCGGCCACGAGAAGGGCAGCTTGCCGCTGAAGTCGTAGCGCTTGGCGCTGGATACCAGCAGGTCCGACACGCCCTTGCCCTCGGTGCCCGGCAGCCAGGCGGCCACGAACACGTCCGACAGGTTGAGCAGGTCGTTCACATAAAGCGGACGGCCCGAGACGAACACGGTGACCACCGGCTTGCCCTTGCCGGCGACTGCCTGCAGCACCGCCAGGTCTTCCGGATAGCGGCCAGAGTGGCGCAGGGTGCCGTTCGGACCGATGTCGCCGTCGCCTTCCGCATACGGGCGCTCGCCGATCACAGCCACCACCACGTCGAACTTCGCTAGGTCGACGCCCTTGCCGTCGACGCTGAAGGTGACATTGTCCTTGCCGGCCGCCTCGCGGATGCCGGCCAATACCGTGTCGCCATTCGGGAAGTCGGCATTGGTGTTGGCCGTGCCCTGCCAGGTGATCGACCAGCCGCCGCTCTGGTTCGACATGTCGTCCGCCGTCTTGCCGACCACCAGGATCTTCTTGCCGCGTGCGATCGGCAGGACTGGCTGATCGTTCTTGAGCAGCACCAGCGACTCGCGCACCGCACGGCGCGCCAGCTCGCGCGGCTGCATGACCTCGTCCTTGCCGGCGTAGGCGTTCTGCGCCGGGCTCTTGTCGAACAGGCCGGCGCGCAGCTTGACGCGGATGATGCGGCTCACGGCATCGTCGATGCGCGCCATCGGGATCTCGCCGCTTTCCACCTGCCTGATGGTGTTGGCGATAAAGGCTTTCCAGTCGTCCGGCACCATGATCATGTCGTTGCCGGCATTGATCGCGGCCGCGCAGCTGTCGTTGCGGCAGCCCGGCACTTCACCGTGGCCGTTCCAGTCGGTGATGACGAAGCCGTCGAAGCCCATCTTCGTCTTCAGCACGTCGGTGAGCATGGCGCGGCTGCCGTGCATCTTGCCGTAGTTGGTGCCGCCCGCCACGTCGTTCCAGGAATTGAACGAGGACATGACAGTCTGCACGCCCGCCTCCAGGGCCGGGTAGTAGCCGGCGCCGTGGATGTTGATCATCTGCGATTTGCTGGACTTGTTGACGCCGCGGTCCTTGCCGAACTCGGTGCCGCCGTCGCCGATGAAGTGCTTGGCGGTGGCGATGGTGTTGGCGTCATCCTTCAAGTTGCCCTGCATGCCGCGCACGTAGGCGCCGGCATAGCTTTTCACGATGTCCGGATTCTCGGAATAGCTCTCGTAGGTGCGTCCCCAGCGGTCGTCGCGCACCACGGCCAGGGTGGGGCCGAAGACCCAGGCGATGCCGCTGGCGCGCGTGGCTTTCGCGGTGGCCGCGCCGATTTCCTCCATCAGCTTCGGGTTGCGCGCCGCGCCCAGGCCGATGTTGTGCGGGAACAGGGTGGCGCCGAACACGTTGTTGTGGCCATGGACGGCGTCCGTGCCCCACACGACCGGCACCTTGACCGCCATGTCGGTGGCCATCGAGGCCTCGTGGTAGCGCTGCGCCAGCGCCAGCCATTCGGCCGCCTTGGCATGCTTGTTCCCGTTCGGCCAGCTGCCGCCGCCGTTCAGCACCGAACCGAGGTAGTAGCGTTTGACGTCTTCCGGCGTGGCGCTCTTGATCTCGGGCTGGGTCATCTGGCCGACCTTCTGCGCCAGCGTCATCGTGCTGACGATGTCACGGACGCGCTGTTCGAGCGCCGCGTCCTTGGCGATGGCGCTGCGCACGGTGGGCCAGTCGGTCAAGGGAGCTGCCGTGGCGGGAAGGGCCAGCGCGATGGCAAGCGCCAGTACCGGGTTGCGAAGCATGGGTTTCATTGGTCGTCTCGCTGTCTTGTTGTATGTCGTTTTATTCGCCGCGCAGGAAGGAACGGTACCACTTGCCGCTGCCCTTCAGGCGGCGCTGCTGGCTTGCGTAATCGATGTGGGTGAGGCCAAAGCGCTTCAGGTAGCCCTCCGCCCATTCGAAGTTGTCGAGCAGGCTCCAGGCGAAGTAGCCCTTGACCGGCACGCCGTCCCTGATGGCCGCGTTCAAGGCGGCCAGGTGCCGCATCAGGTAGTGGCGGCGCTCGACGTCGTCGATCTCGCCGTCCGCGCCCACCTCGTCGGCATAGCAGGAGCCGTTCTCGGTGATGTACATCGGGCCCGGATGGTAGTCCTTCTCGATGCGCAGCAGGAGTTCGGCCAGGCCCTGCGGCGCCACTTCCCAGCCCATGTAGGTGGTTTCCACGCCGGGCGCGGGCGGCAGCACGCGCGCCGACAGGGGGCCGTGGCCCGGTGCGTGCTGGATGGTCTCGGGGAAGTAGTAGTTCACGCCGAGGAAGTCGGTCGGCACCGCGATGGCCTCGAGGTCTCCCGGCAGCACGACGGGGGCGGCGTCGCCGATCGCTTCCAGGATCGCTTTCGGGTAGCCGTGGCCATAGAGCGGATCGAGGAACCAGCGGTAGCGCAGGCCGTCGTGGCGTTCGGCGGCGGCAATGTCCTCAGGCTGGCTGGAAGCGGGACGTACCGGATGCAGGCTCAGGGCGAGGCCGGCCTTGGCATTGCGGACGTTGGCGCGGATCAGCGGCACCGCCTTGCCGTGCGAGAGCAGCACGTGGTGCGCCACCTGCAGCGCGGTCTTGAAGTCGGTATTGCCCGGGGCGTGCCAGCCTTCGTAGTTGCCGATGATGGCCGTGCACCAGGGTTCGTTGTGGGTGATCCAGTGCTGGACGCGGTCGCCCAGGCGGCGCGTCATCGCATCGACAAAGGCAAGATAGGCGTCGACGGTGGCGCGATTGTTCCAGCCGCCACGGTCCTGCAGGTACTGCGGCAGGTCCCAGTGGTAGAGCGTGGCCCAGGGCTGCAGGCCGCGTTCCAGCATGCCGTCCACCAGGCGCGAATAGAAATCCAGGCCCTTTTCGTTGGGCTTGCCGCCCACCTCGGAAAAGATGCGCGGCCAGGCGATCGAGAAGCGGTAGGCGTTCAGACCCATGTCGCGGCCGATGTCGAAGTCTTCCGGCCAGCGGTGGTAGTGGTCGCAGGCGACAAGTCCGTTGGAGCCGTCCTTGATTCTACCCGGCGTGGCGGCGAAACGGTCCCAGATCGATTCGACCCGGCCGTCTTCCTGGCCGGCGCCTTCGATCTGGTACGACGAGGTGGCGCAGCCCCACAAGAAGTCGGGGGCGAAATCGCCGCGCGATGGGGCGCTCGGCTCGGGACGGGATGCTTTTGTCATGGTCTGGTCTGGTTGAGCTTGTTACGCTAGGATATTTGGAAAGCTTTCCAATTGCAATCTAAAAAAAAGGCCGACGGGCGGCCCTCCCTCTTATTTCTTTCTGCTGCGCGTGCGTCCGGTCGCGCTTTCGCTCGGCCCTTTGGCCAGCGAGGCGCGCAGCGTGACGCTCACCGGGAAGGTGCGCGTCACCGGGCGGTGCAGGTCGTAGCAGCGGTTGAGCAGGGCGTTCAGGCCATTGAGCGTCATCTCGCGCCAGGGCATGTGCACCGAGGTCAGGCGCGGGGCCGAGAACGCGGCGCTCGGGGTGTCGTCGTAGCCGATCACCGACAGGTCGCGCGGCACGCTGATGCCGGCTTCCTGGAAGTAGGCCAGCGCGCCCACCGCCATCTCGTCGTTGGCGCAGAACAGGGCGGTGCATTTGGTGCCCGAATCGACCAGCGCCTTGGCCGCCGACCAGCCGCCCTGGGGCGAGAAGTCGCTTTCCATCATCCAGACCTTCTTGGTGTCGATGCCCTCGGCTTGCAGCTCGCGCATGAAGCCGTCGATGCGGGCCACGTTGTCGGCCAGCGCCGTCGGGCCGGCAATCACGGCGATGTCGCGGTGCTTGTAGTCGAGCAGGGTGCGCGCGGCCAGGCGTCCGCCCAGCATGTGGTCGACCGTGAAGCACTGCTCGGGAATCTGCTTGAACTCGTGGTTCAGCGCGACGATCTGCTTCTGCTTGCCGCCCAGGTTGGCCAGGTCCTCGTCGCTGAGGGCGCTGGTCATCATGACGATGCCGTCGCAGCCGCGCTCGACCAGGAACTCGATGCCCTCGATGGCCTGGCGCCGCGCGTCGCCCAGGCCGACGCCGAAGGCCACCACCATGTGCAGGCCGGCGGCGCGCAATTCGGTATCGATGATCTGCAGGATCGGGGTGTAGAAGGTGCCGCTCAGGACCGGGATGTAAACGCCGACCATCCGGCTGGTGCCGGACAGCAGGGCGCGCGCCGCGTGCGAGGGACGAAAGCCCAGCTCGTCGATCGCCTTGCGCACGCGTTCCAGCGTCGCCGGCGACACCGAGCCCTTGCCGCTGACCACGCGCGAGGCGGTGCCGAGGCCGACGCCGGCGAGACGCGCTACGTCCTTGATGGTTGCCACTGAGGATCCCTAAGCTGTTGTTTAGTTATTCGATAAACACCGAAGCATACTGCATTCATCTGACACTGGCACCTGTCTTAAAGGCGCTTGCCGCTTGCCGGATCGAACAGCGAGACCCGCGCCGCATCGATGTCGAAGCGCACCGCCTGCCCGGTGTCCAGCGGCCGCGGGTCGTGCACGATGCTCGAAAGCTGGTGGCCGCCGCAGTCCAGCCAGACGACCTGGTGGTTGCCCATCGGCTCGACCAGCGTGACCGTGGCCTGCAGCGGGCCATCTGGAATCAGGTGGATGTCTTCCGGCCGCACCGCCAGCGTCACCGCGCCCGATGGTGCGACGCAGTCCGGCGCCAGGTTCAGCGTCAATGCACCGGCGCTGAAGCGGCGCTGCACATCCAGCTCTCCCTCGAGCCGGCCGTCGACGAAGTTCATCGACGGCGAGCCGAGGAAGCCCGCCACGAAACGGTTGGCCGGACGCTCGTAGACTTCGCTCGGCGTGCCGATCTGCTGGATGCGGCCGCCCTGCATCACGACGATGCGGGTGGCCAGGGTCATCGCCTCGGCCTGGTCGTGGGTCACGTAGATCATGGTCGAACCGAGCGCCTGGTGCAGCATCTTGAGTTCGCGGCGCAGTTCCGCCCGCAGCTTGGCGTCCAGGTTCGAGAGCGGCTCGTCGAACAGGTAGACCCCGGCTTCGCGCACCAGGGCGCGGCCGATCGCCACGCGCTGGCGCTGGCCGCCGGAGAGCTGGGCAGGTTTGCGGTCCAGCAGCGACTCCAGTTGCAGCATCGCGGCCGCCTTCTGCACGCGGCGCCCGATCTCGGCCTTGGGTGCGCCGGAGATGCGCAGGCCGAAGGACATGTTCTTCTCGACCGTCATGGTCGGGTACAGCGCGTACGACTGGAAAACCATGCCGATCCCGCGCTCGCTCGGGTCGGCATGGCTCATGTCGCGCCCGCCGATCTCGATCGAGCCCTCGGCCAGGTCGATCAGGCCGGCGATGCTGTGCAGCAGGGTGGACTTGCCGCAGCCGGAAGGCCCGAGCAGGACCAGGAACTCGCCCGGCTCGACCTGCAGGTCGAGGTCGCGGATGACCTGGTTGCTGCCGCGGGTGATGCACAGCTTGCGGAGGTGGACGTTCGACATGCTCGTTTATCCTTTGACGGCGCCGGCGGCGATGCCGCGTACGAACCAGCGTCCCGAGATGAAATAGATCGCCAGCGGCAGCGCGGCCGTCAGCATGGTTGCGGCCATGTTGACGTTGTACAGGCGGGTGCCGGTGGTGGTGTTGATCACGTTATTCAGCTGCACCGTCATCGGCGCATTGTCGCGGCCCGCGAACACCAGGCCGAGGATGTAGTCGTTCCACACGCCGGTGACCTGCATGATGGCGGCGACCACCACGATGGGCAGCGACATCGGCAGCATCACCTGCAGGAAGATGCGCCAGAAGCCACCGCCGTCGATGCGCGCGGCCTGGAACAGCTCGTGCGGCACCGAGGCGTAGTAGTTCCGGAACAGCAGGGTCATGATCGGCATGCCGAAGATGACGTGCACCAGCACGATGGCCGGCAGCGAACCGAACACGCCGGCGCGCGCCATCATCCACACCAGCGGGTAGATCATCACCTGCACCGGGATGAAGGCGCCGGCCAGCAGCACCCCGAACAGGATGTTGGCGCCGCGCGGCTTCCAGAACGACAGCGCGTAGCCGTTGATGGCGCCTAGCAGGATCGGGATGACGGTGCTCGGCACCGTGATCGCCACCGAATTCCAGAAGCCGCCGCTGACCTGGCTCCAGGCGTTCCTCCACGGCTCGACGGTGGCGAGCAGGGGCAGGGCAAACACGTTGCCGTTCCTGATCTCGTCCATCGACTTGAAGGAGGTGATGATCATGACGTACAGCGGCAGCAGGAAGTACAGCGCGGCGCTGAAGAGGAAGGCGTAGACGCCGATGCGTGCCGGCGACAGGCGCTTGCGGCGCGCGGCTGGGGCGGTTTTCACGGGTTCGAGCGGCATCACGGGAACGGCCGGCTGCAGGGTAGTGGAGCTCATGCGCGTTTCCTCCGGCTGCGTGCGTAGGCATAGGGCGCCAGCAGGGCCAGCACCGGGATCAGCAGGGTAACGGCGCCGGCCGAGGCCAGGCCGATGTTCGAACGCAGGAACAAATGGTCCATGATGAACTTGGCCGGCACCTCGCTGGCGGTGCCCGGGCCGCCGCCGGTCATGGCCACCACCGCGTCGTACAGTTTCACGACGGCGGTGCACAGCAGCAGGAATACGGTGGCCACGGTCGGCCCCAGCATCGGCAGCACGATCTGCAGGTAGACGCGCCAGGCCGGAATGCCGTCCAGGCGCGCCGCCTTGTAGATCTCCGGATCGATGCCGCGCAGGCCGGCCAGCATCATCGCCATCACTAGGCCCGAGGCCTGCCAGACGGCGGCGATGACGATGGTGTAGATGACCATCTCCTGGTCGATGATCCAGTCGAAGCGGAAGCCCGGGAATCCCAGTTGCCGCACCGCGCCCTCGATGCCGGCGCCGGGCGCCAGCATCCACTGCCACACCAGGCCGGTGGCGACGAAGGACATCGCATACGGATACAGGAAGACCGTGCGCAGGAAACCTTCGCCGCTGACGTTCTGGTCGATGAAGGCCGCCAGCAGGAAGCCGAGCACCATGCAGGCGACGATGAACAGCGCGCCATAGACGGCCAGGTTGTTCAGCGAGATCAGCCAGCGCTCGTTGTCGAACAGGCGCACATACTGGGCGGCGCCGATGAAGTTATCCGACGGGAAGGTGCGCGAGGCCGTGAACGAGGTGCGCAGGGTCCACAGCGCCGCGCCGACGTAGGCGACCAGCACCGTCAGCGCCATCGGCAGCAGGGCAATGTGGGGACTGATTCTGTGGGCGCGGAGAAGGAGCATGGCGGTCAGTATTTGAGGGCGTTGGCAATGCTCTTCTGGGCGCGTTCGACCGGCATATTGGTGTTCCAGTAGGCGGTCAGGACGTCCTGCATGGCGCCGTTCTGGTCCGGCGTCAGGTACACCTCGGTGACGCCGGCCTGGCGCGCGCGGTCTTTCATGATCTCGATGCCCTTTTGTGCGCACAGGTCGAGTCCTGTCGCATCGGCATCGGTATGCACCGGTATCGAGCCTTTCAGCTTGCTGAAACCCACCTGCAGGCCGGGTTGCGACACGACGTTGGCGAGTAGTTGCTGCGCCTTGACGGCCTGGCCCTTGTCGGTGCGCGGGAAGACGAACACGTCGCCCTGGATCAGGTAGGGCGTGGCCGGGGTGAAACCGGCCATGCAGCCGTAGTGCTGGCCCGCGACCTGGCCTGCGTTGGTGAACTCGCCCTTGGCCCAGTCGCCCATCACCTGGAAGCCCGCCTTGCCACTGATGACCAGGGCGGTGGCGTCGTTCCAGTTGCGCCCCGGCGATCCTGCATCGACATAGGATTTCAGGCGTTTGAAGGCCAGCAGCACCTGGCGGAACTGCGGCGAGAGCAGGGTGGCCTGGTCGCGGTCGCGGATGGCCTTGAGGTACAGCTCCTTGCCGCCCATGTTGGCCAGGATCGCCGAGAACAGCACGGTCTCCTGCCAGGACTGGCCGCCGTGGGCGAGCGGGATGATGCCGGCGGCCTTGAGCTTGTCGAGCGCGTCGAAGAATTCGCTCATGCTGCCCGGCTCCTTCGCGATGCCGGCCTTTTTGAACGCGGCCTTCGAATACCAGAACCAGGTCTGCATGTGGATGTTCAGCGGCACCGCGTAGTAATGGCCCTGCACCTTGATCACGTCGATGATCGGGGTGGGCAGCATCTGGTCCCAGTTCTGGGCGCGCGCGACGGCGTCGACGTTGTTCAGCATCCCCGCTTCGATCACGTCGAGGAACTGCTTGGAGGTGTTGAACTGGGCCGCGGTGGGCGGGTTGCCGCCGACGATGCGGTTGATGGTCACGGCACGGGACTGGTCGCCGCCGGCGATCGCGGTGTCGATCCACACGCCGCCGGCATCGCGGTAGGCCTGGGCGACCTGCTTGACCGCAGCCGATTCGCCGCCCGAGGTCCACCAGTGGATGACTTCCGCCCTGGGGCCGGCGGGCACCGACGCGGCATGCGCCGGCGCGGCAGGCGTCATGGCAGCGGCGAGCCATGCGCAGGCCGTCGCCAGGGTGCGTGGTGTGAACATCGTGTCTCCGTGTGTGCCTGTATTTTTGGTAAAGTTGGAAACGTTACCATCGGCTTTGCCCGACTATAGCACCGGGTGAAATCGGGGTCAAACAAATATTGCAATCAGGATTCTGGCACATTTCTGATGTCGCCAAGGTAATAAAAGCTGCGCAAAAAATAGGCGACAGCCCATGTCCCGGCAGCCGAATGGTGTGGTATCGTTTCCAGTCATCGCCTGCGTTCAGCGCACTACAATGTCCGCCTTGCGCAATGCAAGAGACGAGACAGGCCTGGAGAGACCATGAATACCACCGAGATTTTCCTGATCGCGATGCTGCTCATTTTCGTTGCACCCTACCTGGTGTGGCGGCTTGGCAGGACCGATTATTTCGCGCCGCTGGCCGTCGTCCAGATCATCATGGGCATCCTGCTGGGGCCCGGCATCCTGGGTGCGGTCTATCCCGAGTACCACCGCTTCGTCTTCAACCCGGACGTGGTGAAGACGCTCAACGGCATCGCCTGGTGGGGCGTGATGCTGTTCGTGATGCTGGCCGGGATCGAGCTCGACCTGAAGAAGGTGTGGCAGTACCGCCGCGAGAGCGTGACCACGGCCGGCCTGTCGCTGAGCATGCCGCTGTTGTTCGGCTGCGGCGCAGCCCTGCTGCTGCTCGCCTACGAGGGCTGGATCGGCCCCAGCGGCGCCTCCTGGCAGTTCGTGCTGGGCATCGGCATGGCTTGCGCGGTGACGGCGCTGCCGGTGCTGGTGCTCCTGATGGAAAAGCTCGACATCCTGCGCCAGCCGATGGGCCAGCGCATCCTGCGCTATGCAAGCCTGGACGACGTCGCCATCTGGGGCGTGCTGGCGCTGATCATGCTGGACTGGGAACGCGTGGGGCGCCAGCTCGGCTTCCTGCTGGCCTTCGGCGTGCTGACCATCCTGTTCCGCCGGCTGATGCTGCGCCTGCCCGCGAGGGACCGCTGGTATGTCGCCCTGATCTGGCTGATCGCCTGCAGCCTCGGCGCCGACTGGGCCGGCCTGCACTACATGGTGGGCGCTTTCCTGGCCGGCGTGGTGATGGATGCGGACTGGTTCGAGCAGGAGAAACTGGACGCGCTGTTCAAGAACGTGCTGCTGGTCTTGATGCCGGTGTTCTTCCTGAGCACCGGCCTACGTACGAAGTGGGACGTGGGCAGTTATCCGGTGTTCTTCGTGGCCGGGCTGCTGCTGTTGGCCTCGGTGGGCGGCAAGCTCGCCGGCGCGCACATCGCCGGCCGGGCGCTCGGCTGGAAAAAGGGCGAGGCTTCCATCATCGGCTGGCTGCTGCAGACCAAGGGCCTGATCGAGATCATCTTCGCCAACATCCTGCTCGACAAGCAAATCATCACCAGCGAGACCTTTACCGCGCTGCTCCTGATGGCGGTGGCCAGCACGATGCTGACGATCCCGATCGTGCATCCGAAGCTGAGCCGGGTACAGAACAGGGGATTGGTCGAACAGGCCAGTTCCTGATGCGAGAGGGCCGCCGATCCGGCGGCCTTGTTCTTTCCAGGTGGCTGGAATTTCCTGCCAGATTCTTGTACCCGGCTGCAAGGTGTTTGCGCAAGGAATGTGGGTGCGACGCGAGGCCCGCCTGCGCGCGCTCAACTGCCGGGCACGCTTCTTTCCTATGATGAGTGCAGAGCCGGTGACCACCCACGGCGCCGGCGCTTGCGAGCACTCGTTGGGAGGAAATCATGTCTATCTCAAAACGCACGGCGACGCTGGACGCCACATCCCGATCCTCGTCGCGCGCCGAAGCGCTCCTGGCAGAGAACGAGGAGCATCTCACCCATCCGAACGTCGCCGCCTTCCTGAAGGCGATCGCGGCAGCCGAAGGCGGCGGCTATGATTTCCGGTATGGCGCGCTGAAGGGAAGGTCGGACGATCGCTGGCGCTTCACCGATATGTCGACCCATCCTGGGCCTGGTATCGGCGGCAAGTCCACCGCGGCCGGCATGTACCAGATCACCCGTCCCACCTGGCAGCATCATGGCGCCAAGCTCGGACTTCGGGATTTTTCGCCGCGTACGCAAGACCTGATTGCGGTGGAGATCCTGCGCAGCCTGGGCATCATCGACGCGATCAAGCAGGGCGCGATTGCGGAGGTCATGCCGAAGGTCGCGCGCATCTGGGCCGCGCTGCCGAAAGGACCGGGGCAGCGCAACCACTACCCGCCGCAACGCTACGTCAGCTTCGATCGCTTTCTCTCCGCCTACCGCGATGCGGGCGGCAGCGTCGCCTGAGCGGCAAAGCGATCCATCAGCTATCGCGCGCCGCGAGCCCTTGCAGCAAGGGCTGCAGCAGTTCGAAGTCGATCGGCTTGGTGATATGGTGGTCGAAGCCGGCCTCGAAGGCGCGTTCGCGGTCTTTCTGCTGGCCCCATCCGGTGGTGGCGATGAGCATGGCATGCGCGCCGGCGGGCAGCTGGCGCATGCGGCGGGCCAGCTCGTAGCCGTTCATGTCCGGCAGGCCGATGTCCAGCAGCGCCGCCGCGGGCGCGAAGGCAGGGAGCAGTTCCAGCGCCTGGGCGGCCGAATGGGCGACCTGGGTCTCGCAGCCCGAGCACTCGAGCGCCATCGCCAGCATCTGCGCAGCATCCTCGTTGTCGTCCACGACCAGTACCCGTACCCGGGCCGGAAGGGCGCCGGCCGGGGCGGCCTCCGCGGGACGGGCGGCCGCCATCGACAGCGGCAGGCGCACGCTGAACGTGCTGCCCTGGCCCGGGCCGGCGCTGTCCGCCGCGATGCTGCCGCCATGAAGTTCCACGATGCCGCGTACCAGCCCAAGGCCGATGCCGAGTCCGCCCCTGGAGCGCTCCAGCGCGGGTTCGAGCTGCGAAAACATGTCGAAGATATTGGCAAGCGCGTCGGCCGGGATGCCGATGCCGTTGTCGCTTACCCGGATCTCGGCCATGTCCCCGTCGCAGGCAAGCTGGAGTTCGATCAGGCCGCCCTCCGGCGTGTACTTGGCCGCATTGGTGAGCAGGTTCAGCACGACCTGCGACAGACGCGTCGGGTCGCCGTCCACGGTGACCGGCGGCGGCGCAATCGACAGCCGCAGCGTATGGCCTGCCGCTTCCATGGTCGCGGCCAGGTCCTGGGCGGCGCCCGTCACCAGTGCGGACAGTTCGACCGCGCTGCGGCGCAGCTGCATGCGCCCCTGCGTGATGCGCGAGACTTCCATCAGGTCATCGGATGCGATGGGAGAAATTTAACAAGTAGATTATAGCCCTGTAATACTAAGCGGCTCCGCACATTTGACCCGGAATTGTCCTGCTTCGCGCATTTGTTGTTTCCCGGCTTTCGGGCGAGCTTGTAGAAGGACGGAAAACAAAAAGCCCAGCCAAATGGCTGGGCTCAATGCCTGGGAAGTTGGTGCCGACTGCAGGACTCGAACCCGCCACCTGATGATTACAAATCAACTGCTCTACCTGATGAGCTAAGTCGGCTTAATCTTGGAACAACGATTATACGCTATTTGATGCGTGTCAACGTTGGACGCCCACCCTTCTTGGGCGGCTCGTCGTCATCGCTCGGCGTGGAAGCGGTTTCAGCCGCCGGCGTTTCCGCCTGCTTGCCCGGCACCGCCGACAGCGACGGCGCAGAAGCTTCCTCGGCAGACGAGGGCGCCATCTCCGACGCCGTCACGTTCACCTCGAACGCCATCCCCTGCCCATTCTCGTTCGCATAAATCGCCAGCACGTTCTGCACCGGAATGTACAGCTCGCGCGAGACGCCATTGAAGCGCGCCCGGAAGTGGATCGCGTCGTTGTCCATCTTCAGGCCCGAGGTGGCGCCGTAGCTGATGTTCAGGATGATCTCGCCTTTGCGGACGTATTCCATCGGCACCGTCGTGGCGGCGTCGACCTTGACCGCGAGGTAGGGCGTGTAGCCGCTGTCCGTGCACCACTCGTAGATGGCGCGCAGCAGATAGGGCTTGGTGGAGATCTCTGACATGGATGTGATAAAAAAAGCTATACCTGACCGCGCCAGTTTACCGGATTCGCCTGGGCGGCGTCCGAAACCGGCGCGTATCGAATCGAGTGACGCAAGATGCGGACGGGGAGGACCCGCCCGCACATGGCATCAGCGGCGCATCACCTTCTCGGACGGGGTCAGCGCCTCGATGTAGGCCGGACGCGAGAAGATGCGCTCGGCGTACTTCATCAGCGGGGCTGCGGTCTTCGACAGCTCGATGCCGTAGTGGTCCAGGCGCCAGAGCAGCGGGGCAATCGCGACGTCCAGCATCGAGAACTCGTCGCCCAGCATGTACTTGTTCTTCAGGAACAGCGGAGCCAGCGTGGTCAGGCGGTCGCGGATTTCCGAACGGGCCTTGTCGTGGCTCTTGTCGTTCGTCTTGTTGCGCTCGCTTTCCAGCGTGTGCACGTGGACGAACAGTTCCTTCTCGAAGTTGAACAGCATCAGGCGGGCACGCGCGCGCATCAGCGGGTCGGCCGGCATCAGCTGCGGGTGCGGGAAGCGCTCGTCGATGTATTCGTTGATGATGTTCGACTCATACAGGATCAGTTCGCGCTCGACCAGGATCGGCACCTGGCCGTAGGGGTTCATGGTCGAGATGTCTTCCGGCTTGTTGAACAGGTCGACGTCGCGCACCTCGAAGTCCATGCCCTTTTCGAACAGGACCAGGCGGCAGCGTTGGGAGAACGGGCACGTGGTGCCGGAGTAGAGAACCATCATGGTTTATAGTTCCTTAAGAAACAATGGGGTGAAGCGCCTAGCGATTCACCCCGAAAAATGATTGCCCGTATTATAGCCAACCGGGCAATGAAAGCGAATTTACTTCACTTCTTTCCAGTAGGATTTGTTTAAAAGCCAAGCAAGGAAGGCAAATCCTGTCATGAACAGCAACACGATAACCCCCAACTTCTTGCGCGTGTCTTGCGCTGGCTCAGCCATCCACACCAGGTAGGCAACCAGGTCGGCGGTGGCGGTGTCGAACTCCTGCTGGGTCATCGTACCCGGTTGTACCGCTTCGAAACCGACGAACTTATGCAGGGTCTTGCCGGCTTCGTGCGGGTCAGGCACGTCCTGGAACTTCGCCTGGCGCACGCCCTGTTCCTGCCACATTACGTGCGGCATGGCCACGTTCGGCACCACCATGTTGTTCCAGCCGGTCGGGCGGGCGTCGTCCTTGTAGAAGGTGCGCAGGTAGGTGTACAGGTAGTCCGCGCCGGTGCCCGAAGGCGAGGCTTTCGCGCGCGCCATCACCGACAAATCCGGCGGCACGGCGCCGAACCAGGTCTTGGCGTCGTCCGGGCGCATGGCTGTGGTCATCATGCCGCCAACCTTGTCTTGTGAAAACAACAGATTGTTCTTGATCTGCTCTTCGGTCAGGCCGATATCGCGCAGGCGGTTGTAGCGCATGGCGGACGCCGAGTGGCAGTTCAGGCAGTGGTTCACGAACAGCTTGGCGCCGTTCTGCAGCGAGGCCAGGTCGCTGCGCTCCGGTGCCGGCTCGAGCGGGAAGCCGCCTTCCGCGGCGAATGCCAGTCCCGGCACCAGGGCCAGGACCGCGATCAGTTTCTTCGCAAATTTCATGTGTCTGTCCTTTGGTCCGTGATTAGTGTGCCGAGTAGGTCAGGCGATTCGGGACCGGCTTGAACCGGCCCATCGTGCTCCACCACGGCATCAACAGGAAGAACGCAAAGTACAGCAGGGTCGCCACTTGCGAGATGATGGTGTAGGCCGGCGTCGGCAGCTGGGTGCCCAGGTAGCCCAGGGCCACGAAGCACAGGCCGAACAGGATGTACACGTACTTGTGCCAGTCCGGACGGTAGCGGATCGAGCGCGCCGGCGAGTGGTCGAGCCACGGCAGGAAGGCGATGATCACCACCGACGAACCGAACAGCACCACGCCCCAGAACTTCGCATCCAGCACCTGCGGCAGCATGCCGACGATCAGGACCAGGCCGATCACGGCCACCGCGATCTTGGTCTTGTAGGCCAGGCGCGACTTGAGCCAGATGAACACGACGTAGGCGGCGATCGCGGCCATCAGCACGTACATGAAGTCGGCGGTGGTGGCGCGCAGCACCGAGTAGAACGGCGTGAAGTACCAGGTCGGCGCGATGTGCGGCGGAGTCTTCATCGGGTCGGCCGGCAGGAAGTTGTTGTACTCCAGGAAGTAGCCGCCCATTTCAGGCGCGAAGAACACGACCGCCGAGAAGATGGTCAGGAACACCGCCACGCCGAAGAAGTCCTTGGTCGAGTAGTAGGGGTGCGAGGGGATGCCGTCCACAGGATGGCCGTCCGCGTCCAGGTTGTCCTTGATCTCGATGCCGTCCGGGTTGTTCGAGCCGACTTCGTGCAGCGCGATCAGGTGCGCCGCCACCAGGCCCAGGATTACCAGCGGCAGGGCGATGACGTGGAAGGCGAAGAAGCGGTTCAGGGTGGCGTCCGACACGACGTAGTCGCCGCGGATCCACAGCGACAGGTCCGGGCCGATGACCGGGATCGCGCCGAACAGGTTGACGATCACCTGGGCGCCCCAGTACGACATCTGGCCCCATGGCAGCAGGTAGCCGAAGAAGGCTTCGGCCATCAGGCACAGGAAGATGCCGAAGCCGAACAGCCAGATCAGCTCGCGCGGCTTGCGGTAGGAGCCGTACATCAGGCCGCGCGCCATGTGCAGGTAGACCACGATGAAGAACATCGAGGCGCCGGTCGAGTGCATGTAGCGCACCAGCCAGCCCCACGGCACTTCGCGCATGATGTATTCGACCGAGCCGAAGGCCAGGTTGGCGTCCGGCTTGTAGTGCATGGTCAGGAAGATGCCGGTGACGATCTGCAGCACCAGCACCAGCATGGCCAGCGAACCGAACAGGTACCAGACGTTGAAGTTCTTCGGCGCGTAGTACTTGCCCCACTGGTCGTTCCACAGCTTCGACAGCGGGAAGCGGTCGTCGACCCAGGCCAGTGCCCTGGTGCCTGCGCCCGCGTTGGCCGGGACTTGGGTTTCTTTGAATGGGCCGCCCATGTTATGCCTCGCCTTTCTCGTCTTTGCCGATGATCAGCTTGTTATCGGAGAGGTACATGTACGGCGGGACGTCCATGTTGGTCGGCGCCGGCTTGTTGCGGAAGACGCGCGCCGACAGGTCGAAGGTCGAGCCGTGGCAGGGGCACAGGAAACCGCCCGGCCAGTTGTCGGGCAGATTCGGCTGGGGGCCGGACGCGAGGCGCGAGGACGGCGAGCAGCCGAGGTGGGAGCAGATGCCGACCGTGACCAGCACTTCCTTGTGGTCTTCGCGCGCGCGCCAGGGGTTCCTGGCGTATTCCGGCGTGGGCAGCTGGTATTCTTTTTCGGAGTTGGGGTCGGCCAGTTCGGCCGTGTCCTTCTCGAGGGTGGCCATCATCTCCGGGGTGCGGCGCAGGATCCAGACCGGCTTGCCGCGCCATTCGACCACCTTCATATCGCCTGGCTTGACGTCGGAGATGTCGACCTCGACCGGGGCGCCGGCGGCTTTCGCCCGCTCCGACGGCTGGAAGGTACTCACAAGAACGCCCGCCGTGGACACCCCGACGACGCCACCAGCAGCGCATGTCGCGACGAGCAGTCCGCGTCGGCCTGAATCGACCTGCTTTTCAATACTCATACCAACCCCACTCCGTGAAAATACGAATCTTAAGAATCAATAAAGAGCTTCCAGCAACACAAAATTATATGTGAACGGCAATACCGATTGGAAAAAAATTATCAAGCGGACACATCCGCGTGGAATTGACCCTCCTGTTAGACCACAAAGCTGCGTGTGCATCCGTAGCATTGTCGCTTGGGGTATCATGAAATCGCATGACTCAAAAACAACCTAAGGGGAACAAACATGTCAATGATGGGAGAGTTCAAAACCTTCGCCATGCGCGGCAACGTCGTCGATCTTGCGGTCGGCGTGATCATCGGCGGCGCCTTCGGCCGCATCGTCGATTCGCTGGTGAAGGATGTCATCATGCCGCCGATCAGTATGTTGTTCGGCGGCCTCGATTTCTCGAATTACTACCTGCCCCTGAATGGCCAGGACACCGCGCTGCCGCTGGCCGAGGCCCAAAAGGCGGGCGCCGTGCTCGCCTACGGCAACTTCCTCACCATTCTGCTGAACTTCATCCTGCTCGCCTTTGTCATCTTCCAGATGGTGCGCGTCGTGAACCGCCTGCGTGGCCCGGTCGAGGCGCCGACGCCGGCCGAGAAGGAAGAGATCCTGCTGCTGCGCGACATCCGCGACTCCCTGAAGAAGCCCTGAGAAAGCAAGCCATGAGCGACAGCGTCCATGAACTCAAGCCGCCGGGCATGCGCCCGCGGCGCCAGCCGGGAGCGTTCAGGCGCTTCTGGCTGCTGTTCGCGCAGGCCGTCACGGTCGCGCTGGCGCTGTATTTCGTGGTCGCCGCCATGCGCCCGGACTGGCTGGAGCGCGCGCCCGCGCGGGTGGCGCTCGGCCCGGCCGGCCAGCAGGTGCCGGTGCTGCAAGGGGCCAGCGTGCCGGCCAGCGGCAGCTACCGCGAGGCGGCCGGGCGCGCCATGCCGGCCGTCGTCAACATCCTCACCAGCAAGGCCACGCGCGAGACGCATCCGCTGCTCAAGGACCCCTTCTTCCGCCGCTTCTTCGGCGACCGGATGCCGCCCGACGAGCAGCTGGCCAGCCTGGGCTCGGGCGTGATCGTCAGCGGCGACGGCTACATCCTGACCAACAACCACGTGATCGAAGGCGCCGACGTCATCGAGGTCGGCCTGGCGGACGGTCGCAAGGCGGCGGCGCGCATCGTCGGCACCGATCCGGAAACCGACCTGGCCGTGATCCGCATCAATGAGCGCAAGCTGCCCGTGATGGTGCTGGGCGATCCGGAAGGCGCGCGGGTGGGCGACGTGGTGCTGGCCATCGGCAATCCGTTCGGGGTCGGCCAGACCGTCACCCTCGGTATCATCTCTGCGCTGGGGCGCAACAACCTGCACATCAACCACTTCGAGAATTTCATCCAGACCGACGCCGCGATCAACTTCGGCAACTCGGGCGGGGCGCTGGTCGACACCAACGGCCAGCTGCTCGGGATTAACTCGGCCATCTATTCGCAGACCGGCGGCTCGGTCGGCATCGGCTTCGCCATCCCGGTCAGCACCGCCAAGATGGTGCTGGACTCGATCGTCAAGCACGGCCAGGTGGTGCGCGGCTGGATCGGCATCGAATCGCAGGACATCACGCCCGAACTGGCCGAAAGCTTCGGCCTGGGCCGCTCGAGCGGCGCCATCATCGCCGGCGTGGTGCGCGGCGGCCCGGCCGACCGCGCCGGCATGCGTCCCGGGGACATCCTGGTCGCGGTCGGCGGCAAGAACGTGGCCAACACCAGCGAGATGCTCAACCTGATCGCCCAGCTCGAGCCGGGCGAAAAGGCGCCGCTGCGCATCCTGCGCAAGAACCGCGAGTCCACGCTCGACGTCACCGTCGGCAAGCGTCCGCGCCAGCCCCAGTAACTTTTTTCGGACCTCTTCATGCACCTGCGTGACCTGACGCAATTCTTAAGCGAGCTCAGCGAAAACAACAACCGTCCCTGGTTCCTCTGGAACAAACCACGCTACGACATCCTGCGGGCCGAATTCCTGCAAGTGGTCACCGAATTGATCGGAGAGCTGGGCGCTTTCGACAAGCAGGTGGCCGGCTGCGATCCCAAGAAGGCGCTGTTCCGCATCCACCGCGACGTGCGCTTCGCCAAGGACAAGCGGCCCTACAAAACCCATTTCTCGGCCGGCATCGCGCCGCTCAACAAGCGCCGTCCGAGTGCGGCGGGCGGCCCGACCTATTACTTCCATATCGAGGCCAACGGCAACCTGCTGTTCGGCGCGGGCGAATACCTGCCGCCGGCGCACCGCCTGAAGGCGATCCGCCAGCACGTGGTCAACGATGCGACAGGCTTCAGCAAAATGTTGAAGAATAAGCATCTCCGCGCGACCTATGGCGACCTGCAGTTCGAAGACGTCCTGCAGCGGCGTCCGAAAGGCGTCGACCCGAACCACCCGCTGGTCGAGTACCTGAAGCTGAAGAGCTATTTCGTCTGGGTCGAGGTGCCGCTGCTGCTCAACTCACCCGAGTTGCTGGTGCCGCAGCTGGCGAGCGGAATGAAGGATGCGTTCCCGCTGGTGACCTGGCTGCGAAGTGTGCCAGATGAGGTGCCGGAGCCGCGGGAAGAACAGGAACCAAGCGAATAAGGAGGGCGACCATGGCCTTGCAACATGCAGTTTCGGGCGAGCGCATCGTATTACAGCGCGGCGACGACGACATCGCCCATTTCACGTCGATTGCGCTCATCAAGACCGAGCACATGGAACTGATCCGGCTGGTGCTGCCGAAGGAAAAGCCGATGCCGGAGCACCGGGTCGAGGGCGAAATGACCCTGGTGTGCCTGGAAGGAGAAATCGCCTTCGACGCGCACGGGCGCACCACGATCCTGCGGCCGAACGAGATGGTGTATCTGGCGGGCGGCGAGCCGCATGCGATCCGCGCCAACAAGGATGCGGTGGCCTTGATGACCATCCTGCTGGGGCCGGTGCGCACGGGGGGGCCGACGAATGATCCGCGTGGGTCGGGGAACTGAGGGTGCGCTGCGCTCTGGTACGTTAGCGGTACGCGACGAATTTGGATCCCGGCCTTTGCCGGGATGACGTTGTTTAAGTATGCGAGTACGCTGGCGCTACCACTTCAGTTAACTGAAAGACCGTCGTACCGGCGAAGGCGGATCAATGCCACTGGCATTGATCCCCCAATTTTGCCTGAGCAGCCACTAGTTCACGCCAACTCATCCCTCGGATCCCGCGCCAGCAAGCGCTGCGCCATCTCCGTCGCATTCACCCCATCGAACAGCACCGCGGCCACCGCCTCGGTAATCGGCATCTCCACGCC
Organism: Massilia sp. LC238; assembly: GCF_000735635.1. Classification (NCBI taxonomy): domain Bacteria; kingdom Pseudomonadati; phylum Pseudomonadota; class Betaproteobacteria; order Burkholderiales; family Oxalobacteraceae; genus Massilia; species Massilia sp. LC238. The sequence continues at coordinate 45,836 of NZ_JNNN01000005.1, read as the reverse complement.
CAGCCTGCGCGACAGTTCGCGCACCGCCTTCGCGCACGGCACGCCTTCCGCCACGTGCCCCAGTTCGGCCACGATGGTGTCCAGCTGCTTGCCCTGCGCCAGCGCCAGCCCGACGCGCCGGTTGCGCGACAGGTCGCCGGTGCAGGTCAGGATCAGGTCGCCCATGCCGGTCAGGCCCATGAAGGTGCCGGCCTGCGCGCCCAGGTGCACGCCCAGGCGGGTGATTTCGGCCAGGCCGCGGGTGATCAGGGCCGCGCGGGCGTTCAGCCCCAGTCCCAGGCCGTCCGAAGCGCCGGTGGCGATCGCCATCACGTTCTTGACCGCGCCGCCCACTTCCACGCCGACCATGTCGTCGCAGGCGTAGACCCGCATGTTGTCGGCGTGCGCCGCGGCGACCACGCGCTCGCGCAGCGGCGCCGAGGTCGAGGCCACGGTCAGGGCGCAGGGCAGGGCGCGCGCCACTTCCTGGGCAAAGGAGGGGCCGGACAGCGCCGCTGCCGGCACGCTGTCGCCCAGTACCTCGGCCGCCACCTGGTGCGGCAGCAGGCCGGTGCCGGCTTCGAAGCCCTTGCACAGCCAGACCACGTTCGGAATGGCGCGGCCCTTCAGCTGCCCCAGCAGGGGGCGCAGGCCGGCCACCGGGCAAGCCAGGATCAGCAGCGGTGCTTCGTCAGCCGAGGCGCCGGCCACGTGGGCCAGCGCGGCCTCGAAGTCGGCGCTCACGCGCAAGGAGGAAGGCAGCGGGTAGCCGGGCAGGTAGTGCAGGTTCTCGCGCGCTGCCTGGGTTTCGGCCATCTGCTCGGGATTGCGGCCCCACAGCAGCACGTCGTGGCGGGCGGCCAGGGCGATGGCCATGGCCGTGCCCCAGGCGCCGGCGCCCAGGACGGTGATCTTGGAAGGAGTTTTCTGTTGTTGCATGCGCATTAGCTAAAACTGCGGGGCATCACAGGCCCCAGACGTCGTTCGCACGGACATAGCCGTCGATGCCGTCACGGTGGCGAATCCGGATCCAGGTGAGGGCGGTCGGGTCGACCAGTTCGAGCAGGACACCCCTGTCGGCCGTCATCAGGACCTTGCTGGTCTCGTCGGGGCCGGCGAAGACCTTGGCTCCGGGCGTGCGAACCACGAGGTTGCGGCGCGGGCTCAGGCCCTTGGCTTCGGTCCAGGCCAGGTCGCCGTTGGCGTCGCGGACCTTGACCCACTCGGCGTAGCTCGACACCACCTGCAGCGGCATGCCGCGCGGGGCGATGTACATCCTGGCGCCCTTGGTGCTCGGGGTGTCGTACAGGATCACCGGGGCCGCGCCCACGCTCTTGAAGTCGAAGGCGAATGCGGACGGTGCCGCCAGCAGGAGCACGCTTGCAAGGAGACGGGATGGAATCATGGCGGGCCGAAGGACGAAGTGACCGGGGCGCCGGAGGCACGGACACCGCAAGGAGCGGCGCCCGTGGATGGGAACAACTTATTGTGCCGGGGTGGTAGCGGCCTGGGCCATTGCCTGCTGGCGCTGCTGGTAGAAGGCTTCGAAGTTGATCTCGGCCAGGTGCACCGGCGGGAAGCCTGCACGGCTGATCACGTCAGCGATGTTGGCGCGCAGGTACGGGTAGACGATGTTCGGGCAGCCGATGCCCAGCAGCGGATCCATCTGGTCAGCCGGGATGTTGCGGGCTTCAAAGATGCCTGCCTGCTTGCCTTCGACCAGGAAAGCGACCTTGTCCTTCAGCTTGGCGGTGACGGTGATGGTCACGGTCGATTCGTAGATGCCTTCGGCGATCGACTCGGCGCCGACGTCCAGCGACACTTCGATGGTCGGGGCTTCCTGTTCGAGGAAGATCGACGGGGAATTCGGTTGTTCCAGCGACATGTCTTTCAGGTAGACGCGTTGGATTTGGAATACTGGTTGCAGGTTTTCGTCGGACATGGAACGCTTTCGTTTTAAATGATGGTGGACGGACGCGCCGTCCCGGTACTTTGGTCAAACGCGAGGGCAATTGTATCAAAATCAATTCTGATGCAATACCCCCAGCGCCACGGACCCCAAAGCCCGTCAAATCAAGCTTGCTGGCCCTTCAGCAGCGGATCCAGGCGGCCGGCCTGGTCGAGTGCGTACAGGTCGTCGAAGCCGCCGACGTGGGTGTCGCCCACGTAGATTTGCGGCACGGTGCGGCGGCCGGTGCGCTGCATCATGATCTGGCGCTGCTCCGGATCGAGGTCGATGCGGATGCGTTCGATGTCCGTCACGCCCTTGGCTTCGAGCAGGCGCTCGGCGCGGACGCAGTAGGGGCAGCTGGCAGTGTGGTAGAGAACGACGTGTGCGGTCATGATGCTTCCTTTCCCATAAATTATTTAGTCACCGGCAAGCCGGCCGCGATCCATGCTGCCTGGCCGCCTTCGAGCGCATGCGCGTCCTCGAAGCCGGCCGCCTGCAGCTGGCGCGCCGCCTTGTCGGCGCGGGCGCCGGTCTGGCAGACGACGATCACGGTGCGGTTCTTCGACTTCTCCAGCTCGCCGATCCGCTTGTCCAAGTCTGCCAGCGGGATGTGTTTCGCGTCGCGCAGGTGGCTGGCGGCATATTCCTCGGCAGTCCTCACGTCGAGCACGAGGATCTTGCCGCGGTTGATCATCTGCGTGGCTTGCAGCGGGGTGACGCGCTTGCCGCGCGGGCCCAGGGCCGGCCAGAGCAGGGCGCCGCCGGAAATCACGGCGATCGCTACGATGAAGATATTATCGAGAATGAAATTCACAAGGGTTCCGTTGGTTGAACTGAATCGGCGCATTATAAAATAGATGCTGGACCGGATTTCAATTGCATTTTTTCTTGAGAAGAGCTTATGTACAAAATCGTATTCATGCGCCACGGCGAATCTACCTGGAACCTGGAAAACCGCTTCACCGGCTGGACCGACGTCGACCTGACCGAGAAGGGCATCAACGAAGCCAGGAGCGCCGGCCGCGTGCTCAAGGAAGCCGGTTTCACCTTCGACGTGGCCTACACCTCGGTGCTCAAGCGTGCGATCCGCACCCTGTGGCTGGCGATGGACGAGATGGACATGATGTACCTGCCGGTGAAGAACGACTGGCGCCTGAACGAGCGCCACTACGGCGCCCTGCAGGGCCTGGACAAGGGCGAGACGGCAGCAAAATTCGGCGACGAGCAGGTGCTGGTCTGGCGCCGCAGCTACGACACGCCGCCGCCCGCGCTGGAAGAAAACGATCCGCGTACCTCCTTCAATGACCCGCGCTACGCGGCCCTGGCGAAAGAGCAGATCCCGCTGACCGAATGCCTGAAGGACACCGTGGCCCGCGTGATGCCGTGCTGGGACGAGGAAATCGCCCCGGCCATCCGCGCCGGCAAGAACATCCTGATCTCGGCCCACGGCAACAGCCTGCGCGCCATCATCAAGATGCTGGACAACATCAGCGACACCGACATCGTCGGCCTGAACATCCCGAACGGCCAGCCGCTGGTGTATGAACTGGATGCGGACCTGAAGCCGATCAAGCACTACTACCTGGGCGACCAGGAAGCGATCGCCGCCGCCGTGGCGGCCGTGGCCAGCCAAGGGAAGGCGAAATAAGTCTTGCGTTTGCCATTCACGAAGTTCGCCGGCAGCGCGCTCCTGGGCGCGCTGCTGGCCGTCGCCCTGCTTGAACCCGCTTTTGCCCAACGCCAGACCGAACGCAGCCGCCAGAAAGTGACCGCGGAGAAGCAGCGCACCGGTATCCAGCAGAAGCTGGAAGCGATCAAGCGCGACATCGCCCGCACCGAGGACGCGCGGGCCGACGCTGCCGACGAGCTGGCGGCGTCCGAGGCCGCCATCTCCGATGCCAACCGCGCCTTGCGCGACCTGGCCGAGGAACAGGACGCAACCAGTACGCGCCTGAATGAGCTGTCGAAACAGGGTGAAGGCTTGCAGCAAACAATTGTTAATCAAAAGAAACAATTGTCACAACTGCTGCGTGAACACTACGTGGCCGGCAACGAAGACCGGATCAAGCTCCTTCTGTCTGGCGACAACCCGAACCGCATCAACCGCGACCTGCAGATGATGGCCTATGTGTCGCAGGCCCAGGCAAAACTGCTGGACTCGCTGCGCGCCAACCTGGCCGAAGTCGAGGCCAACCGCGACAAGGTCGAGAACGCCCAGCTGGAGCTGCAGGAAATCGCCGGCGAGCAGCAGGAACAGAAAGCAACGCTGGAAAAGGAAAAGGCCAAGCGCGCCGGCTTGCTGCAGAACCTGTCGACCAAACTGGCCGACCAGCGCAAGCAGGCCGACCGCCTGCAGCGCGACGAACAGCGCATGACCGAGCTGGTGGACCGCCTGTCGCGCCTGATCCGCGAGCAGGCCGAGGCCGAACGGCGCCGCCAGGCCGCCCTGGCCGCGGCCAAGGCCAAGGCCGAAGCGGAAGCGAAGGCGCGCGCCCTGGCCCGCGCCAAGGCCGCCGCCGAGCGGGCCGAGCGCGAGCGCATCGCACGCCAGAGCGGCAAGCCGGCGCCCAAGCCGGAGCCCGAGCCGCCGCCGCGGGTGGCCGAGCAGAAGCCGCCTGAAACCCGCCCGAGCGCGGTGGAGCAGGAGGTCCCGCTGGCCCCGCCGGCGCCGGCCGGCGCCTTCGCCGCCCTCAAGGGACGTTTGACGGCGCCGATCAGCGGCAACATCCGCGCCCGCTTCGGCGCCCGTCGTACCGAAAGCCTGACCTGGAAAGGCATGTTCTTCACCGCGCCGGAAGGCGCCGAAGTGCGCGCCGTCGGACCGGGACGGGTGGTGCACGCCGAATGGATGCGCGGCTGGGGCAACATGATCATCATCGACCACGGCGGCGAATACCTGTCGACCTACGGCTTCACCTCGGCGGTGCTGAAGCGCCCCGGCGACATGGTGCGCGCCGGCGAGGTGATCGCGAGCGCGGGCAATACCGGCGGTATCGAGGAATCGGGGCTATACTTTGAGCTCAGGCATCGCGGCAAGGCCTTCGATCCTTCAGGCTGGATCAAATTCTAGGAAACAAGGGAATAGCGATGGGCAAAGCAAAGAATATCGGGCTGATCGGACTGGGCATGGTGGCCGGCGTGGCCGCTTCCTTCCAGTTCTCGGCCCACGCGCAAAAAGACGTCGGCTCGCCGCTGCCGCTCGACGAGCTGCGCCAGCTGGCCGACGTTTACGGCCTGATCAAGACCGACTACGTCGAGCCGGTCTCCGACAAGAAGCTCCTGTCCGAAGCCATCGGCGGCATGGTCGCCTCGCTCGACCCGCACTCCGTCTACCTGGACCAGAAGGCCTACAAGGAGATGAAGGAAGCGGTGCAGGGCAAGTTCGTTGGCGTCGGCATCGAGGTCGCCAGCGAAGACGGCTACGTCAAGGTGGTCGCCCCCATCGAGGACACCCCCGCGCACAAGGCCGGTATCAAGTCCGGCGACCTGATCACCCGCATCGACAACGTCCCGGTGCGCAACATGTCGCTCGACGAAGCGATCAAGCGCATGCGCGGCAAGGCCGGCAGCAAGGTCACGCTCACCATCGCGCGCCGCGGCGAGGACCGGCCCTGGGTGGTGCCGGTGCAGCGCCAGGAAATCGTGGTCGCCAGCGTCAAGGCGAAAATGATCGAGCCGGGCTACGCCTGGCTGCGCGTCAGCCAGTTCCAGGAAAACACCGTCGAGGAGCTGGCCAAGAAGGCCAAGGCCCTGTACGCCGAGAACCCCGAGATCAAGGGCCTGGTGCTCGACCTGCGCAACGACCCGGGCGGCCTGCTGCCGGGCGCGATCGGCGTGTCGGCGGCCTTCCTGCCGCAGCCTGAGCAGCTGATCGTCTCGACCAAGGGCCAGCTGCCGGACTCCAACCAGCAGTTCTACGGCCGCCGCGAATTCTATTCGCAGCGCGGCGCCGATCCGCTGGCCGGCCTGCCCGCCGGCCTCAAAACGGTGCCGATGGTGGTGCTGGTCAACGGCGGCTCTGCCTCCGCTTCCGAGATCGTGGCCGGCGCCCTGCAGGACTACAAGCGCGCCATCATCATGGGCAGCCAGACCTTCGGCAAGGGCTCGGTGCAGACCCTGCGCCAGCTGTCGCCCGACACCGCCGTCAAGCTGACCACGGCGCGCTACTACACCCCGAAGGGCCGCCCGATCCAGGCCACCGGCATCGTTCCCGACATGCGCGTGGACGAGACCCCCGAGGGCGACGCGCTGGCCGTGCTGCGCGTGCGCGAGGCCGACCTGCAGCGCCACCTGGCCAGCGAAGGCGAGGCCGGGAAAACCCAGGCCGCCAAGGACCAGAAAGAAGCGCTCGACGCCCAGCAGCGCGCGATCGCCCAGCTGAAAGACCGCAAGCCGCTCGACTACGGCAGCAAGGACGACTTCCAGCTGGCGCAGGCGATCAAGCACTTCAAGGGACAGCCGGTACAGCTGGCCAAGTCGGAGCCGGAAGCCGAGAAGCCGGCGGCGCCGAAGACGCTGCCGGGGACGGAGCAGAAGCCGCCGGAGATCAAGGCGCCGGCCAAGAAATAATCGGCCTGGCCCGATGAACGACACCCAACTCCTGCGCTACTCCCGCCACATCCTGCTCGACGAGATCGGCATCGAGGGCCAACAGCGCCTGCTGGACGCGCACGCATTGATCATCGGCGCGGGCGGCCTTGGCTCCCCCGCCGCGCTCTACCTCGCGTCGAGCGGCATCGGCCGCATTACCCTGGTCGACGACGACGAGGTCGACCTGACCAACCTGCAGCGCCAGGTCATGCACACCACCGAGCGGATCGGCCAGGCCAAGGTCGACTCCGGCCGCGCGGCCCTGCTGGCCATCAACCCCGACATCGAGGTTACCGCGCTGCGCGAACGCGTGGACGGCGCGCGCCTGGCGGAACTCGTCCGTGCGGCGACGGTCGTACTCGACTGCAGCGACAACTTCGCCACCCGCCACGCCGTCAACCGTGCCTGCGTCGAAGCACGCAAGCCGCTGGTCTCCGGCGCCGTGATTCGTTTCGACGGCCAGTTGTCGGTCTTCGACACGCGCCGGCCGGAAGCCCCGTGCTATGCCTGCCTGTTCCCCGAAGACAGCAACTTCGAGGACGTGGCCTGCAGCACCATGGGCGTGTTCGCGCCCCTGGTCGGCGTGGTCGGCGCCATGCAGGCCGCCGAAGCCATGAAACTGGTGGCCGGCATTGGCGAGCCGCTGGCCGGCCGCCTGCTGCTGCTCGACGGCCGCGCCATGGAGTGGACTGCCCTGAAGGTGGCGCGCCAGCCTGCCTGTCCGGTGTGCAAGGTTCGGCCCGGCGGAGGACAATGAGTACAAAAACAAGACTGCTTTAAGACAGAATTAAACTTGCTCTTCGGCTTACAATTTCTCCAGTGCACGCGGTAGCCCCGCCCTGCGTGTAGGCTTATACTGTCAGCCCTGACCGACATACTTACAAAGAGCATCCATGCACATTGATTCGCAACGCAAGCAGCGCCGCGCACGCGGCTTCACCCTGGTCGAGATCATGGTGGTCGTGGTGATCATCGGCATTCTCGGCGCCCTGGTCGTGCCGAAACTGCTGGGTCGCACCGGGGAAGCGCGCGTGACCGCCGCCAAGACCGACATCGCCACCATGTCGCAGGCGCTCAAGCTCTACAAGCTGGACAACCAGCGCTACCCGAGCAGCGAGCAGGGCCTGCAGGCCCTGGTCACCAAGCCCACCTCGGGCCCGGCCGCGAACGGCTGGAAAGACGGCGGCTACATGGAAAAGCTGCCGAAAGACCCGTGGGGCAATGCTTACCAGTACCTGTCGCCGGGCATCCATGGCGAAGTGGACATCTTCTCGCTGGGCGCCGATGGCCAGCCCGGCGGTACCGGTGAGGATGCCGACGTCGGTTCCTGGGAATAAGGTTTCCAATGCGGGCCGTGGGCGCCCCAGCTCGCCGCCCGGCGAGCGCCGGCTTCACCCTGGTGGAGCTGCTGGTCGTGATGGTCATTATCGGCATCACGCTGGGCCTGGCTTCGCTCAACGCCATCCCTTCTCCGCGCCAGAACCTGCAGCAGGAGGCCCAGCGCCTGGCCCTGCTGCTGCAGCTGGCGCGTGACGAAGCCATCGTGCGCAACCGCCAGGTGGCCTTCGAGGCCAACGGCGAGCGCTACCGCTTCGTGGTGCGCAACGACACCGGCTGGGAGCCGGTCACCCGCGACGACCTGCTGCGCGAACGCACTTTCCGCGGCGCTCCCCTGCAACTGGTGCTCGAACCCAGCATGAGCAGCGATCCCAGCACCGTGCGCATCACCTTCGGACGCGAGCCGGTCGACAAGCCCTTCGTGCTGACCCTCGCCACCGCCGGCAACGCGGTCGCGATCCGTGCCGACGGCATCGGCCACTTTACCGTCGAATGAAGGTGACAGCGATGCGCGCACGTGGATTCACCCTGCTTGAAGTGCTGGTGGCCCTGGTCATCGTCGGCACCGCGCTCGGCGCCGGCCTGCGCGCCGTGGGCAGCCTGACCGCCAACAGCGACGGCCTGCGCGCCGCCATGATGGCCACCTGGTCGGCCGAGAACCGGCTGGTGCAGATCCGCCTCGGCCGCGAATGGCCCGAAGTCGGCAAGCGCAACTTTCCCTGCCCGCAAGGCGAGCTCAACTTGATCTGCGAAGAGCAAGTCCTGACCAGCCCGAATCCGCAATTGCGCCGGATCGAAGTCTCGGTGTATGACGCCGAACGTCCGACGCGCCGTATCGTCAAACTGGTTCAGCTCGTGTTGAGGCCCTCGCGGACATGACACCCGGCATCCCACAACGCTCGCGCCGTCGCCGCGGCTTCACCCTGGTCGAACTGCTGGTGGCGATCAGCATCCTTGCCATCCTGGCCGTGCTCGGCTGGCGCGGGCTGGACGGCATCGTGCGCGCCCGCATCGCGCTGACGCAAGAGATGGAAACCACGCGCGGCATGCAGCTGGCCTTCGCCCAGATGCAGAGCGACTGCGAGCACCTGGCCGGGCGCGAGATCATTGGCCGCCGTCCCAACCTGGTCTGGGAAGAAGGGCGCTTCATGCTGGTGCGCAAGGTCTACAACGAAAACGAACCCTCGCAGATGGTCGTGGTGTCCTACCGCCTGGTGGACGGCAAGCTGATCCGGCGCGAATCGCGCGGCACCCGCGACCTGGCCCAGCTCGAGGTGCTGTGGCAGGCGGCCGGCAGCGATGCGCCCTCGGAAGCGTCGACGCCGGTGGCGCTGCAAAGCGGCCTGGTCAGCATGAGCATCATGGCCTGGCAGGGCAACCAGTGGCGCCTCGAGCCGGCCCCGATCGCCGACGGCGTCCAGCCCGAAGACCCCAGCGGCCTGCAGGTCGGCCTGGTCGTGCAGGGCCGGGACGTGCCGATGGTCAAGTTCTTCCTGCTGGGAGGCACCTGATGCGGCGGCCGCCACCCAGCTTGCGCCAGCGCGGCGTCGCGGTGGTCACGGCGCTGCTGCTGACCACGCTCGCCATCTCCATCGTCGCCAGCCTGTTCTGGCAGCAGCAGGTGCAGGTGCGCTCGATGGAAAACCAGCGCCTGCACCTGCAGACCAAGTGGATCCTGCGCGGCGCCCTCGACTGGGCCAGCCTGGTGCTGCGCCAGGACGCCTACACCTCGCAATACACCTCGCTCGACCAGGTCTGGGCCACCCCGCTGGCCGAGACCCGGCTCGACCAGTACATCGAACGCGAACGGGTCGAAGGGGAAAACTTCGACGCGACCTTGTCCGGTAATATTATTGACGCAACGTCGCGCTACAATCTCGTCAACCTGGCAAAGGACCGCCAGAAGGTGCCGGAACAGGTGGAGATCTTCCGCCGCCTGCTGGACAACCTGCGCCTCGATGCGCGCCTGGCGAACCGGATCGCGGACTTCGTTGCGCAGGGACAGCAGGTGGGGGTGCCGGTGGATCCGAACAATCCGAATCCACCCAATCCCAACCCGCCGGATCCGAATCCGCCGAACCCGACGTCCGTCTTGCCGCCAGTCCCGCCGGCCAACGGCGTGCCGATCCCGCTGATGCAGGTGGACGATTTGCTGGCGGTGCAGGGCGTCACCCAGGAAGTGATGGCGAAGTTGCGCCCCTTCGTGATCGTGCTGCCCTACGGAACCGAGGCGACGAAACTGAATGTGAATACCGTGCCGGCCGAGCTGCTGTCGGCGATCGTGCCGGGGATGTCGCTGTCCCAGGCCAACAGCCTGGTGGCGCGCCGCAAGACGGCGGCCTGGCGCACCCCGGCGGATTTCTCGAGCCAGGCAGCAAACAACCAGCAGCTGGACGATACCTGGGACATCAAGAGCCGCTGGTTTATCGTACAGAGCCGTATTCGGCTCGACCGTGCGGCGCTGAACGCGGAATCGCTGATCGAGCGAACCCCCGTCGTCAGCGTCGGCGGCGGAACCCGAGTGATCTGGACCCGCCAGAACTAGAAGAAAGCGAGACAGTTTGACTACTCTTTATATACGGCACCCGGCTAGAGCCGAAGGCGAGGGCGCGCTGTGCCGCTTTGCGGTGGTGCTTGATGCCGGCACCATCGCGCAGCAGGGCGAAGGCCTGTTGCGCAACCTGGGCGACGTGGTCGCCGCCAGCCGCCGCGTGGTGCTGCTGCTGGCCGGCGCCGACGTCACCCTGATCCCGGTCCAGGCTCCGCCGCTCACCGGCGCCCGCCTGCGCGCGGCCCTCCCGGCCCTGGTCGAAGAACACATCCTGGGCGACCCGCTCGATTGCGTGCTGGTGGCCGGTCCTCCCTTGCCGGATGGCCGCCGCCCGGTCGGCGTGGTCCAGCGCGACTGGTTCGAACCGCTGGTGAAGGCCCTGCTCGGCATGGGGGCGCGATCGGTCGCCGCCGTGCCGGCACAGCTGTGCCTGCCCCTGCTGCCGGGCAGCGTCAGCGCCGCCATCGGCAACAACGAATTGCTGCTGCGCCAGGGCCAGTACGAGGGCCTGGGTCTGGCCCTGGACGGCAACCCGACGCTCGCGCTGCAGACCGCGCGCGCGCTGGCGGGCGACGCCCCGCTGGTGCTGTACGTGCCGCACGAACAGCTCGGCGAATACCAGGCCTTGCTGGCCGAAGCCGGCCCCGGCATCACGCTGGAAAGCGAAGCCTGGGAGCACTGGATCGCAGGCAGCAAAAGCAGCACCATGGACCTGGTACCGGGCCTCGGCACTGCCGGCGTCGCCCAGCGCGACTGGAGCCGCTGGCGCTGGCCGATCCGCCTCGCGCTCGCCGCGATCGTGGTCAACATCATCGGCGTCAACATCGAATGGCTGCGCCTGAAGCGCGAGGCCGACGCGGTACGCCAGGGCATGTCCCAGACCTTCCGCAGCGCCTACCCGGCCCAGCCGGTGATCGACCCGGTGGCCCAGATGCGCCAGAACATCGCGCGCGCCAAGGCCGCCAGCGGCCAGGTCAGCCCGGACGAGTTCGGCTGGATCGCCGGCCAGCTCGGCGAGGCGGTCCGCGGCCTCGGGCGTCCGCCCACGCTTGCGTCAATGGAGTTCCGCGAACGCACGCTCACCGTGCGCGTCAAACCTGACACCGTCGACCCCGCCACCACGGCGCAGCTGCGTTCGATCCTGGAAGCACGCAACATGAGTCTGGAAGAAAGCGCACCGGCTACCTGGGTCATCCGCAGCACGGGTGCCGCAGGTGCGCCCGCACAGGCAGCCACCACGGGAGCAGCACAATGAAGGCAGCAGGAAACATCGGCGCGCAGTTCGGCGCGAAATTCGGCGCCCTGCGCGAGCGTGCGCTCACCTGGTGGCTGGGCCGTACCGACCAGGAACGCAAGTTCCTGGCCGTCGGCGGCGCCGTGGTGGGGGTGTCGCTGGTCTATGCGCTGCTGCTGGCGCCGGCCATCGAAGGGCGCGACAGCCTGAAACGCTCGCTGCCCGCGCTGCGCCAGCAGGCCGCCCAGCTGCAGACCATGGCCGCCGAAGCCCAGGCCCTGGCCGCCACGCCGGCGCCGTCGGTAGCGCCCATGAGCTCGGAGGCGCTGAACGCCCGCATGGCCCAGCGTGGCCTCAAGGCCGGCTCGGTCACCATGACCGGCGAATACGCCAAGATCCAGTTCAACGGCGTGTCCTTCGCCAACCTGGTGTCCTGGCTCGATGCCCAGCGCCGCGAGAACCGCGTGCAGGTGCAGGACGCCACGTTTACCGCCTTGAGCGCGGTGGGGCAGGTCGACGCCACCCTCACGCTGCGCCAGGCCAGCGCGCCGGCCCAATGAGGCGCCTGCTGTTGTGGACAGTGCCGGTCGTGCTGGCCGTGCTCGTCACGGTGCTGGCCTTCCTGCCCGCTTCCTGGCTGGGGCCGATCGTGGAACAGCAGACCGGCGGTCGTTTGACTCTGGGGGATGCGCAAGGTACGCTCTGGAACGGCTCAGCCTTCGTGGGCGGGGCGCCGGGCGAGGGCGGGGCGGTGACGCCGCTGCTGCCGGGACGCTTCGCATGGCGTTTGTCGCCGCTGGTGATGCTGGGCCAAGTCCACATGGAACTGGAAAACCCGCAAGCACTGGCACGCCCGGTCCGCATCGACGGCAGCTGGTCGCAATGGCAGGTGAGCAGCGGCGAACTGCTGCTGCCGGCCGAGGGCCTGGCGGGGCTGGGCGCGCCGCTCAACACGCTGGCGCCGAGCGGCACCATCCGGCTGGTCTGGAATACGCTCGACCTGCTGCGCCAGCCCAATACGGTGGCGGTGCAGGGTCGTACGGTATTGACAATGACCGACATGGGTTCGCGCATGTCGCCCATCCGGCCGCTGGGCAGCTATGAAATGGCATTCGACTGGCGCGGCAGCCAGGCCGACCTGAACCTGCGCACCGTACGCGGTGCGCTCGTATTGACGGGCTCGGGTATGCTGCAAAATGGCCGCCTGCGCTTTTCCGGCCAGGCGTCGGCCGCCGAAGGATACGAACAGACGCTGGGCAATATGCTCAACCTGCTGGGCCAGCGCCGCATGGTGAACGGCAAAAACATAATCGCACTCGAGTTCAGATAATGACCAACAACATTCGCACCACCTTTGCTCGACCCCACCTCCGTCTGCCGAGCCTGCGCCGCGTTGCGGCCGGCGCCATGCTGTGCTGCTTCGCCGCGACCACGGCGGGAACATTCCTTCCAGCAGTTGCCCATGCCCAGGACAGTGCGAACGCCGCGGCGCTGAGCTTCGTCAACGCCGACATCGAATCGGTGATCAAGGCGATCGGCCACTACACCGGCATGACCTTCATCATCGACCCGCGCGTCAAGGGCACGATCACGCTGGTGTCGGAAAAATCGCTGACCAAGACCCAGGCCTTCGCCCTCCTGACCTCGACCCTGCGCCTGCAGGGTTATGCGGTGGTCACCAGCGGCGACGGCTATGCCAAGGTGGTGCCGGAAGCCGAAGCCAAGGCCCAGTCCTCGCCGACCCAGGTCGGCGGCGTGCGCGCCAGCCGCGCCACCGGCGACCAGATCGCCACCCAGGTGTTTTATCTCTCCTACGAATCGGCAGCGAATCTCACCGCCGTGCTGCGCCCCCTGATTTCGCCGAACAATTCGATCATGGCGAACCCGGGCAACAACACCCTGGTCATCACCGACTACGCCGACAACCTGCGCCGCCTGGCCAAGATCATCGCCGCGCTCGACGCGCCGGTGGCGGCCGACCTCGACGTGATCCCGATCCGCAACGCGATCGCCAGCGACATCGCCGCCCTGGTCACCCGCCTGATGGAACCGAGCGCCGGCGGCGACTCCGGCCGCGTCACCGTGCTGGCCGACCCGCGTACCAACTCGGTCGTGATCCGCGCCCCTTCGCAGGCGCGCGCCAACCTGGCCAAGTCCCTGATCGCGCGCCTCGACCAGCAGACCTCGACGCAGGGCAACATCCACGTCGTCTACCTGAAGAACGCCGACGCCAGCCGCGTGGCCCAGACCCTGCGCGCCGTGGTGTCGCAGGACGCGTCGGCGGTGCCGGTGCAGCAGCAGGGCACCTCGGGCGGCTCGATCCAGGCGGGTTCCGCAGGCATGGGCGGAAGCGCCACCGGCCAGGGCGGACTCGGCAGCCAGCAGGGCCAGCAGGGCAGCCTCGCCAGTTCCGGCACCGGCGGCACCTACGGCCAGCAGAGCCAGCTCACCGCGGGCGGCGCCGGCGGCGGCCAGGGCTCCGGCTTCATCCAGGCCGATGCCTCGACCAACAGCCTGATCATCACCGCGCCGGACGCCGTGTACCGCAACCTGCGCAGCGTCATCGACCAGCTCGACGTGCGCCGCGCCCAGGTCTACATCGAGGCGCTGGTGGTAGAAGTCACCTCCAACAAGGCCTCGGAGTTCGGCGTGCAGTGGATCGGCGCCTCGGGCGACAGCGACAGCAAGTACCGCGTCGGCGGCGTCCAGTCCTTCACCGGCGGTGCCCAGGGCAGCAACATCGTCAACCTGGCCGCGGCCGCGCGTACCGGCCTGTCCGGCACCTCGGTGCCGAGCATCCCGGGCGGCCTGACCTTCGGCCTGTTCCGCCAGGTGGGCGGCGAGCTGGGCCTGGGCGCGGTGGCGCGCGCCCTTGAAAACGATGGCAATGCCAACATCTTGTCCACACCGAACATGATCACCCTGGACAACGAGCTGGCGACGATCAAGGTCGGCCAGAACGTGCCGATCATCACCGGCTCGTACACGACCACCGCCGCGACCGGCGGCGGCAACCCGTTCCAGACCGTCGACCGCCGGGACGTCGGCCTGCTGCTCAAGGTGCGCCCGCAAATCTCGGAGGGAGGTACCATCAAGATGGCGATCCTCCACGAAAATTCGAGCGTCGACCCGGCCACCCGCAACGCGCCGCAGGGCCTGACCACCAACCAGCGCGCGATCGAAAGCAATGTGCTGGCCGACGACGGCCAGATCATCGTGCTCGGCGGCCTCATCGAGGACACCGAAGGCGACGGTGAAGAGAAAGTACGCGGCCTGGGCGACATTCCGGTGCTGGGCAACCTATTCAAGTACCGCAACCGCACCCGGGTCAAGACCAACCTGATGGTGTTCCTGCGTCCTGTCGTGGTGCGCAGCAAGGAAGCTTCCCATTCGCTGGCCATGGACCGTTACGAATACATGCGCGCCGTCGGCGCCTCGGGCCAGGCCAGCCAGGAAGACACGATCCTGATGCGCGATCTCGGCGCGCCGCAGCTGCCGCCGTTGACGGGTGGCCAGCCGCCCGTCGGCGGCACCATGGCCACCGCGCCGGTGCAGGCGGCGCCGGTCGTCGGTAGCGCCCCGGGCGCGGCCAGCGGCCAACCGGTGCCGCCAGGCCAGCAGCGCCAGCAGAACCAGGCGGCGACGCCGCAGTCCCAGTTTCGTCCGGTGACGCCATCGAACCAGAAATAAGCTGACCATGAACAATCTGTTGCCTTTCGCCTTCGCCCGTGACCACGGCGTGCTGGCGCGCGGCGGTGACGAACCGGGCCAGGCCGTCGAGGTGCTGGTGTCCGGCGCCACGGCGCCCAGCGCGATCGCGGAAGTCTCGCGCCGCTTCGGCCGCATCACCCTGCGCCGCCTCGATCGCGGCGAGCTCGACGACGCCATCGCCAAGGCCTATGCCGGCGCCGGCGGCGACGCCTCGCAGGTGGTGGACGAGTTCGATGCCGACCTCGACCTGACCCGCCTGCTGCAGGACGTGCCCGCCATCGAAGACCTGCTGGAATCCTCGGACGACGCCCCGGTCATCCGCATGATCAACGCACTGCTGACGCAGTCGCTGCGCGAAGGCGCGTCCGATATCCACATCGAACCCTTCGAGCAGACCTCGGTCGTGCGTTTCCGCGTCGACGGCGCGCTGCGCGACATCGTGCGCCCCAGGAAGGCGATCCACGCCTCGCTGATCTCGCGTATCAAGATCATGTCGCAGCTCGACATCGCCGAGAAGCGCCTGCCGCAGGACGGCCGCATCACCCTGCGCATCGGCGGCAAACCGGTCGACGTGCGCGTCTCGACCCTGCCGACCGGCCACGGCGAGCGCGCGGTGCTGCGTCTGCTCGACAAGGAAGCCGGTCGCCTCGACCTGAGTCACCTGGGCATGGCGCCGGACATGCTGCCGCAGTTCGACCGCCTGATCAACCAGCCGCACGGCATCGTGCTGGTCACCGGCCCGACCGGTTCCGGTAAAACCACCACGCTGTACGCAGCGCTGTCGCGCCTGAACGCGTCCACCACCAACATCATGACGGTGGAAGACCCGATCGAATACGACCTCAACGGCGTCGGCCAGACTCAGGTCAACGCCCGCATCGACATGAGCTTCGCCAAGGCCCTGCGCGCCATCCTGCGCCAGGACCCGGACGTGATCATGATCGGCGAGATCCGCGACCTGGAAACGGCGCAGATCGCGGTGCAGGCCTCGCTCACCGGCCACCTGGTGCTGGCCACCCTGCACACCAATGACGCGGCCTCGGCCGTGACCCGTCTGCTGGACATGGGCATCGAGCCGTTCCTGCTGTCCTCGTCGCTGCTGGGCGTGATGGCGCAGCGCCTGGTGCGCAAACTGTGCACGCACTGCAAGGTCAGCGACGCCACCGGCTGGCACGCGGTGGGTTGCGAGCGCTGCGGCCACACCGGCTACCACGGCCGGGTCGGCGTCTACGAGCTGCTGGAAACCACCGAAGAGATCCGCGCCCAGATCCACAACCAGGCCTCCGAAGCCGAGATTCGCGTCGCCGCCCAGAAGTCGGGCATGAGGCTGATGCGCGAAGACGGCGAACGCTGGCTGGCGGACGGCACCACCACGCGCGCCGAGCTGGTACGCGTGACCAAGGACTAGCGGAAGAGGATGTAAACCATGCCAGCATTCCGCTACGAGGCCGTCGACGCCGGCGGCGCGACCAAGAAGGGCGTGGTCAACGCCGACAGCCCGCGCTCGGCGCGCGCCGACCTGCGCACCCAGGGCCTGACGCCGCTGTCGGTCGAGCAGATCGCGGCCCAGGTGGACGAAGCCGGCGTGGCGCGCTCGCGCGGCTTCGGCGAGCGCCTGTCGCAGGTCGAGCTGGCGCTGTTCACGCGCCAGCTGGCCAGCCTGCTGGAGGCGGGCCTGCCGCTGGAACAGGCCTTCACCGCGCTGCTGGAGCAGGCCGAACGCCCCTACGTGCGCGACCTGATCGCCTCGATCCGCTCCGAAGTCATCGGCGGCGTGGCCTTCTCCAGCGCGCTGTCGCGCCACCCGCGCGACTTCGCCGAGATCTACCGCGCCCTGGTGTCTTCCGGCGAGCAGATCGGCCAGCTCTCGCGCGTGCTGTCGCGCCTGGCCGACTACATCGAGCGCCGCAACGCGCTGGTGCAGAAGGTGCGCCTGGCCTTCACCTATCCGGCCATCGTCACCGTGGTGGCCTTTGCGATCGTCATCTTCCTGCTCACCTACGTGGTGCCGCAGATCGTCTCGGTGTTCGCCAACACCAAGCAGAAGCTGCCTTTCCTCACCGTGATGATGCTGGTGATTTCCGACTTCGTGCGGGCCTACGGCATCTATGTCGGCATCCTGCTCATCGGCGCCTTCTGGCTGTGGCGGCGCGCGCTGCGCAATCCCGACCTCAAGCGGCGCTGGCATACCTGGCTGCTCAATGCACCCGTGTACGGCAAGTTCGAGCGCAGCCTGAACACGGCGCGCTTCGCCAGCACGCTGGCGATCACCACCGGTTCCGGCGTGCCGATCCTGCGCGCGCTCGAGACCAGCCGCGACACCCTGTCGAACGTGGCGATGCGCGAACTGGTCGAACAGGCCACCGGCAGCGTGCGCGAAGGCGTGAGCCTGGCGCGCGCTCTGTCGGCGCAGAAGCACTTTCCGCCGATGCTGGTGCACATGATCCGCGCCGGCGAGATCACCGGCGAGCTGCCCAGCATGCTCGAGCGCGCGGCCAACTCGCAGCAGGCCGACCTCGAGCGCCGCACGCTCACCATCGCCGGCCTGCTGGAGCCGGTGCTGATCCTGGCCATGGGCCTGGTGGTGCTCCTGATCGTGCTGGCGGTCCTGATGCCGATCATCGAGATCAACCAACTGGTACGCTGAATACAAGAACAAGAAGGAAACCATGAACAAGCGTCTGCCTCTCCTCCTCACCCTGCTCGCACTGATCCTGCTGGTGGCATCAAGCGCCTACTGGTTCCTGCAGCTGTACAAGCCCGAGCAGCGTCCGCTGGCGCCGGCGCCGGCCGTGGCCATGGCCGAGCCGAACCCGGAAGCCGCCGCCTACCTGTTCGGCGGCCAGCCGACCGCGGTGGCGATCTCCAATTACCAGCTCACCGGCGTCGTCTCGGCCGGCAGCAACAGCGCCGTGATCCTGGTGGCCGAGGGTTCGCCGCCGAAGGCGGTGCGGATCGGCCGCGAGATCGTGCCGGGCGTGACGGTGGCCGAGGTGCATCCGAAATACGTGATGCTGTCCGAAGGCGGCGTCATGAAACGCGTCGACCTGGCGCCCGACACGGGCGCCTCCAGCCAGCCCGGCATGGCGCCACCGATGCCGCAGCCGGTGGCCGCCGCGCCGCCGCCGGGTGTCGAGCCGCAGACCGCGCCGGGCGTCGTGGCCGCGCCCGGAAACATGCAGCAGCAACCGGGCGGCGGGGTCGCGCTGACCACCCCGGAACCCGCGCTGCCGAACCAGGAGGCACCGCCGCCGCCCGATCCGACCATGACCCAGCCGCAGCAAGGGCAGCAGGGACAGCAGCAAGGACAGCAGGGCCAGAACCCGCCGCCGAACCAGGTGCAGATGCCGCCCTCGACCCGGGCGGTGAACAGCCCGGTGGGGGAACCGAACCCGACCCAGTAACGCCGCAGCGATGCGGCGTTTTTTTTGGACGGGCAGGGCATATCCCTGTGTAAGCTTGCATCTTGTTAATTCATCATGCCGGAGCCAGCCCTTGAAACGTCCGAATGTCCTGCGCGCCACACCCCTGGTCTCGCGCATCGTCCTGGCCTGCCTGGCTGCCCTGAGCTGGTCTGCCGCACAGGCCGCCGAAGTCACCATCACCGCCGACCGCCTGCTGGACGTGCGCACCGGCCGCATGGTCCAGAACCCCGAGATTCTGGTGCGCGACGGCCGCATCGTCAGCGTCAAGCCCGCGTCCGCCACGCCCGCCGCTGCGCCCGGCGAGGCCGGCACCCGTATCGCCCTGCCCGGCATGACCGTCTAACGCGCCACTGGCGCCTTAGACTGCCCGCTACGCCGACCTGGTGGCGGTGCAGGGCAACCCCCTGGAAAACGTGCAGTTGCTGGAAACGCCGGCCGTGGTGATCCAGGGCGGCGCCGTCGTCAAGCGCAACTGAGCTGCCGACCCATCGCAGCGCGGACCCAGCCGGTGCCCGCCCTGCCGCGTGATCGATTTACCCTTCCATCTTGCCGAAGATGACCGGCTGCTGCAGCATCCAGATCCAGGCCTACCCGCCCGCCGACCTGGCGGAAGTACTGTCCAGCTGGCTGCGCTATGCGCTCAGCTTCGTCTACGTCGGCATCTATTGGGTCAACCACCATGCGCTGTTTGAGCGGGTCAGGAAGGTCGACGGCGCCGGCCTGTGGGCCAACCTGCACCTGCTGTTCTGGATGTCCTTGATTCCCTACGTGACGGCCTGGGCCGGCGAACATCCGATGGTGGAAGTAGCGGTGGCCTTGTACGGCGCGGTGCTGCTGCTGTGCTCGGTCTCATTCATGCTGCTGTCGTGGCGCCTGGATGTGGATGCGGATGCCGGCCACGTGCACTCCTGGGGCAGCCGCAAGAACCGTTTGTCGATCGGGCTGTACGCGCTGGCGATCGGGCTGTCGTTCTGGTATGCGCCGCTCGGTGCAGTGATCCATGTGTTGTTGGCGCTGCTGTGGCTGATGCCGGAAGCCTGCAAGCCGCGGTGAGCACCGGTGACAATTCCTGTTTGGCCAGCCGATATACTGGTCCAGATGAACATGACCCGCATCTTCGCCTGGATCTGCCTGCTGATCACGCCGCTTGCCTGCGCTGCCCAGGTGTCCGATGCGGATTTTTGCCGCAACGGCGGCTTTCCCCTCGAGCAGGACGACCTGGGCCTGGGCGTCGTCCAGGGCGCGAAGAACGAGAAAGTGCATTTTCTCGAGGACTACGACGGCTGCCCCTCGAAATGCGCCGCATGCAAGCGTCCAGCCTATCTCGTGCCGGGTGACGAAGTATTGGTCAGCAAGCGGACTGCCGGTTTCGCCTGCGTCTGGTACCAGGGCCGGAAGCACGAGTCAGTGGGATGGATCCCGGCAGCCAAGCTAGACCTGCTTCCGGCGGCTCCGCTCGATCCGGTGCGCGACTGGCTCGGCACCTGGTCGGACGGCGCCGGCACTATCCGGATCTGGCCGGCGCCAGGCCTTGGCCGGATGCAGATCGAGTCGACGCTGCGCTGGGATGGCGGCGCCGGACCGAATGGCGAGCCACGCGCGAACTTCGGCGGCATGCACGGCGTGCTGGAGGTGCAGGGAGCCAAGGCCAGCGCCGCCGAGGGGGCGTGCCAGGTGGTGCTTACCCGGATCGGACGCTATCTCGTGGCGGACGATGATGGTGACTGCGGCGGCATCAACGTCCGGCACACGGGTGTCTATGTGAGGATCAGCGCGGATAGGTGAACCCGGTACGAATGTCCATCGGCAGCAGCCGGCCGCCTTCGCGCACCATCAGGCGCTGGGGCGGTTCCTCGCCGGCCAGCACCCGCCGCGTGACGGGCAGTCCTTCGGCCTTGCGCACCAGTTCGTCGCTGCGCTCGTACACATTCGGACAGCCGGTGGCCTTGATGAGCGCCTGCACGACAGGCACCTTCCACAGGTCGACCCCGGCGGCATTGAACTGGCAGACCAGGTAGCCCGCGGCGCCGCCGTAGCTGTGCACCAGCAGGCCGGGCAAGCCGCTCTGGTCACCGTCGATGAGCTGGACCAGCGCCTCCGGATCGGCGTCACGCAACACGTCGGCGCGCGCCTGCACGGCAGCCTGTACGCGGCGCTTGATCAGGGCGTGGTCGACCGGCTCGTCCTCGCGCAGGGTCCAGACCCGGGCCGCGATCTGCGACTTGGCGTTGTAGGCCGCGCGTGCCAGGAACTGGCGCGACGAGGATTGCACGATGGCCGTGGCGCCCGCTTTGTTGCGCTCGGCGGGCTTGCCCTCGACCTTGTCGATGGCGGAAAGATAAATCCAGGAGTCGCCGGCCAGGATGGCCTTTTCCTTGCCCTGCTTGATGGTAATGGTGAGCATGCGCGGCTTTCGTTTTCAGGATGCGCATGATACAGCAGGCCGGAACGACCTCAGGCCTCGATCACCGCGACCAACTCGAAATGCAGGGTCACGAATTCGAAGTCGTCGTGCAGCTCGTACTGCGGCAGGCAGCGGATGTGCACTTCCTGGAATTCGCGTGCGCTGGCGAAGGTCTCGCCGCGCCAGACTTCTTCCGGGATGTCGCCGAAGCGGATGCGCTGCACCTTGGTCGCGCGGATCAGGCAGCGCAGGCGCTGCTTCAGGTCGTAGACTTCGATCAGGTCGCCCGCTTCGTAGCTGCCGTCGCCGTATTCGCCGTAGGGCTTGTAATAGTCCTCGACCGTGTCGGCGGTGACCGTCTTGCGGCCCGCCATCACGGCGCGCGGCAGGCTGTCGTCGTTCTCGTCGGCGCCCCGGAAGGTCAGGCGCTTGCGCCGGCCGGTATCGATCGCCGCTGTCATGCGCGCCGCAATGCGGTAAAGGCCGCGAATTCCCAGGACCGGAAGCCGACCAGCAGCGTATAGCCGTCGCGCTCCTGCGACGGCAGCCGGCGGTCGTTGCGGTGCAGGCGCGCCAGTTCACCGGCCAGCTGCTCGATCTTCGAGGCCAGCTCCTGGGCGCTGGCGCTCGACAGGCGCGCGGGCAGGCACATCAGCGCCTCGCCGGGACGGTCGAACCTGCCCGCAAAATAGTCTTCGACCACGTGCTCGCGGAAGAAGCGCTGTACCGGGCCGTCCGGCAGCCAGCGGAAGGCGTTCGAGACGCGCAGGCTGTAGCGGTTCAGCGGTTTCAGTTCGATCAGGCCGAGCCGGTCGAGTTCGGCAAGCAGGGTGATGCATTCCGGCTCGGTCAGGCGATAGGTCTCGGTGACCTGTCCCAGCGACCAGTGGCCGAGGCAGCAGATCGCCATCAGGAGCAGGCGCGGGTTGGCGACTAGCGAGGTTTCCTGCGGCAGGGTGAGGAAGTCGGCCTGGGGACGCGAGTCGGCGGCGCGGCGCAGCACGTCTTCCAGTGCGATGCCGGTCACCTGGCAGATCTGGGCCAGGCGCGACAGCGCCATGTCCTTCTGGCCGAACATGCGCTTGACGCTCGATTCGCTGACGCCGATACGCCCGGCCAGGTCTTTGTAGGTGATGTTGGCGGTGCGCAGTTCGGCGCGCAGCACGTCGAGGACCAGTTCCGGTGAACTCATGGTGTTCCTGCAGTAAATATGACATGTCGACTGAATGTACCTGTGAATTGTCGAGTAAGCAAGATCGTGCGGGCGGCGATACCACACCGCAGCCGCAGGCGGCAGGGACGGACGTAAAAAAGGCGGGCACGCTTGCGCGGCCCGCCAAGGGGAAAGTATGTCGAAAGGAAGAAGCGGCTCAGTTATTCATCGTCGTCCGCGACCAGCTTCGCCTTCTTCAGCATGCGCCTGGCCTCTTGCCGTTCGCTCGATAGCGGCTTGGCGTGCGCCCCCGCCGAGCGGGCCTTGGCCAGCGCCGCGATCGGATTGCGCGGCTTGCCGAAGTTCTGGGATGGCTCCACCCGCAGCCGCATCTTCTGCCGCGTCGCCAGTGCCTTGTTTGCCATCGCCAGTCCTCCTTTTCAAGAAATTACAGTACGCGCATTACAGCACGTACCTCGACAGGTCTTCGTTGACCGACAGCGCGTCCAGTCGTGCGTTGACGTAGGCCGCGTCGAGGGTGACCGTCTGGTCCTTTTCAAGACCGGCCGTGAACGAGATCTCCTCGAGCAGCTTTTCCATCACCGTGTACAGGCGGCGCGCGCCGATGTTCTCGGTGCGCTCGTTGACCGAGAACGCGATCTCGGCCAGGCGATGGATGCCGTCATCCGTGAAGACGACTTTCACGCCTTCGGTGGCCAGCAGCGCTTCGTACTGCTTGGTCAGGCTGGCGTCGGTCGAGGTCAGGATGCTCTTGAAGTCTTCGATCGACAGCGATTCCAGTTCGACGCGGATCGGGAAGCGTCCCTGCAGCTCCGGGATCAGGTCCGAAGGTTTAGATAAGTGGAACGCGCCCGAGGCGATGAACAGGATGTGGTCGGTCTTGATCATGCCGTACTTGGTGTTCACCGTCGTGCCTTCGACCAGCGGCAGCAGGTCGCGCTGCACCCCGGCGCGCGAGACGTCGGCGCCGCCGTGTTCGGAACGGGTGGCGATCTTGTCGATCTCGTCCAGGAACACGATACCGTTCTGCTCGACGTTGGCGATCGCCTTCTGCTTCAGCTCGTCCTCGTTTACCAGCTTGGCGGCTTCCTCGTCGACCAGCAGCTTCATCGCTTCCTTGATCTTCATCTTGCGCGGCTTCTTGCGTGCGTTGCCGACGCCGGCGAACATCGACTTGATCTGCTCGGTCATTTCTTCCATGCCCGGCGGCGCCATGATTTCCATCTGCGGGGCCGCGTCGGCCACGTCGATCTCGATCTCGCGGTCGTCGAGCGAACCTTCGCGCAGGCGCTTGCGGAAGGTCTGGCGGGTGGCGTCGCCTTCCTTGCTGTCGCCGTTGTTCACGTTGAAGCCGAAGTCGCGCGCCGGCGGTACCAGGATGTCGATGACGCGGTCTTCGGCCGCATCCTCGGCGCGCTGGCGCACTTTCTTCTGCTCACTCAGACGGGTCTGCTTCACGCCGATGTCGATCAGGTCGCGGATGATGGTGTCGACGTCGCGGCCGACGTAGCCGACCTCGGTGAACTTGGTCGCTTCGATCTTGATGAAGGGCGCGTCGGCCAGCTTGGCCAGGCGGCGCGCGATCTCGGTCTTGCCGACGCCGGTCGGGCCGATCATCAGGATGTTCTTCGGCGTGATCTCGTGGCGCAGCGGCTCGGCGACCTGCTGGCGGCGCCAGCGGTTGCGCAGCGCGATGGCGACCGCGCGCTTGGCCTTGCCCTGGCCGACCACGTGCTTGTCCAGTTCCGAGACGATCTCGGGCGGGGTCATGTTCATGATGGGGGACTGGTTCATTCCAGGGTCTCGATGATGTGGTTCAGGTTGGTATAGATGCACAGCTCGCCTGCGATGGTGAGCGATTTCTTCACGATCTCTTCGGGCGACATCTCGGTGTTCTCGTACAAGGCCTTGGCCGCCGACTGGGCGTACACGCCGCCCGAGCCGATCGCGCCCAGGCCGTCGGTCGGCTCCAGCACGTCGCCGTTGCCGGTGATGACCAGGGTCGATTCGCGGTCGGCGACGAGCAGCATTGCCTCGAGCTTGCTCAGCATGCGGTCGGTGCGCCAGTCCTTGGCCAGTTCGACCGAGGCGCGCAGCAGGTTGCCCTGGTGCTTCTCCAGCTTGGCTTCGAAGCGGTCGAGGAGGGTGAAGGCATCGGCGGTGGCGCCGGCGAATCCGCACAGGACCTTGCCCTGGTACAGCTTGCGCACCTTGCGCGCCGAGCTCTTCATGACGACGTTGCCCAGCGTGACCTGGCCATCGCCGCCCAGCGCGACCTGGCTGCCGCGCCTCACACTGACGATGGTGGTGCCGTGAAATTGTTCCATTTTTAGCCTCGTGGTTGTCTAGCCACCCGCAGATGGGGTGGGTGCTCGGAATTGCAAGATGAGCTCAGCCTTAATTGCGATGTCGAATGAAACCTGAAGTACCACAGTCCATTTTTACGCGCTGTCCACGTAACGTGGACACCGTGTTATCCATGGACAAGGGGGCGGCTCGGTCAATACCGGTGCGGGTAAAGACGGATGCCTGCTCCACCCTCGTCGTGCGTATAACCGAGCAGGCGCAGCAGGGCTGCAACCACGTGGTTCAGGTCGCGCAGCTCGACCCGCCGTTGCTGTTCCGTATGCGCGCGCAAGCGGCCCTGCAGCGCGGTGGCGCAGGCATAGTCCATGCGCGCCAGGCGCGAGCAGTCCAGCACCAGGATCTCGCGCCCTTCGGCGTAGGCGTCGACGGCGTCCAGCAGTGCCGCGCACTCTCCCAGTGCCAGCGGCGGCAGCAGGAAGCGGTCGCCCGCCACCGGGGCGGGGGCCGCGGTCGACACATGCCTGGGCGTCTCGAACGAGGGCGGCGACAGCTCGAAGGTGACGCAGTAATCCATCGCCGATTCCTCGAAATCCTTTTCGCGGTTGGACAGCAGGAGCAATTCCAGCAGCAGCAGCCAGGGCGCTTCGCCGGCCGTACGGTCGCCGACCGCCAGCATGGGGCGCAGGGTCGCCATCAGGGCGTCGGCGCCGGCCAGCACCAGTTCGCGTCCTTCCTTGCGCAGCGTTTGCAGCGCCTTCAGGAGCAGGGTGCAGCCTGTCGCATCGGCGCTGCGCACCGCGCCGACGTCGACGCGCACCAGCGGCGCATGCGCGGCGAGCAGGCGCTGCAGGCGCGGGGCGATGCCGCCGTCGAGGACGGGGCCGAAGCTTTCGGTGGCGGCCACTCCGGTGAGCTGGGGGACGTCCTGCGCAGGGGGCGGCGGCTGCCAGGCCGGCGGCGAGGTCTCGAAATGGCTGGCGTAGTCGATGGCGATGCTCTCGAAGCGGGCTCCCTGGCCGGTGGCCTGGTAGAGGTCGAACAGCATCCACCAGGGCAGGCGCTCGATGCGGCCGAAGTCCGCCAGGCTGTCGCGCAGCAGGCTTTCGGCGGCGGCGGCCTGGCCGTTGGCGTAGAGGATGGCACCTTCCTCGACGGCCGGCGCGGTGGCGGGCACGGCCGCGGCGTCGGGCAGCTCGTCCAGGCCGGGAGCAGGCTCAGGGACGGCAGCCGCTGCGGCGGGGCGGCGCGCCGTGCTGCCCCAGGCCGGTTCGTCGTCGAAGATGGCGGAGCTCATTTCCAGCTCGATCTCGTCGATCTTGGCCGCGGTGGCGCGGGCGATGGCGCGCTGGCGTTCGCGTTCGGCTTCCGACTCCAGGCGCGAGGGCTCGCCGGCGCGCAGGCGCGTGTCCACGACGAGAAGTTCCTCGTCTGCTGGCGTGTCGCTCTTTTTCTTCAGGAAGGAGAACAGCCCCATGGTCCCAATGGATAATTGAACAAGTCCGGCAAGCCACGACGGTAGCACGGCTGCGAGCGGCACGTGCTGCGCACACGCGCACTTCTGCTAGTGTATCCCATAGGAAATGAAACGTATGCACGACGCATCCTGCGCTTCACAAAACAAAAAAGCATGCGCCTTGCGGTGCATGCTTTTTTCGGTAGGGGTGGACGGGAATCAGTCGCCGTACAGTTTCTGCTTCAGTTCGCGGCGCTGCTGGGCTTCCAGCGACAGGGTCGCGGTGGGACGGGCGATCAGGCGCGGGACGCCGATCGGTTCGCCGGTTTCGTCGCAGTAGCCGTACTCGCCGTTCTCGATGGCCTGCAGCGATTGCTGGACCTTCTTGAGCAGCTTGCGTTCGCGGTCGCGGGTGCGCAGTTCCAGCGCGTGTTCTTCTTCGATGGTCGCGCGATCGGCCGGGTCCGGTACCAGCACGGTTTCGCGCAGGTGTTCGGTGGTCTCGCCGGCATTCTTCAGCAGTTCCTTCTCGAGTTCCTGCAGGCGGTTGCGGAAGAACGCGAGCTGTGCCGGATTCATGTAGTCGTCGTCGCTCATCGCCCGAATTTCTTCTTCCGTCAGAAGGCGTTCTTCGAGCTGCGCGGCGGTATTCGGTTTCGTTGTTTTAGTCATGATGCCTTCGATACGACAGAGGTTTTCATATTAGCAGCAAACTCAACATTAGCACCTTTACAACAGGCGCCTGCCAAGGCTTGCTGCCCCGGACGGCGGCTGCCGTCCTTCACTGCCTGTCCCGGGCCCGCATGCGGCTGGCGGGTGGGACGATGCCCGGATGCGCCGGCGCGCTAGCGCTGGCGCCCGGCCTGCCAACTACCGTGGCAGGTCGTCAGGCGGGCCCGGACTTGCCCGCAAAACTGATGTAGTTTATACCAAACACTGTTCAAGTCCGCTGATAAATACGTCTTTTGGTAAATTTTTACCAATAAACACCATTTTACTGCCGCGGGTCTCGCCTTCGCCCCACTTTGCGCCCAGGTCGCTGCCCATGATTTGATGTACGCCTTGGAACACGACCTTGCGGTCCGCGCCGGCCATCGACAGCACGCCCTTGTAGCGCAGCATCTGCGGTCCGAAGACCTGCACCATGCTGCCCAGGAACTGGTCGAGGCGTTCCGGGTCGAAGGCGCGTTCGCTCTTGAAGACGAAGGCGGCGATGTCGTCGGTGTGGTGGCTGTGGTGGTGGTCGTGGTGATTGCAGGCCTCGCCATGGGCATGGTCGTGGCCGCAGTGTTCGCCGTGCTCGTGATCATGGTCGTGATCGTGGCCTTCCTCGGCGCGCAGGAAGTCCGGATCCAGCTCGAGCTTGTCGTTCAGGTTGAAGCCGCGCAGGTCCAGCACCTCGGAAATCGGGGCGCGGCCGAAGTCGCTCAGCGAGATCGGGGCGCGCGGGTTGATGCGGTGCAGGCGCGACGTCAAGGCATCGACGGCGGCGGCATCGACCAGGTCGGTCTTGGAGAGCAGGATCTTGTCGGCGAAGCCGACCTGGCGCTGGGCTTCCTCGTGGCGGTCCAGCTGGTCCATCGCGTGGCGCGCATCGACCACGGTCACCACGGCGTCGAGCATGTAGTTAGCGCCCACTTCTTCGTCGACGAAGAAGGTCTGCGCCACCGGACCCGGGTTGGCCAGGCCGGTGGTCTCGATCACCACGCGGTCGAAAGCGATCTCGCCGGCGGCGCGCTTCTGGGCCAGGTTAGTCAGGGCCACGATCAGGTCGCCGCGAACGGTGCAGCAGATGCAGCCGTTGTTCATCTCGACGATCTGCTCGCCGGTGTCGCGCACCAGGATGTCGTTGTCGATGTTTTCCTGGCCGAATTCGTTCTCGATGACCGCGATACGCAGGCCATGCTCCTCGTGCAGGATGCGGTTGAGGAGAGTGGTCTTGCCTGCGCCGAGGAAGCCGGTGAGGATGGTGCTTGGGATGGGTTCCATGTTCGCTTTGCCGTCAGTTGCGCCCGCATCAAGGCGGGAGAATCGGGGGATTATGCCGGATTTCGTGCAACTTCACCATCAACCAACCGTGCAGCGTCTTGACACAGCTCAACGTCCAATAAGTCCCCCATTGCTGCGTTGGGTCGTCTCGCCGTACTAACGTACTGTCTCGACGACCCGCCTTGCACTGGTGGCCTTCTTGGACGTTGCAATCGTCTTGGGCGTTTTACTTTGCCTTGGCCCTTGGATGGGCTTTGTCGTAGACAGCGGCAAGATGCTGGAAGTCGAGGGCCGTGTAGATCTGCGTCGAGGTAATGCTCGCGTGCCCCAGCAGTTCCTGCACCGCGCGCAGATCCCCCGAGGATTGCAGCACATGCGAAGCAAAGGAGTGGCGCAGCACGTGCGGGTGGACGTGCACCGGCGTGCCTGCGCGCAGCGCATGCGCCTTCAGGCGGGTCTGCACCACGCGCGGCGTGATGCGGCTGCCGCGACTTGATAGGAACAGCGCGGCGCTGCCGTCGCGCGGCGCGGGGCGCACGGCCAGCCAGGCGGAAAGTGCCGAGCGCGCCGGCGCACCGACGGGTACGCGCCGCATCTTGCCGCCCTTGCCGGTGACCACCACTTCGCCGGCCTGCAGGTCCAGCCAGCCGAGCGAGGCGGGCATGCCATTGCCGGCTTCGGTATAGACCATGTCCAGGCCGGCGAGTTCCGACACCCGCAGGCCGCTCGAATACAGCAGCTCGAACATGGCGCGGTCGCACAGCTCGGCCGGCTCGGAATGGCCCTTGGCATTGGCTTCCATCAGCTGCACCGCGTCGTCGACCGACAGGGCCTTGGGCAGGGTTTTCGGGCGGCGTGGCGCCCGCACGCCCTCGACCGGGTTGGCCGGCAGGGGCATCTGGCGCGACAGCCAGTCGTAGAAGCCGCGCCAGCCGGACAGCTTGCGCGCGATCGAACGTGCCGACTGGCCGCCGGCATGCATTTTCGCCGCGAAGCGGCGGATGTCGTGGTGGGTCAACGTCGGCCAGTCTTCGTGACCGGCCAGGGTAGCGAGTTCCGCCAGGTCGCGGCGGTAGGCCGCGACCGTGTGCGGCGACAGCTGGCGCTGGGTGGCCAGCTCGCCCAGGTAGCGGGTCGGCCAGTCCATCGCCGCTGCCTCCATGGCCGTCAGGCGCGCAGCGGGGCCAGCGCAGTGCTGGCGGTGGTGGCGATGTGGACCAGGAAGTCGGTCGCCATGGTCGCGGTGAAGCGATCGTCGTTCGGCGCGCCCAGCACCAGCAGGCCGAAGGTCTTGCCGCCGGCCGTGAGCGGCATCAGGACGGTCGAGCGCACCGCGGCCGGGTCGTCGAGCCAGCGCACCGCTTCGAAGTCGTTGTTCAGGCCGCAGTAGGGCGCGCGCAGGCTAGCTGCGAACAGACGGGCATCGTCCGACACGCCATTGGCGAACCAGGCGTCGGCATGCTCCGGCTTCAGGTTCCACAAGCGCAGCGTCACCTGCGGCACCATGAATTCGGTGCGCAGCGCGTCGACCAGGTCGCGCGGCATGGCGGCGTCGCCCCTGGAGGCGAGCAGGGCCTGGTTCCAGGCGTGGAAGCGGTTGGCGATGGCGTGGTTTTCCTCGGCGCGGCGGGTCAGCTCGGCCAGGCGCAGTTCGAGGACGCGGTACTTGTCGCGCATGACCTCCATCTGGCGCTCCTGCAGCGACACGGCACGGCCGGTCAGCGGGCTCGACAGCTTCACTTCGCCCAGCAGGCCGGCGTGCTCCTCGAAGAATTGCGGGTGGTCGATGAGGTATTGGGCAACGGCGTTGGCGTCGATCGTATCGGTGGTCATGAAAGCTCGAGGTGAAAGATATCCGTCCGCCATTCTACCTGACGGGCAGTAGAGCAACGGACATAAAAAAAGACGCCCAGGAGGGCGTCTCTCTGCTCTGTTTGGGCGTTCAACAAAACCCCCAGGGCAAGGCGCATCGTCGAAGACAGTACGCTAGTACGGCGAGACGATGCAACGCAGCCATGGGGGGAATTGTTGGGCGCCCTCTCAGAAGCGGTGGCGGATGCCGACTTGCAGTGCGCGGCCGTCTGCGCCCGGGGTCTCGGTGAAGCCGCCCGGGTTGCCCGAGGTGCCCGGCGAGTACTGTGCCAGGCCCTTGTTCTTGATGAAGGCCGCGACGGTGTACAGGTCGGTGCGCTTCGACAGGAAGTGGTCGTAGCCGATCGCGTACAGGTTGGCGTCGCTGTTGGTGGCGGTGCGGTCGTTCTGGTGCGCGTACTGGGCCATGATGCGGCCGCTGCCGATCTTGTAGTGTGCGCCCACCTGGTAGCTGTTGGCGTCCTGCTGGGTATTGTTGCGCAGTGCGTTCACGAAGATGTTGCGCAGCGCAGCCTGGTTAGCCGCTGGCACGCCTTGCTGGGTCAGCACCGGGGTCACGCCCGCGTCCCACCCTGCGGTGTAGTCGGCCATCAGCACCGAGTTGGTGTTGCGCTGGCTGTGGAAGCCGGCGAACAGTTTCCAGGTCTCGTTCAGCTGGTAGGAGCCGCCCACGGTGGTGGTGCGCAGGCTCGGACGGTTCTGCTGGTCGTAGCCGTGGTTGTAGCCGATGCCGACGTCGAGGCCGTTGGCGGTATAGGTGACGGCGCCGGCACGGAACTTGTTGTAGCGGCCCAGGTAGCCCGAACCCTTCGGACCGTACATCAGCGAAGCGCCGATGCCGTTCGGCAGGGCGATGCGGTACTGGATGGCTTCCTGCGAGCGGATGTCGGCGCCCAGTGCGGTGAAGCCCGCGGTGCCGCCGGTCACGTGGCCCCAGGTGCCGCCGGTGCCCGATTCGAAGGTGTCGGCCTTGTTGAAGACTTCATAGCCCGGGGTGTACATGCGGCCCAGCAGGACGGCGCCCACCGGGGTGATCAGGCCGACCATGGCGGTGCGGTCGAACAGGGCGCGCTCCTGGTTGACGGCCGGGCCACCCGGCGGCTGGATCAGGGATTGCAGGCGGCCCAGGATCGCCGGCGGGATGCCGTTCATGCCGCGCAGCAGGTAGGTGCCCGGATTGTCGTTCATCAGGGTCGGCTGCTGGGTGCCGGTGTCGAGCTCGACGCGTGCTTCGAGATTGAAGATTGCCTTGTAGCCGTTGCCGAGATCCTCGGTGCCCTTGAAACCGATGCGCGAACCGTCGGCGCCGCCGCTATAGATCTTGGTCGGGCCGCCCTTCTGCCACATGACGCCGGCGTCGGCGATACCGTAGATCTGCACGCTGGTCTGCGCGAAGGCCGGGATTGCGAAACAGGTGCCGAGCAGCGCGGCCAGGATACTTTTCTTCATTGGGTCTCCATTAATTTTGCGAACGAGCGTTTTGTTACGCGCCTTGCCAATATGCCATTGCTTCAGTGCACTGTACAGGCCCCGGATGCAGGAGGCCCCGGCGTCTTGACCGGCGTTGCTTAAAAACTACAAAAACAGGGCAAAAAAAGGGCGGGCATGGTTGCCCATGTCCGCCCCTTGGAAGGACAGGCCGCGGGCCTGTCCTCCGGATACGGCTTAGAACGAGTGATTCACGCCCACGTCGTAGTGGTTGACAGTGGACTGCAGGGCGTTGATGCCCTTCTTGCGCGACGCATCGATGTACAGGTAGGTGCGCTTCGACAGACTGTATTCATAGCCGAGCGACAGCTGCTTGACCTTCTGCAGGCCATCGACGTCCTTCTGGCCATAGCCGGCCAGGAACTTGCCTGGGCCCATGGTGTAGTTCGCGCCCAGCACCCATGCGGTGGTGTTGGCGTTGGCGAAGCGGTTGTGCTCCTGGTCCTGCTTCGTGTACAGGCCCATCAGCTTCAGTTCCGGGGTGGCCGAGAGCGAGGCGCCGATCGACCAGACCTTCGATTCGATGGCGTTGCGCTCGTAGCCGGCCATGAAGGCTGCCGGACCGTTGTTGTAGGTGCCGGTGATCGAGAACGGGTTGGCCGATGCTTCGGCGCCCACCGGGTACTGCGGGGCTGCCGGGGTGCCGCGGCCGATGACGGCCGGGCCGCCGCCGCCTTCCTTGGTGGCGATGGCGGCGTTCAGCTGGAAGCCGCTGGTGACCGGCGAGTTGTACCAGACCGCGTTCGAGAAGCGGTTGCTCGAATAGCCCTGCACGTCCAGCGGCTGCGAGCTGTAGCCGGCGACGGCCAGGTCGGTCCAGAAGCCAGCCGGGCTCGGCGAAGCGTGGAAGGGTTCGAAGGCGCCCACGGTTTCGTGGAACGGGGTCAGGCCGCGGCCGATGCGGACCATGCCGAAGTCGCCCTGCAGGCCGACGCGGCTCTGGCCCTGGAACAGCGGACGCTGGGTGCCGTTGCTGCCGATTTCATTGGTGCCGGTGTCCGGCTCGTAACGCATTTCCAGTTGGAACAGTGCCTTGAGGCCGTTACCCAGTTCTTCAGTGCCCTTGAAACCGAGGGTGTTCGAGGCGCGCTTGCCGATGTTGAGGCTTTCGCCGCTGCGCTTGATGACGCCTGCGTCGATGGTGCCGTAGATCTGGACCGAAGTTTGTGCGTGCACGGTGCCGGCAGCGAATGCGCCAAGCAGTGCTGCGGCCAGGAGGGAGTGTTTCATTGTGTTTCCTTTTTCTTAAGTGAATCTCAGCTATCCCGGCATTGAGGCCTAAAAAACTGAATGCCCGGATAACTGCACCTTAAATCCTTGAGTCGTCAAGATTGTCGGTTTTGTCAATTATGAAGGGCGGGGTTGGTCGAAAGCCAATAAATCCAATCGTGCTGTTGTATTTTTGAAACGCAGATCACGAAGATGTAACAAATTGCTTCAAAGTAAGCGTCGAGCTCATCAATTGAGCAGTTTGCGCCGCCTCAAGGAAGGCCGGAATTCGAGCAGAACGGCCGCAATGACGCCGTAGACTCTGCGTCAAACCGAGGTGCGCGGCGACGGCAGGTCGGGAATCCTTGTATATTGGCAAACTTTTTGGTGTGGGGCCGTCCTGCGGCAGCGCCTTTTCTTGCCATCGTTCGAGCGTGATTCCCGCTCCAGTCCGCCTGACCGCGCTGGCCGATTCCATACCAAGACAAGCAACAATGGCGAACCGCGAAGAACTGGCGATCATCCGCAACGCACGTGCCGGGCAGGCCGCTGCCCAGCTCGAGCTGGGCAAGCTCTACCTGTTCGGCAGCGCCGGTCTGCCGCAGAGCCTGCCGACCGCGCTGCACTGGCTCGAGCGCGCCGCGCGGCAGGAATGCCGGCAGGCCTGGCAACTGATCGGCAACCATATCCCGCTCGCGCTGGCCCAGCCCAGCGCCGGGGCGCTCGCCCCCTGGTACGAACGCGCCTATGACGACGGCAGCGTGCATGCGGGGCTCGTGTTCGCGCAGCTGGTGCTGGGCGACGGCAGCGCCCCCGGCGCCACCCCCGATACTCCCGGATCCGCCAAGGCCTTGCGTGCGCTCGAAGACGCCGCCCGCGCCGGCTTTCCCGATGCCCAATGGCTGCTGGCGCGCCGGCGCGACGCCGCACCGGGACGGCTGGCCGGCGCGGCTGCCGGTGCCGGGACTGCGCTGGTCTCGGCCCAGGCCTGGCTGCGGCGCGCGGCCGACAGCGGCGTCGCCGCCGCCCAGTCCGCCGTGCTCGAGCAGGCCTGGGACGCCGGGCGCTGGGACGACTACCTGGCGCGCGCGCTGCCGCTGGCGCGCACGCTCGTGCGTACCGCCGCCAGCCAGGATGGCGTGCAGCGGCTGGCGCCGGCCGACATCGCATTGCTGTCGCGCGTCGCGCGCCTGCTCGACGACAGCGCCTTCCACGAAGGCGGGCAGGCCGAACACGCGGTCCGGCATGGCATCACGCCTGCGCCGGGCGAACCGCTGTGCTTCTGGGAGCTCGCCGCGGCCGAACACGACCGCCACGCCCAGCTGGCGATGGGCTTGCGCTGCGCGCGCATGGGTGTCGACGGCCGCCGCATCGCCGGCGGTGGTGGCGCCGCCAATTTCAAGAAGGCGATCCGCTGGCTGAGCCTGGCGGGCGAACAGGGCCTGGCCCAGGCCTGGTACGCCCTGTCGCGCATCTATATCAAGCCCGAGTTCTCGCAACGCAATGTTGCCGATGCCCAGCGCTACCTCGAGCGCGCGGCCGAGATGGGCTATCGCGACGCCCAGCTCGAATGCGGACACAACGCCTGGCGGGCGCGCCGCGAGAACGAGAACAACGACGTCCGCGCCGCCTACTGGCTGCAGAAGGCGGCCGCCCAGGGCTGCGCCGAGGCGCTGGTGCTGCTGCGCAAGATCGCCCCGCGCCTGGACACGCCCCCCTATGTCGAGACCGGCAAGCTGCTGGCCGGGCACGAGGAAGCGCTGCAGGCGCACCCGCTGCTGCACGCGCGGCTGGAACTCGCGGCGCTGTTCAGCCTGTCACGGGCGGAAGCGCTGCTGCTGGACGTGTCCGCCGCCGACCAGGGCCACTGCCTGGTGATCGACATCCGCGCCAGCTACGGCCGCAGCAAGCGCCGCCTGGTGCTGGTCGAGACGGCGCAGGAACGCCATGCGCTCGATCGCGTCGCGCGCCTGTTCGAAGGGATCGATTGCGGGCCGTCGGGGCCGGAGGGGAATTACCGGCAGCGGCTGTACCGGCTGCGGACGCTGGTTGGCATGCCCGCCAAAGGCGAGGACGATGGGGATGGGACGGCGGAGATCGGCCTGGCGGCCTGATCGCGAGGCGCCTGCTGGCAAGGGTAATACTTCGTCCCGTTACAGATCCCTGGATGCCGGAATGCGATTCCGCTTGGGCAGACTGAACTCCTCCGCTCCGTTATACCTGGCCTTGAATTCGACGCAGCCATTGCATGGGCGAATATCCTCGAGCGTCGCGATGCGCTGCTCGGTCAGTCGCATCCGGCATAGATTGACCGAAAAATTGTGGATGCTGCCGCCCTGGGTGGCTTCAGTCCGGAGTTTGCATTCGGCGTCGCGAAATGCGATCCATCTGCGCTGTGCAGCTTGCAAGCTGTGCGGCTTGGCAAGTGCCTTCATCAGCCCTGCATACACCAGGTTCAGGCGGTCGTCGGATTCCCTGGTCTCTCGGCTCATGCACAAGCTCATCTGCAACATGTTTCCGTCGCCACAATGCTCTTGCTTTTGCTGAGCAATATCTTCCGGTGAAGCTGGTACCTCGGCTGCATTCACCTGAAAGAAGCAAGCGCACAGCAGGGCAAGCACCAATAGGTGCAACCACGTACCGCCCTTGAGGCCAGCAAGTTGCCACCTTCCTTGCATCTTCATATTTCGGGACCTTTTCTTTACCGTATCAATTTCGCATTGTCACGAAAGTCTCGATGACGCAGCCACGGCGCAGCATTGCGTAGCCCATTTCTCCCGCAAGATGGTGCCAGGAATCCCCCCCCGGAGTTGAAAGCGACAATCTCGTCGCCAGGTCGAAGCCTGGATTTAAAGCTGAGCCACTCGCCATGCATGAAAGCAAACGGGACCTTGGGAAGGTCCGCCCGCATTTTCAGCATGGCAGTGGTCTTCTGCATTTCGTGCTTTTCGATCTCTGCGATCGTCAGGGGAGACGATACGGAGTAGGGAGAAGAAAACGTTCCGCACGATTTGCGTGCCGGCGCTGCTTCGGCCAGGGCGCAAGCACTTGCGAAAAGGATGAGTAGTAATATGCGCATCGACTTCTCCGAATGTGCGCCGGGCCCCGGTCCGAGGTCGGCGCCAGACCCGTTTCAGACCTCGACTTCGCCCTCGAACACGGTCACCGCCGGACCGCTGAGATAGACCGGCTGGCCCACGCCCGCCCAAGCAATGCTGAGCTCGCCACCGCGCGCCGACACGCGCACCGGCGAATCGAGCAGGCCGCGCCGGATGCCAGCCACCACGGCCGCGCAGGCGCCGGTGCCGCAGGCCAGGGTCTCGCCGGCGCCGCGTTCGAACACGCGCAGCTTGACGTGGTGGCGGTCCAGCACCTGCATGAAGCCGGCGTTTACCTTCTTCGGGAAGCGCGCATGGGTTTCGATCGCGGGCCCCATGCTCTCGACCGGGAAGGTATCGACATCGTCGACCACCTGCACCGCGTGCGGGTTGCCCATCGAGACCACCGACACGAACACGGTCTTGCCGTCCACCGACAGCGGCCAGGTGGTGTCTTCGGCCTCAAGCGAGCCGTCCAGGCCGGCGGCATCAAATGGCACCTCGGCCGGGTCCAGGCGCGGCGCGCCCATGTCCACCGTCACGCCGCCGTCTTCTTCCAGGCGCGGGGCGATGATGCCCTTCATGGTCTCGACCCGGATGCTGCGCTCGCCGGATAAACCCTTGTCGCTGACGAAGCGGGCAAAGGCGCGCGCGCCGTTGCCGCACTGCTCGACCTCGCCCCCATCGCTGTTGAAGATGCGGTAGCGGAAATCGACGCCCTCGCTCACCGGGCGCTCCACCACCAGGATCTGGTCGGCGCCGATGCCGAAACGGCGGTCGGCCAGCCGGCGCCATTGTTCGGTGCTCAGGTTCACGTCCTGGTGGATGGCGTCGACGACGATGAAGTCGTTGCCCGCGCCGTGCATCTTGGTGAATTTCAGTTTCATAGGTTCAGTCCAGCTTAATTAAATCCCAAAAGGATTAGCGCAGCTTAATTAGTCGTAGAACGAGGGCTCGCCGGGCGGGCGGGTCTTGAAGCGCTTATGGGTCCAGAAGTACTCCGCCGGCGCCTCACGCACGCGCTCCTCGATGAAGGCGTTCATGCGGCGGGTCGCCTCGACCATGTCGTCGCCCGGGTAATTTTCCCACGCCGGGTAGAAACGCACACGCCAGCCCTGGTAGTTCGGCAAGTAGGTGGCGACCACCGGGATCACCTTGGCGCCGGTGGTGGCCGCGATGCGGCCCAGTGCGGTGAGGGTGGCGGCCGGGATGCCGAAGAAGGGCACGAACTCGGCATCCTTCTCGCCGAAGTCCATGTCGGGCAGCATGAAGTAGGGCAGGCCGTCGCGCAGCGCGCGCAGGATCGGCTTGATGCCTTCCTTGCGCGTTACCAGGCGCACCGGGCCGTAGCGTTCGCGACCATGGCGCAGCAGTTTGTCGAAGGCTTCGTTCTTCTGCGGCACGTACATGCTGCACACCGGAATCACGCGCGAGGCCACGCCGGCCACGTCGAGGCAGACGAAATGCGGGCACAGCAGGATGGTCGGGCCCGCCTCCATCTCGGCCTTCGGCACGCCCGGCTCGACGTGGATGTAGCTGCGCACGCGCGCTTCCGGCGCCCACCACAGGATCGAACGCTCGAAGATGCTGCGCGCGTAGGCGCGGAAATGCTGTTTCGCGATCGCATGGCGTTCGCTCTCCGATTTCTCGGGCATGCACAGGCGCAGATTGGTCAGGGTGATGCGGCGGCGCTTGCCCATGATCAGGAACATCAGGCTGCCGACCGCTTCGCCGAGGCGACCGAGGATGGGCAGCGGCAGGAAGTGCAGCAGCCACAAAATACCGAGCAGGAGCCTCATGCCGCGGCCTCGCTTTCCGGACCGGCCACGCCTTCCGGCTGCTTGTAGCGGTTGTAGCTCCAGAAGTACTGCGCCGGGCAGCGCGCGATCAGCTGCTCCATGGCGCGGTTGATCGAGGCCGCCTGGTCCGCTGCGTTGCCTTCCAGGCTGCCCTCGAAGGGCACGAAGCGCACCACGTAGCCGCGGCCGCGCGGCAGGCGCTCGGCATACACCAGCAGGATGTCGGCCTTGCCCAGCTGCGCTAATTTTGCAGGCAGGGTCATGGTGTAGGCAGTACGGCCGAACCAGGGCGCCCACACGCCTTCGCCTTCCTGCGGCACCTGGTCGGGCAGCAGGCCGATCGGTTCGCCGGATTTCAGGGTCTTGGCCAGGATGCGCACGCCGGACAGGGTCGCCGGCGCCAGCTTGAGGTTGTGGCGCGCACGGGCGCCTTCGACCAGGGGTTTCAGCGCGCTCTTCCTCGGCGGGCGGTACATGACGGTGAGGGCGGTCTGCAGCGCGATCTGCTGGGCCGTCATCTCGAAGCAGCCCAGGTGTGGCGTCAGGAACACGATGCCCTTGCCGGCATCCAGGCGCTGCTGCACCAGGTCCCAATTCTCAACGCTGGCATGGCGGGCCACGCGTTTCGGGTCGGCGCACCAGACGAAGGCCAGTTCGATGATGGCCTTGCCGGCTTCGGCGACGGCGGCGTTCAGGTGGTGTTCATAGCCGGCCTGGACCAGGTTGGCGCGCAGGCGCCGGCGGTACGAACCGGAAGCTAAATAGACGAGCCAGCCGAGGGCCGCGCCGAGAGCATGCAGAAACGGCAATGGAAATACCGATAGTGCACGGAATAAAAAAACTAACATGCGATTGACCAGGGTTGAAAGAGCGCTGCTCGGTAGAGCAAAATTCTCGAAGGAAGCGTAAAATACCACTTTATGCAGGATCCGCCGAGTTAATAGACAACTTGCGAAGCGGAATATAAATGTCGCTAAAGCGTCGCAGGCAACCGTTGCTGCGGCAAGTACTTAACACAGCAGTAACCGGAGCCACCATGTCCAACGACTACCTCTTCACTTCCGAATCCGTTTCCGAAGGCCACCCCGACAAGGTCGCCGATCAGATTTCCGACAGTATCCTCGACGCCATCCTGGAACAGGATCCGCGCGCCCGCGTCGCCGCCGAAACCCTGTGCAACACCGGCCTGGTGGTGCTGGCGGGTGAAATCACCACCCACGCCAACGTCGACTACATCCAGGTAGCGCGCAACACCATCAAGCGCATCGGCTACGACAACACCGATTTCGGCATCGACTATCGTGGCTGCGCCGTCATGGTCTGCTACGACAAGCAGTCGCCGGACATCGCCCAGGGCGTGGACGAAGGCGCGGGCCTGGATCTGGACCAGGGCGCGGGCGACCAGGGCCTGATGTTCGGCTATGCCTGCGACGAGACCCCGGAACTGATGCCGGCCGCCATTTATTATTCGCACCGCCTGGTCGAGCGCCAGTCGCAGCTGCGCAAGGACGGCCGCCTGCCATGGCTGCGTCCGGACGCCAAGTCGCAGGTCACCCTGCGCTACGTCGACGGCCGCCCGGTCGCCGTCGACACCGTGGTCCTGTCGACCCAGCACCACCCGGACGTGACCCACTCGCAGATCGAAGAAGCGGTCATCGAAGAGATCATCAAGCCGGTCCTGCCGCGTGAATGGCTTGGCGGCACCAAGTTCCTGGTCAACCCGACCGGCCGCTTCGTCATCGGCGGCCCGCAGGGCGACTGCGGCCTGACCGGCCGCAAGATCATCGTCGACACCTACGGCGGCGCAGCCCCGCACGGCGGCGGCGCGTTCTCGGGCAAGGATCCGTCCAAGGTCGACCGCTCGGCAGCCTACGCCGCGCGCTACGTCGCCAAGAACATCGTGGCCGCCGGCCTGGCGCGCCAGTGCCAGGTGCAGGTCAGCTACGCGATCGGCGTGGCCCGTCCGATCAACATCACCGTGTACACCGAAGGCACCGGCCTCATCTCGGACGAAAAGATCGCCCAGCTGGTGATGGAACACTTCGACCTGCGCCCGAAAGGCATCGTCCAGATGCTCGACCTGCTGCGCCCGATCTACGCCAAGACCGCCGCCTACGGCCACTTCGGCCGCGAAGAGCCGGAGTTCACCTGGGAGCGCACCGACAAGGCGGCGCTGCTGCGCGCCGAAGCCGGCCTGTCGTAAGTCTGTAGCTAACGCGTGCGTTATTAGTACACACGCAAACTTGGGTCCCGGCCTGCGCCGGGACGACGGCTCATCCTTAAGTGGTACTGTAAGCACGTCGTTCCGGCGAAGGCCGGAACCCAATTCCCTGGCGCAGTGATTTAGCATCCTTACACCATAAACCAAAGCTTCCCAAACAACGCCAGCGGCCACATCGCGTAGCCACTCGTGTTAAACTTATGAATTCCGAGGAGCGTTGCGACGAAGATTCCCATCTTCGCCAGGCTCGGATATCAGCAACCGCGCTCACGTTACTTTTTT
Source organism: Massilia sp. LC238 (assembly GCF_000735635.1). Lineage (NCBI taxonomy): Bacteria > Pseudomonadati > Pseudomonadota > Betaproteobacteria > Burkholderiales > Oxalobacteraceae > Massilia > Massilia sp. LC238. The sequence continues at coordinate 5,761 of NZ_JNNN01000005.1, read as the reverse complement.
CAACCATTGAAAGGAGGGCGTGATGAGCGCCGTACTCAAAGACATCAACGATTTCCACGTCGCAGACATCTCCCTGGCATCCTGGGGCGAGAAGGAAATCCGCATTGCAGAAACCGAAATGCCGGGCCTGATGGCGATCCGTGAGGAATACGCTGCTGCCCAGCCGCTCAAGGGCGCGCGCATCGCCGGTTCGCTGCACATGACCATCCAGACCGCGGTCCTGATCCGCACCCTGGAAGCCCTCGGCGCGCAAGTACGCTGGGCATCGTGCAACATTTATTCGACCCAGGACCACGCCGCCGCCGCCATCGCATCGGTCGGCACCCCGGTGTTCGCCGTCAAGGGCGAAACCCTGGACGAGTACTGGGAATACACCCACCGCATCTTCGAATGGCCGTCGGACAACCACGCCAACATGATCCTGGACGACGGCGGCGACGCCACCCTGCTGCTGCACCTGGGCGTGCGTGCGGAAAAGGACATCTCGGTGCTGGACAAGCCGGGCTCGGAAGAAGAAATCTGCCTGTTCAATTCGATCAAGGGCCGCCTGGCACGTGATCCGGCCTGGTACTCGAAGCGCCTGCCGTGCATCCTCGGCGTGACCGAAGAAACCACCACCGGCGTGCACCGCCTGTACCAGATGCACCAGGAAGGCAAGCTGGCCTTCCCGGCGATCAACGTCAACGATTCGGTCACCAAGTCGAAGTTCGACAACTTGTACGGCTGCCGCGAATCGCTGGTGGACGGCATCAAGCGCGCGACCGACGTCATGATCGCCGGCAAGATCGCCGTGATCGCCGGCTACGGTGACGTGGGTAAAGGTTCGGCCCAGGCCATGCGCGCGCTGTCGGCCCAAGTGTGGGTTACCGAGATCGACCCGATCTGCGCCCTGCAGGCCGCGATGGAAGGCTACCGCGTCGTGACCATGGACTACGCCGCCGAACACGGCGACATCTTTGTCACCTGCACCGGCAATTACCACGTCATCACCGAGCAGCACATGCTCAAGATGAAGGATCAGGCCATCGTCTGCAACATCGGCCACTTCGATAACGAGATCGAAGTCGCCGCACTCAAGAAATACGAGTGGGAAAACATCAAGCCGCAGGTCGACCACGTGATCTTCCCGGATGGCAAGCGCATCATCCTGCTGGCCGAAGGCCGCCTGGTGAACCTGGGCTGCGGCACCGGCCACCCGTCGTACGTGATGAGCTCCTCGTTCGCGAACCAGACCATCGCCCAGATTGAACTGTTCGCCAACACCGACAAGTACCCGGTCGGCGTTTACACCCTGCCGAAGCACCTGGACGAGAAGGTCGCCCGCCTGCAGCTCAAGAAGCTCAATGCCCAGCTGACCACGCTGACCGAAGAGCAGGCCGCCTACATCTCGGTGAAGCAGGAAGGTCCGTACAAACCGGACCACTACCGTTATTAATCAATAGGTAGTCAATGCGGGCGCTGCGTTTTCCACGAACCAGCGCCCGTTTTTTCAACAGCCGGGCGTTTTCACCACGCAAGTGGTAAAAGCGCCCGCGTACCACGAAAGTCGATACGATGCGCTTGCTCATTACCTGGCTGATCAATGCCGTGGCCCTGATGGCCCTGCCGTTCCTGATGTCCTCCGTCGCCGTCACCAATTTCACGACCGCGCTGATCGCTGCGCTCGTGCTCGGGCTGGTCAATACCCTGATCCGTCCCATCCTGGTGATCCTGACTCTGCCGGTGACGGTGGTGTCGCTGGGCCTGTTCATCCTCGTCATCAACGCCTTCCTGTTCTGGCTGGTGTCGCAGTGGATCGACGGGTTCAATGTTGCCGGATTCTGGTCGGCCTTCATTGCAGCGATTTTGTACAGCATCATTTCGTGGGCGCTTTCTACCTTGCTCCTCAAAGACAAAGATGGAAACTCCTAATTTCAGTATCGAGTTCTTCCCCCCGAAGACCGGGGAAGGCGCGGAAAAGCTGCGCGTCGTGCGCCAGAAGCTGGCCGAGTTGCAGCCCACCTATTTCTCGGTGACCTTCGGCGCCGGCGGCACCACCCAGCAGGGCACCTTGCAGACCGTGCTCGAGATCAAATCGGCCGGCCATGAAGCGGCCCCGCACCTGTCCTGCGTCGGCGGCACCCGCGAATCGCTGCGCGCTATCCTGCAGCAGTTCCAGGACAATGGCATCCGCCGCGTGGTGGCGCTGCGCGGCGACCTGCCGAGCGGCTATGGCGGCGGCGGCGAGTTCCGCTACGCCAACGAGCTGGTCGAGTTCATCCGCAAGGAAACCGGCGACTGGTTCCACATCGAAGTGGCGGCCTATCCGGAAATGCATCCGCAGGCCCGTTCGCCCCAGGACGACCTGCAGGCCTTCGCGCGCAAGATCCAGGCCGGCGCGAATTCCGCCATCACCCAGTATTTCTACAACGCGGACGCCTACTTCGATTTCATCGACAACGCCCGCAAGCTGGGCGTGGACGTGCCGGTGGTGCCGGGCATCATGCCGATCACCAACTACACGCAGCTGATGCGCTTCTCCGACATGTGCGGCGCCGAGATCCCGCGCTGGGTACGCAACAAGCTGGCCAGCTTCGGTGACGATACCGCCTCGATCAAGGCTTTCGGCCTGGACGTGGTGAGCAGCCTGTGCGAGCGCCTGCTGGCGGGCGGCGCGCCGGGGCTGCATTTCTACAGCATGAACCAGGCCGCGGCGACCACCGCGATCTGGCAAAGGCTGGTGAAGTAGGCTGTTTGTTTTTGTAGGGTGGGCGGCTACATCGAGATAGCTGCATCAAGCTATCGCAAATGCCGCCCACGCGTTCAAACTTCGGTAATGCTGCCCGCGCGTCGATTCTTCCGCTGGTTGAACGCGTGGGCGGCGCTACCGTCTGAACTGATCACACACCGGGTGGAGCCGCCCACCCTACGGTTGGGTGTTCAGGCGATCAACCTCATTCCACTTCCGTAATGATCTGATCGAGCGGGATGTCATACTCCCCGATCTCGAATTCCGCCAGCTGGCAGGAATAAGCAATCCCCAAGGTTCTCGGACGCGGTTCAAGGGCCAGCGTCCTGTCGTAAAACCCGCCCCCGTACCCCAGCCGGTAGCCGCGCGCATCGAAACCCAGGCAGGGCACCAGGAGCGCATCCGGCCTGTCCACCATCCGCAATTCCGCCGGCACCGCCACGCCCAGGCTGTCCGCCACGGTCGGCTCGCCCGGCACCCATTCGGCAAATCCGAGCGCCGTATCGCGCGCCAGCACGACAGGCAAGGCCAGCCGTACGCCTGCGTCCGCCAATTCCGCGTAGGCTGGACGCAGGTCGGGTTCGCCCGCCAGCGGCCAGTACACACCCAGCGTGGTCCCGGGACGGGCATGCCACCATGCCAGCACGCGCGCTCCGATGCGGTCGTCCCAGGCAAGCCTGGTGGCGTGGTCGATGGCGCGGCGCCGCTCCTTGAGCGTCCGGCGCAACTGTGGCTTATCGAGCATGGCGCTTGCGCCTGTTTCTGGTAGTAGCCCGGGGGCACATGGTATTCTTGATTCGCCGGTCATGGTTTGAATGCAGCGTATATTGAGAGTTGTGGATGTTTCAATCGAGATTGACAACCGGCTCGCTGCCGGTCGCCCTTGCTGTTGTGTTTTCGTTGTGGACGCTGTCTTCTAGCACAGTCCACGCAGAATCTGCGCCGCAGGCCGTACCGCCGGTGCCATCCGGCGCACCGACCGTGCCGGGCGCACCCGGCGCCCCGCCGGCCCAAGACAATCGTGCCGACGACGACACCTTCCTGCTGCTGCGCGAAGCCGCGCGCCAGAATGACGCCGCGCGCACCAATGCCCTCGCATCGCGCCTGCCGCCCGACTATCCGCTGGCGTCCTATGTCGACTATTATCGGCTGAAACCCAGGATGAGCGGCGCCGGCGCCAACGCCACGGCCGAGGAAATCCGCGAGGTGCTGCGCCGCCACGAGGGCACGGCCGCCGCCGAGCTGATGCGCAGCGAGTGGCTGCTCGAACTCGGACGCCGCGGTGACTGGGCCACGTTCGAGCGCGAAGTCGGCCAGCTGGCCGGCAGCAACCTGCAACTGCGCTGCTATACCCTGCTGGCGCGCGCCAGCCGCGGCGAAGCGGTGGCGCAGGAAGCGCGCGCTGTGCTGCTCAGCCCGGCTAATTACGGCGAGGCCTGCGCCGCCCTGATCGCGCAGCTGGCGCAAAGCCGCCAGTTCAGCGAAGACGACCTGCTGTGGCAGCTGCGCCTGGCGGGAGAGGCCAATGCCACCGGTCCGGCGCGGCGCGCCGCCGCATTGCTCGGCGCCTCCGATACCCGCGCCGCCCAGGCGGTGGACACGCCGGCGGTGGCGATGGCGCGCGGCATCGGCAAGACCCGCGCCGAGCGCGCCGTCTACCTGGTGGCGGTCGGCCGCATGGCGCGCACCAGCCTCAAGCTGGCCACGGTCGCCCTGGAAAAGAACAGCCCGCAATTGAGCGCGCAGGAACGCGCGACCGGCTGGGCCAGCATCGCCCACGCCGCCTCGATTGCCCTGTCGCCGGACGCCGCCACCTACTGGCAGCGCGCCAACGGCATCCAGCTCACCAATGAGCAATTGCAGTGGAAGACCCGCATCGCCCTGCGCCGCAGCGACTGGAAAACCGTACGCGCCACCATCGAGGCGATGCCGCCAAATTTGCGCGCCGACAGCGCCTGGGTCTACTGGCTGGCGCGCGCCGACAAGCACGACGGCCGCATGGCGGAGGCGAATGCCGGTTTCGAGCGCATCGCCAGCCAGCACCATTTCTACGGCCAGCTCGCGCTGGACGACCTCGGCCGCCAGGTGGTGGCGCCGCCGCCGGCCCAGCCGATCAGCAACGAAGAACTGGCATCCAGCAATGCCAACCCGAGCCTGCAACGCGCCCTGAAGTTCTACGCCCTGCGCCTGCGCGCCGACGGCAACCGCGAATGGAACTGGGCGCTGCGCGGCATGTCTGACCGTCAGTTGCTGGCTGCCGGCGAGATCGCTCGCCGCAACGATTTGCTCGACCGTACCGTCGAAACCTCACTGCGCACGCGTACCGAGCTCGACTACGCACAGCGTTTCCCGGCGCCGCACCTGGACGTCCTGCACCCGACCGCGCAGGGCCTGGGCCTCGATAAAGCCTGGGTCTACGGCCTGATCCGCCAGGAATCGCGCTTCATTACCGATGCGCGTTCCGGCGTCGGCGCCTCCGGCCTGATGCAGGTGATGCCGGCCACCGGCAAGTGGGTGGCGGCCAAGATCGGGATGGACAATTTCGTGCACAGCATGCTAAACGACTTGCGGACCAATATCACGCTCGGCGCCAACTACATGAACATGGTGCTGGAGAACTTCGACGGCGACGAAATCCTCGCCACGGCCGCCTACAATGCCGGGCCCTCGCGTTCGCGCGCCTGGCGCGGCGTGCTGGACCAGCCAATGGAAGGGGCGATCTTCGTCGAATCGATCCCGTTCTCCGAAACCCGCGGCTACGTGCGCAACGTGCTGGCCAACGCCACCAACTACGCCGCCATGTTCGAGAACAAGCCGCAGTCGATCCGGACGCGCCTGCGTCCCGTGCAGCCGCGCGAGCGGGCGTCCATCCTCCCCTGACGCACGGGGCCCTCGGCCCCAATGAAGGAGCTAGACCCTAGTCGAACTTAATGTGCACCCAAGTGTCGAATAATGATCATGGAAAGCACTTTAGCGATTGGACACGCAGCGAAGCTGCTGGGAATCACGGTCAAGACGCTACAGCGCTGGGAG
>NZ_JNNN01000004.1:0-91946 GCF_000735635.1 Massilia sp. LC238 | reverse complement strand
GCGCGGCACGCTGCAGCTCTTCACCCAGGGACACGCGGGTGACGATCCGCGGCGCGGCGGCGATCGCCGTCACTTCCGCTTCGGTGGCGGCATCGGCCTGCGCCAGGGTCGGCGCGTCGTCCACGTCGAGGCCCTTGCTGCAGTCGATGACGACACCGCGGATCTTGGCATTGCGGATCTTCTGGATTTCATCCTCGGAGCGCAACAGGAAGCGGTTGCGTACGAATGGATGTTCCATCCAGCCGCAATCGAGATGATGGATGAACATCCCTACTTTCAACGCCGATGCATCGATCTTCTTCAACATGGGATTGCTCCTTCTTGACTCGCCGTCTCTCGGATGAGTTCAGCTTTCGACCAGGCGTTCCAGCAGGCCGGACAACGCATCAGCGACACGGTCCAGCCGGCACTCCAGTTCGGCATTGCGCGGTTCTCCCCTGGCGCGTCCCCCCAGCATGTCGTCGACAAGCGACTGCAGCGTATCGCGGACCGCCATCACTTCCGCAATCATGTGCTGGCAACGCTGCTGCTTCGCCCCACCCAGCGCAATCCATCTGTCGAGGATCCGCATGCCGGCGATGCCGCCGTCGTACAACGGCCAGTCTGCGCTGTCGAACGAAGCCGAGAAGGCAAGGCGCCAGGCGCGGTGCTCGACGATCGCCTTGAGCAGCAGGGTATCCTCGCGCTCCAACACCGCGCAGTCCGCCAGTTCTTGCGGCAAACGCCATTGCGCCAGCCACCCGGGCAGCGCCTGCGCGGGCATGGGACGAGCGATGCCGAAGCCCTGGCCCAGGACGCAACCCAGCTGCACCAGCATCTGGGCGTGCCGGATGCTTTCGACACCCTCTGCGATGACCTCGCGCTTGAACGCCGCTGCCATCCCGATTACGCCTTCGAGGATGGCAAGGTCGTCCGGATCTTCCAGCATATCGCGCACGAAACCGTGGTCGATCTTGATGCGCTTGGCAGGAAGCTGCTTCAGGTAGCTCAGCGAGGAATAACCGGTCCCAAAGTCGTCCAGCGCGAACGACACCCCAAGCTCGCTGCATTCCGAGATCAAGCGCGATACGCGCTGCATGTCAACGAGTGCGCTGCTCTCGAGGACCTCCAGCTTGAGGCTTCGCGGCTTGACCCGTGGATGGCACTCCAGCATCCGGCCGAGCTGCCGGACGAAGTCGTCCTGGTGCAGCTGGATGCCGCTCATGTTGACGCTGATGGCGATATCAAGACCGGCATCGAGCCAACGCTCATGCTGGCACATGGCTTCCTCGAGCACCCAGTTTTCCAGGTCCAGCATCACGGCGTGCCCCTCGATCGCTGGCAGGAACTCCGCCGGTCCCAGGCAGCCGCGCACCGGGTGCTCCCAGCGGATGAGCGCCTCCACCGAGTTCAGCTCTCCGCTCCTGAGATTGACGATCGGCTGGTAATGCAGCACGAATTCGTCCTTGTCGAGTGCACGCCTGATGCCCGCGATCTGCTCATTGCGGTCGACGGCCGTCCTGTAATGCAGGCTGTCGAACACGCAGAACCGGTTCTTTCCTGCCAGCTTGGCCTGGTACATGGCCTGGTCGGCCTGCCGCATCAGTTGGTCCGCATCGATGTCGTCTTCTTGCGGATAGAGTGAAATCCCGGCGCTGCCGGTGACCACGAGTGCGACCTGTCCGACATGCACAGGCCGCGCAACCGCTTCGAGAAGTCGCTCCATCATGGGACGGCAGTCCTCGATGCAGTCGATGCTGTCGAAGACAACCACAAACTCGTCTCCACCGAGCCTGCAGGCAGTATCGCATTCGCGAACGACGGCGCGGATCCTCTGACCAAGCACCACCAACAGCTCGTCACCATATTCGTGCCCATAGCGGTCATTCACGATCTTGAAGCCGTCCAGGTCGAGATAGGCCACAGCGACGCTCGACCCGCTGCGCCGCGCGCGGGCCATCGATTGCTGCAAGCGATCAGCCAGCAGTCGCCGGTTCGGCAGTCCGGTCAAGGGGTCGTAGTGGGCAATATGCTCGAGATGCTCGGCTTGCCGCTTCTGGCTGGTAATGTCGGAGAATATGCCGATATAGTTGGAAAGGCTGCCGTCGTCCCTGAGGATGGTCGTGATCGTCAGCCGTTCGACGTAGAATTCACCGTTCTTCCGGCGATTCCACACCTCGCCCTGCCAGCAAGCTTCCCGTTGCAGGCTCTCCCACATCCTTGCGTAAAATGCGCCATCTTGCCGTCCCGAGCTCAGCACGCGTGGATTGCGCCCGATTACTTCTTCTCGTGGATAGCCCGTAATCGCTTCGAACGCCGTGTTGACGTCCACGATCTCTCCCTTGGGGGAGGTAATCATGATGCCTTCGCCCGCATTGGCGAAAACGCTGGCGGCGAGCCGCAAGCGCTCGTCGGCCGCCTTTCGCTCGGAGATGTCGTTCAAGGTACCGGCAATGCCGGTGACAACACCATCGCGTCCCACGATGGCGCGGGCGAATACTTCAACCCAGCGCAATTCGCTTCCGTTACGAAGGTAGCGCATCTCCTGCCGGCAGCACTCGCGCTCACCGGTTACCAAGGGGCGTAGCAGTTCCCGCTTTCGTTCCCTGTCGTCGGGATGGACAAAATCGAGGGAGTATCTGCCGAGCGAGCTGCCGACATCTTGCCCGCTCAATTCTTCCCAGGCGGGGTTGAGGACTTCCAGATACCCCTGCGCGTCAGTCTGAAACACCACTTCCTTGAGATTGTCGAGGACCGATTCCGCCAACGAGGCGCGACCGTTCGGGGTCAGGCCCTGCGGCCGGGTCTCGATGGCCTGGCATACCGTCCGGGTGGCGGCGGAGCCCTCTTGCGTGAAAGAGTTCATGAATGCTCCGGTCAAGAATGCCTGGTGCCGGCACCATGTCCGGGGGCGCAAAGGCGGGGCCGTGAGGGCACCCCTTCCTCGAGTTCGAAGATGCCGACGACCGTATGCAGTTCCGCTGCCTGCATACGCAGTGATTCCGCCGCGGCTGCGGCTTCTTCGACAAGGGCGGCGTTTTGCATGGTCATCGTGTCGAGGCTGAGGATTGCAGTGTCAACCTGCTCGATGTTGGCGCGTTGCGAGCCGGTGACAATGCCGATGTGACCGATGATGTCGGTAACGCGATGCACGCCCTCCACGACTTTTCGGATCGTGGTTCCGGCCTCGCCTACCAGGGCGGTTCCGGCGCCGACCTTGGCCACCGAATCCTCGATCAACGCCTTGATTTCTTTGGCGGCTGAAGCGGAGCGGTGCGCCAGGTTGCGCACCTCGCCGGCCACTACCGCGAACCCCCTGCCCTGTTCGCCTGCGCGCGCTGCTTCGACCGCGGCGTTCAGTGCCAGGATGTTGGTCTGAAAAGCGATTCCGTCGATGACCGAGATGATGTCGACGATTTTCCTGGACGAGTCGTTGATCAGGTCCATGGTAGCGACGACCTGGTCGACTGCCGCACCGCCTTCCTCCGAGATGGCCGATGCAGTCGCCGCGAGCGCGCTGGCCTGCTTGGCGTAGTCGGCATTCTGGCGCACGGTCTGGACCAGGTGGGACATCGAGCCCGCTACCTGCGCAAGCGCAGCGCTCTGGGTTTCGGTGCGGCGCGACAGGTCGGCGTTGCCGCTCGCGATTTCCGACGATGCGGAAGCGATCGCTTCGGTACCGTGACGTACCCGGGTTACGATGTCCGCCAGTTCGCCGCGCATGACTGCCATTGCGTGAATCATGCTGGCAGGGCCGGCCCGCGAACTATCCACCTTGTGGTACAACTGGCCCTCGGCGATGGCCTGCGCGACACTGGTGGCATGCGCCGGTTCACCGCCGAGCTGACCCAGCAGGCTACGTACTATCGCCATACCGACGGCGGCGCACAAGATCACTGCTACTGCGCTCAATCCTGTGATCCAGTAGCGTGCCCCCGCGGCTTCTTCAGTCGCGGCAGCGGTCGTTACCGCATTGCTGCGCTGAAGCGATTGCACTAGCTGGTCGATGTTGGCGACAATCTGGCGACGCAAGGGACTGCATTCTTCTACCAGGAATCGCCCAAATGCGTCCATTTCGTTGGCGGCGCGGTAAGCCCGTGGGCGTTCCAGGGCTTTGGCCATCTCCAGCATGTCGGTCTTCACTCGTTGATACTGCGGATTGAGGCGGAGGGTGGAATCAAGCAGCGTCAGCGCCTTCAGGTAGTCAGCCTTGTAGCCGTCGACCAGATCCAGTTCGCGGTTCGCCGAAGCTGGCTCCTTGAAAATGTAGGCGTTGCGTGCGGCGATGCCAGTCTGGGCCAGGGCCTCACGCGCTGCATACAACGGCTCCAACTGATCATTGCGTACGATATTGGCGGTTTGCAGGGCGCCTTGGATGCTGTTCACGCGGTTGACCGAAAAGATGGCCAGGATGAGGGTAATGGCCAGGATCAGCCCGAAAGCAATGTACAGCTGCTTGGCGATCCCCGTGCGTTGGAAAAGGTCCATGATTCCGATAAATATGGGTTTAGGTTCGTCAATTTAATCATATTTTTAGCGATTATTTCTATGTGACAACATAAATAATCAAATTTAATAAATTCGTTGTATTTACCCTACTGCGATCTCTTCTTTTCCGCAGCGATCACCGCTTATTGACAGCCCGCCAATGTCCCTCGATCGTGCTACACTGCCGCCTCGCTAGGGGTCCTGGCATGCGCGAACAGCGCGTTGCCGGGTGAGAGATACCCTTCGTACCTGATCTGGATAATGCCAGCGAAGGAAAGCGCAACGCAGTTCCCATCCTTGTTTGCCCTTCCCCCACGTTGGCTCCGGCTTTTTTAATGAAAGCAGCGCGCCATGCTTGATGTGGCGCGCGAAGACGAGCAAACCATGACATCCAAGCTGAAATACTCCCTGATTGCCTGCGCCATCCTGCAGGCCTTCTCCACCAACGCATCCGCACAAGAGCTTGACGGCGTGGCCTCGGTGGTCGTCACCGGCAGCCGCTGGGTCGCCAGCGACCGCGCCAGCATCGGCGGTTTTTCCGACGCGCCGCTGCTCGACACCCCGGCATCGATCACCGCCATCAATCGCACCCAGATGCTGGACCTGTCGATCCGCAACGTGACCGACGCCGCCCGCTACGACGCTTCGATCGGCGACGCCTACAACGCGGTCGGCTATGCCGAGCAGTTCTCGATCCGCGGCTTCGCCCTCGACAACGCCACCAGCTACCGCAAGGACGGCATCGCGATTTCCGCCGACACCCAGATCCCGCTGGAGAACAAGGAACGCATCGAAGTGCTGCGCGGCCTGGCCGGCCTGCAGGCCGGCGTCGCGGCGCCCGGCGGCATGGTCAACTTCGTCACCAAGCGCCCGACCAATGCGCCGCTGCGATCCGTCCTGGTGGAAGCGAGCGAGCGCGGCACCCTGCATGGCTCGATCGACCTGGGCGGCCGCTTCGAGGACCGCCGCTTCGGCTATCGCATCAATGCCGCGTTTGATGACCTGAAGTCCTACGTGCGCGGCGCCGACGGCGAGCGCCAGTTCGTCTCCGCCGCGTTCGACTGGCAGATCAGCCCGGACGCCCTGCTCCAGCTCGACGTCGACCACCAGCACAAGGCGCAGATCACGGCGCCGGGCTACCAGCTGCTGCGCAACGAAGTCCTGCCGACCGGCGTATCGGCCAAGACCCTGCTGAACGACCAGCCCTGGACCAGGCCGGTCGAGACCGACAGCAGCAACCTGGGCCTGCGCTTCGAATACCGCCTCAACCCGGACTGGACCGCCACGTTCAACGCCAACAAGCATTGGTTCAAGCGCGACGACTACACCGCCTTCCCCTACGGCTGCAGCAACGAGGGCGACGGCTTCTATCCGGGCTACTGCTCGAACGGCGACTACGACGTGTATGACTACCAGAGCGTGGGCGAGCGCCGGACACCGTGGGGCCTGCAGGCCATGCTGCAGGGCCGCTTCGCCACGGGCGCCGTGCGCCACCAGCTGACCGTGGGCGCCGCCCTGTCCGAGCGCCACGACAGCTTCGGCGAATACGTCTACGACTACGCGGGCTACAGCAACATCTGGAACAACCAGACCGTCGATCCGGCCCCGGGCAATCCGCGTACCGGCCCGGTGATGGAGCGCCGCAGCGACCGCGAAAGCGCCCTGTTCGTGCAGGACGTGGCGGCGCTGTCCGACAAGATCACGCTGCACACCGGCCTGCGCTGGGTAAAGCTCAAGCGCGACGAGCTGGCCGAGATCGAACAGGGCTGGGTGCATGCCGACGATTCCTTCGTGCTGCCGAGCGTCGCCCTGGTCTACAAGCCGGCGCGCGACTGGAGCGTCTACGGCTCGCTGAGCCACGGCCTGCAGCATGGCGGCATCGCCGAAATGGGCACCGCCAACGAAAACAGCGTGCTGCCGCCGAGCCGCTCGAAGCAGGTGGAAGTGGGCGTCAAGGGCGTGGTGGGCAATGCGGTGATGCTGTCGGCCGCGGCCTTCGACATTCGGCAGGGCCTGGAGTACGTCAACGCCGCCAACCTCTTCGTGCGCGCCGGCCAGCAGCGCCACCGCGGCGTCGAACTGGCGGCCCAGGGCAAGCTGAATTCCGACCTGAACTACAGCCTGTCCCTGATGGCGCTCGACGCCGAACAGACCGGCACCGGCGACCTCGATGTCGAAGGCAAGCGCGTGACCAACGTGCCGGAGTTCCGCTCGACCGCCTGGGTGGAATACGCGGTGCCGGCGCTGCGCGGCTTGAAAGTGGACGCCACCTGGCAGTATTCGGGAAGCAAGGCCTTCGACCCGGCCAACCGCGCCGTCGTGCCGGGCTACCACGTGGCCGCGCTGGGCGCCTCGTATGCGCTGCGCGTGGGCGGGATGAACACCATCCTGCGCGCCCGCGTGGACAACGTGTTCGACAAGTTCTACTGGCGCGACGTGACGCAGTCGCTGGGCGGCTACCTGCTGCCGGGCGCGCCGCGCACGTTCAGGGTGTCGGCGCAGTTCGACTTCTGACAGGGTTGGCTGGCCGACGGTGTCAGTCGGCCAGCTCGGCCAGCTTGCCCAGGCAGCGCCGCTGGAAGCCATCCAGGCCGGCGGTCACGAAACTGTCGTCCGGCTCGATCACCTCTGCATCGAGCAGCAGGCGCAGTTTGGCGATGCGGTCGCCCTGGGTCAGCGCCTGGGCCAGGTGCGGCCCGTCCGGGTCGCCCGCCCAGGCGATCGCCTCGACCACCTCGGCCGGGAAGTCCCAGTGACGGGCAATCACGGCCGACAGCTGGCGGCTGGCCTCGAACAGTTCGATCCCGAAGGTCCCCGAACCGGGCACCTTGCCCTGGCAGACCCGGTCCGCGATCTGGAACGCGACCTGCAGGCCCACGTTCTGCATCAGGCCGGCCAGGTAGGATTCGAAAACGCCGGCCGACAGGCCCGGCGCCATCACGCTGGCGGCAAAGGCGCAGCGCTCGGAGTGGCGCCACACGTTCGGCGCCACCTGCCGCGCGACGCCCTGCACCTTCACGCGGATCAGCGGGCGCATCGCGATGCGCGCCAGCAGCATGCGCAGGCCGTTCAGGCCGAGCATGGTCACCGCGCCGTCGAGGGTCTCGATCGGCTTGGCCGGCCGGTAGTAGGCGCTGTTCGCCTCGCGGATCACTTCGGCGACCAGCACCAGGTCGCGCCCCACCTCGGCCGACAGCGCGGCAGTGGAGATGTTCTCGTCCGACAGGGCGCCCAGCAGCTGCGTCACGAGTTCCGGCACGCGCGGCACCAGGCCGGACGCGCTTTCGGGGTCGTCCGTGAGGGCGCGCAGCTCGTCGAGGATCTGCCGTTCGATCTCTGGACTGGCGTTGGTGCCGCTCGAGGCGGCCAGCCAACGGTAGTAGGCAGCGTCCACATCGGCCGCCATATCGGTCTCATTTGCCACCGCGGCCGCGTCAATCGCGGCTGAGGCAGCGGTCTCCTTCTCGGTGCCGCCGAGCAGGCGGCCTATCCAGTTTTTCACAGCGCACCGCCGTATTTATTAAAGCTGAGAAAAACATTCTAATACCATACGGCAACAAAAAGGCAAATGTAACCGCTTGTCTCCTCAATCCACCTCAATCAAGAGACAAAGAGTCAGCAGGACGCCCCAGCAGACCCTCCACCTGGCGCAAGCGCTGCTCCAGGCTGCCTTCGAGCAGGACGTAGGGGATGGCACGCGCCTGCAGCGTCTCGACCAGCATCCGGTGCACGGTCTGGCGCACCTCTTCCGATTCGCGCTGCAGCCCGTCCGGCTCCCAGGGGCTGTCGGGCGCCGTCACCAGGGTCCAGGCGTAGTCGTGGCTGCTGGCCAGGTGCGCCAGCTGCGGGTCGACGCGGCCCCAGTACTGGCGGCTGTACAGCGCCGTCATCAGGGGCGTCGTGTCGCAGAACAGGAAACCTGCGGCGCGCGCGGCCGCCTCGTCCTCGCGCGCGCGCTGGGTGCACGCGATCGGGTACTGGTCTTCTTCGTCCGGCACGCGGCCGTGGGTATCGACGAATTCGCGCAGGTACTCCGGCACCCACACGGTGCCGTAGCGCCGCGCCAGGGCGTCGCACAGGGTCGATTTGCCGGACGATTCGGCGCCGAGCACGGCGATGCGCATCGGCTTGGGCTTCACGCATCCCTCCGCGCGATGTTCGACCAGGCGCGCCAGCCGGTCCAGGCCAGCACCACGAACACCCCATACAGGATGGCGGTCAGGTGCAGGTCCTTGTAGATGTACAGGCCGACGTAGAGCACGTCCACCACGATCCACACCAGCCAGTTCTCCACCTTCTTGCGGCCCAGCAGGAGCTGGCCCACCAGGCTGCCGGCGGTCAGGAAGCCGTCCGCATGCGGCACATCGGTGTCGGTGAGACGGTCGAGGAACTGCGACAGCAGCACGAAGCCGATGGCCCAGGCGGCGATGGACCAGCCCCAGCCCGCGCTCTTCAGGCGCGTGACCACCAGTTGCTGGTCGCCGGCGCCGTGCAGCCACTGGTACCAGCCCCATACCGAGGCGCCGATGAACACGAACTGCAGGCCCATGTCGCCATACAGCCTGGCCTCGAAGAAGACCACGGCGTACGTGCTTGACGACGCGATCGAGAACAGCCAGGCCCAGTGCTTCTGGCGGATGTTCAGCAGCACGGTGGTCACCGCCAGCAGGAAAGAGATGAGTTCCAGCGGCGTGGTGCTGAAACCGAGAAAGGCGAGCGGTTCGTTCATTCGATGCGGGGGACGCAAGGTCAGGTCAGCAGGCGATTATGGCCACTCGCCGACCAATGCGCAAGGCTCACCGTCCGGATCCGGACACGATTGCCCCCAGCCGGGCAAGGCCGGCCTATCGAGAGCCGCTTCGCGACCCGCTTTACCTGAGCTTGCGGCGGCGCGCACCGCCCAGGCCGAGCGCCGCAACCGCGAACAGGGCCAGCGAGCCGGGCTCCGGCACCTCGGCAGTGAGCGCCCAGCCGTCGATGCTGCCGGCGTCGCCCGCTTCGCTGTCCACCACCGTCAGGGTCCAGGCGCCGAACACGTTGTGGCCGATGAAGGCGGCCAATGCCTCCTCCGGCCGGAACGACCCGGTGTAAGGGGCGTAGGCATAGCCTTCGGCGATGCTGATGGCGGCGCCGTCGTCGAACAGGGTGTCGGTATAGTTGGCGCCGCCCGAGCCGCCCTGGCGGTTCGACAGCAGCACGGTCACGCCGTCATGGCTCAGGCTCAGCACCAGGTCGGCATCCCAGCCGTGGGTGATGTTGACCAGTGCGTCGACGTCCAGGACGCGGCCATGGCGCTCCACGTTCAGCGTCGAGCTGACCGTGCAGGTATCGCAGATCTCGACCGGCACGTTGGGGCTGGCGACGGTGATGACACCGGCGTGGGCGCTGGTGCTGCCGATGGCGAATGCGGCGGCGAGGGTGAGGCAAAGGGAGATGAGTTTCACGATGGTCTCTTCTGGAATGTGTTGTGGTGGAGTGCTCTCCCGTAGCGCGGGAGAGCCTCTGCTTGCGTGTGCTTAGTTGATCTTGACCAGGTCCATGGCGTCGAAGGAGACGGCCGGGGTCAGCCAGCTCGATGCGCTGGTGGACCCGCTGACGACCCAGATCTTGAGCGTGTTCTGGCCGGCGACCAGCGCGCTGGCCGGAATCGTGTAGTCGTAGGTGATATTGCGCGCGCGGTAGGTGCCGACCGTCATGGTGCGGGTCGATGGCTGGCCCGGCGGGAACAGGTCGCCGGACTGCGAGCCGACGAAAGGCGAGGTCCAGCTGTTCACATTGATCTGCGGGCGGCCGCCCGCCTGCGCGGCGGTGATGCCGATCCTGAAGCGGTAGGTCGACGTGGCCGAGATCTGGCTCGCCTTCAGGGCGAAGCTGATCGTGACCGGACCGTTCGGCGCGGTATTCAAGCCCTTCCACTGGAAGGCCGGCATGTGCAGGCCGGGCGTCGAGGTGCCGACACGGTAGGGATCGGCGCTGCTCGCCGTGGCGAACCATGGGCTCATGCGCACGTCGGACGGGTGCATGATGGTGATCTTGTCGCCATTCAGGAATTCCCGCGGCGTGCCGTCCCACTCGCCGATGCGGAACAGCGCCTGCGTCAGGCTCGGGTCCCCTTTCGCGATGTGCCATTTGCCGCGCGGGTCGTCGTTGTTCACCAGCGGGTCGGCGGCGATCGTCAGCGCCGGCACGATATTGGTGGTGCCTGCCGTGACCTTGACCGTCGACGTGGCGACCGCCAGTTCGTTCTTGTAGACGGTCATGGTGTAGGCGCCGGGGAGCATGCCGTTGGCCTGGGTATTGCCGTCGTGGCTGGCGGCATCGGCCCAGTATTGCGCGGTGGCGTTGGCGAAACCGACGGTGTACGGGAAGGCCGGGTTGCGGCCGTAGATGGCCGGCACGAACACGTTGCCGCGCGCCGTCGGCGGCACGTAACCGAGCAGGTTCATCTTCGAGAACCATGCGGTATCGACGCTGCCTGGCGCCGCGCCGTTGTTGAACACCATGGTGTAGGCGTTCAGGCGGTTGAAACGGAAGGCTTCGGTCTGGCCCTCGCCGTAGTTGACGATGTAGGTGATCTCGTTGTTGGTGCTGGTGATCTGGTTGAGCAGGCTGCGGTAGAACGGACCGCCGGAGCCGCCTTCGTTGTTGTCGCGGACGATCCACACGCCGACGTTCGGACCGGTGCCGCCGATATGGGTCCAGTCCTTCAGGCGCATGTTGGAGTAGTGCTTGGAGCGCGTCTCGCCCGCATTCGCGCCGCTGTTGATGCCGAAGATGTCGCCCGACTCGATGGCGCCGGTAGTGCCGCGCAGATCGTCGGGCCAGGATGGCGGGCGGTTCGGATCGGCATTCGTCACCAGGCCGCCGGGCGTGCCGGCCGGCGTGCCGCTGGGCAGCGCGGCGATGCGCAGGCGCGCAATGAAACGCACCAGCGCCTGGCCGGTCGGCTCGGCAGTGAAGTGGGTGCCCATGTAGATCCTGGGGTCGCCCTTCCTCACCAGGTAGTAATGGGTCAGGACCCCGGTCGCGCCGCCGAGCGTCTTGACCGTCACCTTGATGTAGTCGCTGGCCGCGGTGGTCGCGCTCTGGCCGGCAGCCGGCACCGTCACCGGCACGGCATTGCCGTTGGCGTCGACCACTTCGGCCTTGACCTCGACCCCGGTCTGGTCCGTATAAATCCAGTCGTAGCCGCTGTTGACCTGGGTGCCGCGGCCCGCATCCTGGAATTCGACGCCGTTATAGACGATGCTGGACAGGTCGCCGGGAGAGGTGGTGCTGGTATCGTTCGGGTGGCCGCGCACCTTGAATACCAGGCCGGCGCCGGTATCGATGGTGTAGCTGACGATCCGGTCGCTGGCGTCCTTGGTCGTGGTGACGCCGAATGCGGCCTGGGCTTGCATCGATGCGCCAGCCAGCATCGTGAATAGTGCGCAGCCTTGCAGCAAGGCTTTCAAGCTTGGTGTTCTCATGCTGTCTCCAATGATGTTGTTGTAATTGCATTTTTAGTATTGGATGTAAAGACCTTGCAGGTCAATCGTCTGGTCGAGACAAGCGGAAATACTCACTTCCGTGAGCAGAATACGAAAACCGCGGCGGGATCGCTCCGGCCGCGGTTTCAGGAAGACGTGCTGCGCTTACTTCTTCGGATACTTGATCGTCATTTCCTTCAGCAGGTTGTCGGCCCGGTCGACTTCCTTCATCACCCACAGCATGTAGCGAATGTCGACGTGGATCGCACGCGTGATCGCGGTATCGAAGTACCAGTCCTTGGTGATCGATTCATAGGTCGAATCGAAGTTCAGGCCCACCAGTTCGCCGCGCTTGTTCATCACGGCCGAACCCGAGTTGCCGCCCGTGGTATCGGCGCTCGACAGGAAGTTCACCGGCACGGTGCCCAGCACCGGGTCCTTGAACACGCCGTAGCGCTTGGCCTTGATCGCATCCAGCAGCGGCGCAGGGGCGATGAACGGATCCTTGTTGGTGGCTTTCTCGACGATGCCTTCCACCGTCGTGAACGGACCCTTCACCAGGCCGTCGCGCGGGGCGTAGGGCGCCACGGTGCCGTAGGTCACGCGCAGGGTCGAGTTGGCGTCCGGGTAGACCGGCTTGCCTTGCGACTTCTTCCAGGCGATGACGGCCGCCATGTACTGCGGGATCACGCGTTCGAGATTGCCGTCGATCTCGTTGCGGCGGTTTTCCAGCGCCATGCCGGTCTCGTGCAGGCGCACGGCCAGCTGGATGAAGGGGTCGTTCGACTTGCGGAAGGCGTCCGCATCCTTGCCGATCCAGGCCAGGCGCTTGGCGGTGTCGGCCAGCTCGGTCGCCTTGTACATCGCGTTCAGCGCGTTCGGCGCCGGCAGCAGCCCGTCCAGGCCCTGCGGGTGCATCTTCGCATCGATGCGGGCATAGCGCGCCAGCGCGGCGCCCCAGCGGGCTTCGTCGACCTGAGGCACGAAGGATTGCTCGAGGCGGGTCAGGCGCGCCTTGATGAAGGACAGGTCGCGCTCTTGGTAGCCCGATTCGCGCTGCGCGTCCGGCTTCTGGCGCTCCAGCGCCAGGCGGTACAGGGTGCGCGCGCTCTTGAGCAGGTCGCTGTGCGTCGCTTCGGCCCAGGCGGCTTCTTGGCGCGAGGCCGCCATGTCCTGGGCGATCACGCCATCGAGTTCGCCCAGCAGGCCCTTCGCGCCCTTGCCATTCTGCTTGTGCCAGGCGCGGAACTCGGCATCCTGCACGTCCTTGATCGCGGCGATGTCCTTGCGCGCGAAGCCGTCCAGCAGGCCTTGCGTCTTCTTGAGCACGTTGTTCAGGCTCTTGGCCACGCTCGCGTAGCGCACGTCCCAGGCCGGGTTGCCCATGGTGGCGGCCGAGATCACCGAGAGGTCGGCGGTGATTGCACCCACCTTGGCGGGGAAGTCGACGTCGCGCGCGAAGCGGATCTCGCTCGGCAGCTTGTAGCGGCTGGTGCGGCCCGGATAGCCCGCCAGCAGGATCGGATCGCCGTTCTTCAGGCCTTCCGCGGAGACCACCAGGAAGTCCTTCGACTTGTAGGGCACGTTGTCGGGCGACGGGTCGGCCGGGCGGCCGTCCTTGCCGACGTAGGCGCGCAGGAAAGCGTAGTCGCCGGTCTGGCGCGGCCATTCGTAGTTGTCGATGTCGCCGCCGAAGTTGCCGATGCGGTCGGACGGCGCGTACACCAGGCGCACGTCGCGGATCATCAGCTGCTTGATGCGGTAGTACTCGAGGCCGCGGTGGAAGGCCGGCACCGAGCAGCGCACCGACTTGTCGGTCTCGCACTCCGCCACCAGTGCCTTGATGCGCGACTCCACCAGCTCGTGGCGATCGCGGCCCGACATGGTCGGGCTCAATCCCTTGAGCACGCGGTCGGTGACGTTCTCGACCTTCTCGGTCACGTACACCAGGGTGTTCGGGCCGCCCGGCAGTTCATCGGCGCGGGTCTTGGCCAGGAAGCCGCCCACGATGTAATTCTTCTCGGGGGTGGAATTGCGCTGGACCGCGCCGTAGGCGCAGTGGTGGTTGGTGACCACCAGGCCATCCGGCGACACGAACGAGGCCGAGCAGCCGCCGAGCGAGACGATGGCGCTCATCGGATGCTTGCTCAGGTCGGCCAGTTTCTCGGCCGGGATGGTGATCCCGATACGCTTGAGTTCGGATTTGAGTTGCGGCAGCTGGTGCGGTTGCCATTGGCCTTCATCGGCGAGCGCGAGGTTTGCGGCGCCGATCAAGGCAACAGGCAGGACGAACGATTTGAACAAGGTAGACCCCAGATGAATAAAAAGCACCCGGCAGTATAACTTTGTTATATATGCATGAGGTCGTTTTTTGGCGTAATGACGGGCAGTTCAGCCCTGCTCCTGCCCCGCGCGCCAGCCGCCGCCCAGCGCCTGGATCAGCGCCACCGCCGCCGCCTGGCGGTCGGCCTGCACCTGCACCAGCTGGCGGCGCGCACTCAGGGCGGTGGCCTGCGCCTGCACCACTTCCGAATAGCTCACCTGCCCCGCGCGGTAGCGGTTCAGGATCTGCTGCTCGACCTTGTCGGCGGCTTCGGAAGCCACCCGGGTCAGCTCCTGCTGCTGCTCCAGGATGCGGGTCGCGCTGAGCTGGTTCTCCACGTCGGCGAAGGCCGTGAGCACCGTCTGGCGATAACGCGCGACGGTCGCCTGGTGGCGCGCCTCGGCCCCCGCCACGCTGGCGCGGGTGGCGCCGGCGTTGAAGATCGCCTGCGCCGCCGACAGCCCGAAGGACCAGGCGGCATTCGATGCCGAGAACAGGTCCGACACGCTGCTGCCGCCGGTGCCGAGCGAAGCCGACAGGCCGATGTTCGGGAAGTAGGCCGAGCGCGCGATGCCGATCTCCGCATTCGCGGCGGCCACGTCGCGCTCGGCGGCGGCGATGTCGGGGCGGCGCTGCAGCAGCAGCGAAGGCACGCCCACCGGCACCGCCGGCACCGTCACCCGCCATTCGGGCAGCGGCGCGAGCGTGAACTCGCTCGGCGCCTTGCCGACCAGCACCGCGATCGCGTGCTCGAACTGGGCGCGCTGGCGCTTCAGGCTCAATTCGTCGTTGCGGGCATTGGCCAGCTGGGTCTGGGCCTGCAGCACGTCGGTGCGGGCAACGATGCCGACATTGAAGCGGTTGGTCGTGATCTGCAGCTCGCGCTCGTAGCCGGCGATGGTGCGCGCCAGCAGGCTGCGCTGGGCGTCGAGGGCGCGCACGGCAAAATAATTCGCCGCCAGCTCGCCCTGGGCCGACAGGCGCGCGCTGGCCAGGTCGGCAGCCGTGGCCTCGGCACTGGCCTGGGCGCTGGTGACGCCGGCCCGCAGGCGGCCCCACACGTCTGGCTCCCAGCTGCCGCCCAGGTTCAGCCGATAGGCATTGTCCGCGCCCTGCCCGCGCACGCCGGCGCGGTCGCCGGACAGGCTCAGGTTCACGGTCGGGAACAGGGACGCGCGCTGCTGCGCCACCAGCGCACGCGCCTGCGCATAGTTGGCAACCGCCACCGCCACGTTCTGGTTCGAGACCTCGATGGCACCCGCCAGCTCGTTCAGCACCGGATCGTCGAACAGCTGCCACCAGGGGCCGCGTTCGAGCGCATCGGCGGGCGCCGCCGGCACCCAGCCCTGGGCTTCCTTGAAGGCCACCGGTTCCGGCGTCGTGGGGCGCTGGTAGGCGGGGCCGACGGCACAGCCGCCGGCGATGCCGGCAGCCAGGGCGACGAGGGAAAGGCGGTACATGGCGTGGGTTCTCATCATGGATTCGTTATTTTGCTGGGATCGGCTGATCGAGGTCGGCATGGCGGGTCAGCTCATGCTCGTTCGGCTTCCTGGTGCGCAGCTTGTCGAGCAGGACGTAGACGACCGGCGTGGTGAGCAGGGTCAGGAGCTGGCTGGCGACCAGGCCGCCGATGATGGCGATGCCGAGCGGGCGGCGCAGCTCCGAGCCTTCGCCGAAACCGATCGCCAGCGGCAGCGCGCCCAAGGCAGCGGCCAGGGTGGTCATCAGGATCGGGCGGAAGCGCAGGATGCAGGCTTCGCGCACCGCCTCCGCCGCGGAGAGGCCGCGCGCACGCTCGGCCTCGAGGGCGAAGTCGATGATCAGGATGGCGTTCTTCTTGACGATGCCGATCAGGAGGAAGACCCCGATCAGGGCAATGATCGAGAACTCCATCCGGAACAGCAGCAGGGCCAGCACCGCGCCCACGCCCGCCGAAGGCAGCGTGGACAGCACCGTCACCGGGTGCACCAGGCTTTCGTACAGGATGCCGAGCACGATGTAGATCACGACGATCGCCGCCAGGATCAGCATCGGCTGCTCCTTGCTGGATTCCTGGGCAGCGCGCGCCGTGCCCTGGAAGCTGCCACGCACGTTGGACGGCATGGCGATGTCCGCTTCGGCCTGCTTCACCGCGGCCTGGCCGTCCTCGAGATTGAAGCCTTGCGCCAGGTTGAACGAGACGGTGGTCGACAGTTCGCCGTCCTGGTGGTTGACCGAGGTCGGGGTCGAGCTTTCGGCGTAGCTGGCGATCGCGCTCAGGGGCACCATGGTGGTGGCGCCGGTGGACAGTGCCGCGCCGCTGGACGGGTCGCGTGCGGCGGTCAGGTTGGTGGACGAAGCGGCCGTGCCGGACGTGGACTGCGTGCCGGTGGCGGTCCCACCGCCGCCGCCGCGCGCCGGCACGTAGACGTCGCGCAGGGCTTCCGGCGACTGGGCATAGCGCTGGGCCACGCCCATGATCACGCGGTACTGGTTCAGCTCGTCGTAGATGTTGGCGACCTGGCGCTGGCCGAAATTGTTGTACAGCGCATTGTTGACGTCGCGCGTGCCGATGCCCAGGCGCGCCGCCGTGTCCTTGTCGATGGTGACGAAGGTCTCGACGCCGTTCTCGGCCTGGTCGGTGTCGACGTCGACCAGCGCCGGCTGGCGCTTCATCGATTCGGCCAGGCGCGTGGCCCATTGCTTCAGGTCGGCCGCGTTGTCGCTCTTGAGCGTGTACTGGTAGGTCGAGTTGCTGGAACGCCCGCCCATGCGCAGGTCCTGCACCGGATTGAGGAAGATCGACACGCCGGTGACGCGCGCCAGCTTCGGGCGCAGGCGCGCGATGACGGCCTGTCCGGTATCGCCTTTCGCGCGCTCGTCGATGGGTTTCAGGTTGATGAACATGAACCCGCCGCCCGCGCGCCCGCCGCCGGTGAAGGCAACCACGGTGTCGACCGCCGGATCGCGCCGGATGATGTCCACCAGCTGGCGCAGCTTGCCCTGCATGGCCTGGAAGGAGATGCTCTGGTCGGCGCGAATGCCGCCGTTGAGCTGGCCGGTGTCCTGCTGCGGGAAGAAACCCTTCGGCGCCGCCGCGAACAGGTAGACGTTCAGGCCGACCACGAAAGCGAGGATGATCATCACCAGCAGCTTGCTGTCGAGCGCCCAGTCGAGCGCGTGCCGGTAGACCCGTAGCGTGCGGTCGAAGCCGCGCTCGGACCAGCGCGCGAGAAGCCCGGGCTTCTTGTCCTTGTCTTCCTTGCGCAGCAGCCAGGCGCACATCATCGGCGTCGTGGTCAGCGAGATCACCAGCGAGATCATCACCGCGGCCGACAGGGTCACGGCAAATTCGCGGAACAAACGGCCCACCTGCCCGCCCATGAACAGCAGCGGAATGAACACCGCCACCAGCGACAGCGAGATCGACAGCACGGTGAAGCCCACTTCGCGCGCGCCCAGCAGCGCCGCCTTCATGCGGTCCATGCCGGCCTCGATGTGGCGCGCCGTGTTCTCCAGCACCACGATGGCGTCGTCGACCACGAAGCCGGTGGCCACCGTCAGCGCCATCAGGGACAGGTTGTTCAGGCTGAAGCCCAGCATGTACATGACGCCGAAGGTACCCAGCAGCGATACCACGGTGGCCACCGCCGGGATGATGGTGGCGCGCAGGCTGCGCAGGAACACGCTCACCACCAGCACCACCAGCAGGATCGACAGCACCAGGGTGAACTCGATCTCGTGCAGCGAGGAACGGATCGAATTGGTGCGGTCCGAGGCCACCTGCAGGCTGACGTCTCCCGGCAACTGGGCCTGCAGGGTCGGCAGCAGCGCGCGCACGCCGTCCACGGTCTCGATGACGTTGGCGTCCGGCTGGCGCGTCACCAGCACGATGACCGCCGGCTGGCCGTTGAACAGGCCGAGCGTGTTGACGTTCTCGACGCCGTCGATGACCTCGGCCACGTCGCGCAGGCGGATCGCCGCGCCGTCGCGCCAGGCGACCACCAGGTCGCGGTAGTCGGCCGCCTGCGGCCTGCCCTGGCCGGGGGTGCTCCCCTCCTTGCCGGCCGGCTGCGAATAGATCTGGAAGCGGTTCCCCGCACCTTCGATCGCGCCTTTCGGGCGGTTGGCATTGGTGGCCTGGATCGCGGCGCGCACGTCCTCGCTCGACAGGCCGTATTTGTTCAGCGCATAGGGCAGCAACTCGACGCGCACCGCCGGCAGCGAGCCGCCGCCAATCTCGACCTCGCCCACGCCCTTCACCTGCGCCAGGCGCTGCTGCACCAGGTTCGATACCGATTCGTAGATCTGGCCCGGCGAACGGGTCTTCGAGGTGAGCGCCAGGATGATCACCGGCGCGTCGGAGGGGTTGGCCTTGCGGTAGGTCGGGTTGCTGCGCAGCGTGGCCGGCAGGTCGGCCCGGGAGGCGTTGATCGCGGCCTGCACTTCGCGCGCGGCCGAGTCGATCTTGCGGTTCAGGTCGAACTGCAGGCTGACCCGGGTCGAGCCATTGTTGCTGCTCGAGGTCATCTCGTTGACCCCGGCGATCACGCCCAGCCTGCGCTCCAGCGGCGTGGCCACGCTCGAGGCCATGGTCTCGGGGCTGGCGCCGGGCAGCGAGGCCGACACCGAGATGGTCGGGTAGTCGACCTGCGGCAGCGGCGAGACCGGCAGCACGAAGAAGGCGGCGATGCCGGCCAGCGCCAGGCCGATCGTCAGCAGGACGGTCGCGATCGGGCGTTCGACGAAGGGCCGCGACAGGTTCATGCGCCGATCCTCTCTGGCTTGTTCGGCGCCCTTCCGGTGCGGCGTTGCGCCAGGCGGTCGAAGGCCAGGTAGATCACCGGCGTGGTGAACAGCGTCAGCAGCTGGCTGACGATCAGGCCGCCGAAGATGGCCAGGCCCAGCGGGCGGCGCAGCTCGGCGCCCTCGCCCGTGCCCAGCATCAGCGGGACGGCGGCGAACAGCGCGGCCAGCGTGGTCATGATGATCGGACGGAAGCGCAGCAGCGCGGCCTGGCGGATCGCCTCCAGCGGCGCCTTGCCCTCGTCGCGCTCGGCCTCGATGGCGAAGTCGATCATCATGATCGCGTTCTTCTTGACGATGCCGATCAGGAGGATGATGCCGATGATGCCGATCACCCCGAGCCCCTGCCCGGTCACCCACAAGGCCAGCAGCGCGCCCACGCCGGCCGACGGCAGGGTCGACAGGATGGTCAGCGGATGCACGTAGCTCTCGTACAGCACGCCCAGCACGATGTAGACGCAGACCACGGCCGCCAGGATCAGCCACAGCTGGTTCGACAGCGAGGCCTGGTAGGCGCCGGATGCGCCGAGGAAGGTCATGCTGACCGCGTTCGGCATCTTGATTTCTTCCGCCGCCTTGTGGATCGCATTCACCGCAGTGCCCAGCTTGACGCCTTCGGCGGTATCGAAGCCGACGGTGGCGGCCGGGTACTGGGCCACGTGGGTGATCTGGAGCGGCGCCTCGGCCTCGCGGATGGTGGCTACCGCCGACAGCGGGGTCGGCTGGCCCGAGCTGGTGCGCAGCTGCAGGCGGTTCAAGCTTGCCAGCGACATCGCCTCGTCCTGCTGGGCCTCGAGGATCACCCGGTACTGGTTGGTTTCGGTGAAGATGGTCGAGACGATGCGCTGCCCGAAGGCGCTGTAGAGCGCGTCGTCGATCGAGGCCGCCGTGATGCCCAGGCGCGAGGCGGTGTCGCGGTCGATGTCGATGTAGGCGGCGCTGCCGACGGCGCCGGCGTCGGTGGTGGCGTTGCGCACTTCCTTCTTGGTGGCCATCTGGGCGACCAGCTTGCGTGCCCATTCGTTCACGGTGGCGCTGTCGGCGCCCTCGATCGACAGGCGGTACTGGGTCGGGCCGCTTTCGGCGTCGATGGTCAGGTCCTGGGTCGGCTGCAGGTACAGGGTGACGCCGGCCACACCGGCCACCCGGCTGCGCAGCCGGTTCATGATCGCTTCCTGGTCGCCGCGTTCCTCGTCCTTCAGGTTGATCAGCATGGTGCCGGTGTTGAGCATCGTGTTGTTGGCCGCGTCCACGCCCACGTAGGAGCTGAGCGAGGCGACCGCCGGGTCCTTCAGCACTTCGGCGGCGGCAAGCTGCTGGAGCCTGGCCATCTCGGCATAGGAGATCGACTGGCGCGCCTGCAGGCGTGCCTGCAGCTGGCCGGTGTCCTGGGTCGGGAACAGGCCTTTCGGAATGACCACCCACAGCAGCGCGGTCAGCACCAGGGTGGCCAGGGCCACCAGCAGGGTCAGGCCCTGGCGCGCCAGCACCCAGCCCAGCGCCACGTCGTAGCGCCCGATCACGCGGTCGAAGAAGGCCTGGGACTTTTGCGCGAAGCGGCCCGGGCGCTCTTCTTCATGGCTCTTGAGCCAGCGCGCCGACATCATCGGCACCAGCGTGAGCGAGACCACCATCGAGATCAGGATGGTCACGCCGAGGGTCACCGCGAACTCGCGGAACAGGCGGCCGACCACGTCGCCCATGAACAGCAGCGGAATCAGCACCGCGATCAGGGACACGGTCAGCGAAATGATGGTGAAGCCGATCTGGGTCGCCCCCTTGACCGCCGCCGCCATCGGCTTCTCGCCCTCTTCGATGTAGCGCGCGATGTTCTCGATCATGACGATCGCATCGTCGACCACGAAGCCGGTGGCGATCGTCAGCGCCATCAGGGACAGGTTGTTCAGGCTGTAGCCCATCAGGTACATGACGCCGAAGCTGCCGACCAGCGAGATCGGCACCGCCAGGCTGGCAATCACGGTGGCGCGCAGGCTGTGCAGGAATGCGAAGATCACCAGCACCACCAGCACCACGGCCAGCAGCAGTTCCATCTGCACGTGCTCGACCGAGGAGCGGATGCCGGCGGTGCGGTCGCTCAGCACGTCCATGCGCACCGCGGCCGGCAGCCCGGCCTGCAGCTCGGGCAGGCGCTCCTTGATGCCGTCCACGGTGGCGATCACGTTGGCGCCGGGCTGGCGCTGCACGTTCAGGATGATCGCGGGCTTCATGTTGGCCCAGGCGCCGATGCGCACGTTCTCGGCGCTGTCGACCACGCGCGCCACTTCTTTCAGGCGCACCGGGGCGCCATTGCGGTAGGCGACGATCAGGTTCTGGTAGTCCTCGACCGCCAGCAGCTGGTCGTTGGCGTTGATCGCGTAGGAACGCGTGGGGCCGTCGAAATTGCCCTTGGCGCTATTCGCGTTGGCCGCCGTGATGGCGGAGCGCAGGGTGTCCAGGCCCAGGCCGTAGGAAGCCAGCGCCTCGGTATCGGCCTGGATCCGGACGGCCGGACGCTGGCCGCCCGACAGGGTCACCAGGCCGACGCCCGAAACCTGGCTGATCTTCAGCGCCAGGCGCGTGTTGACCAGGTTCTGGACCTCGGTGAGCGGCAGCGTGTCGGAGGTAATCGCCAGGGTCAGCACCGGCGCGTCGGCCGGGTTCACCTTGGCGTAGACCGGCGGCGCCGGCAGGTCGGCCGGCAGCAGCGAGCCGCCGGCGTTGATGGCGGCCTGCACCTCCTGCTCGGCCACGTCCAGGGTCTGGCCGAGGCCGAACTGCAGCGTGATCACGGACACTCCGGCCGCGCTGGTGGAACTCATGCGCGTCAGGCCCGACATCTGGCCGAACTGGCGCTCCAGCGGCGCGGTGACCGTACGCGCCATGACTTCGGGACTCGCGCCCGGGTACAGGGTCTGCACCTGGATGGTCGGGAAGTCCACCTGCGGCAGCGCCGACAGCGGCAGGAAGCGGTAGCCGACCAGGCCGGCCAGCACGATTGCCAGCATCAGCAAGGCCGTCGCGACCGGCCTACGAATAAATGGCGCCGATGGACTCATTAGTTAGCCTCAATTCCGTCGCCCCGGCGCAGGCCGGGGCCCAAGTTCGCTTGCACAGCCAGGCTCATTGTTGTGTCCCTTGACGCTGACGACGTCCCTCGCCCTGCACTTGCTGTCCTCCGGCACCACCACGCGCTCCCTGCGGCCGGTCGCCCGGCAGCGTTACCTTGGCCCCATCGCGCAAGCGATCCGCGCCTTCGGTAATCACCTGCTCGCCCACCTTCAGGCCGGTCTTGATCTGCACCTTGTCCACGGTCGCCTGCCCGCGCGTCACCGCGCGCTGCGACACCGTCTTGTCCTGGGCATTGAGCACGAACACGAAGTCGCCGTTGGCCCCATGGCGCAGCGCCGTCACCGGCACCACCACGGCATCGTCGATCATGTCCAGCTGCAAGCGCAGGTTGACGAACTGGCTGGGGAACAGCTTGTTGTCGCTGTTCGCGAAGCGCGCCTTGGCGCGCACGGTGCCGGTCTGCACGTCGACCTGGTTGTCGAGCGCGATGAAGCTGCCCGTGGCCAGGGTATCGGTGCGGGTGCGGTCCAGCGCGGTGGCGGGCAGCTTGGCGCCTTGCGCAATGCGTCCCTGCAGCGCCGGCACCTGGTCCTGCGGCACGGTGAATTCGACGTCGATCGGCGACAGCTGGGTGATCACCGCCACGCCGTTCGCATCGCCCGTGTTGACCAGGTTGCCGATATCGACCGTGCGCAGGCCCACCCGGCCGGAGATCGGCGCCTTGACCTGGGTGTAACCGACATTGAGCTGGGCGATGCCTTCGGCCGCGCGGTCGGTCATGACCGTGCCCTCGAGCTGCTTGACCAGCGCCGCCTGGGTGTCGACCTCCTGGCGGGCGATCGATTCCTGCTCCAGCAGGGTGCGGTAGCGGCCGAGCAGCAGGCGTGCGTTCTCGAGCTGGGCCTCGTCGCGCTGGCGCTGGCCGCGCGCCTGCAGCAGCGCCATCTCGAAGGGGCGCGGATCGATCGTGGCCAGCACCTGGCCGGCCTTGACCGTCTGCCCTTCGGTGAACAGGATCTTCTGCACCACGCCCGAGACCTGCGGCCGCACGGTGGCGGTGGCCGCCGGCACCACGGTACCGAGGGCGTCGATCAGGATCGGGATGTCGGCCTGTTCGGCGGTCGCAACGCCCACCGTGGTCGCTGGCCCGCCGCGCCCGCCCCGGCCGCCGCCGGCGCCCGGACCGCCGCCACCGCCGGGCCCGCGTGCGCCAGCCGCCCCCGGCGGACCGCCCGCGCCCTCGCCCGCCGGACGGTGGGTCAGGTACCACGCCAGCGCCGCCAGGCCGGCCATCGCGAGCACTGCGATGACGGTCCCGATCAGGCGCTTGCGGCGCCTGGCCTCGGGAGACGGGGGTGGTGGGCTCGTGAGGGCGGACTTGGGGGACTGGTTCGAATCCATGCTCAACCTTGTTCTTATGGGCGGAATGTTATTCAGATAACGTTGTGCCCAAAAGATTAGCATGGCGCACTGCCCTGATATGTTTCGTAACGTACATTGCGCGCACGATGCTGTTACATGAGCGGGACGCTTCTTTACATCGATTTACACCGATGGCCGCCAAATCCGCGGAGTAAACGGGAAACGGGTGCGGAATCGCTTCCGCACCCGTCTTTTTGCCGTAGCACTCAGTTACAAACTGGCTACAAATCCGACGTCCCGGTCATGGCGTTCCGCACAGGCAGTGGGTCACCGCGGCGAAGGGCTTGCGGCCGTCGGCGACGTCCTTCAGGAAGGCCATGTCCTGCGCCACCTGGGCCACGGGGCCGGCTGGCAGCGCCGCTTCCATCAGGCCGAGCTTGACCTGGATGTTGACGGCTTGCGCGGTCGAGGCGCCCATCATGTTCAGGAAGCGCTCGATGCGGCTGACCGGCCGCTCGATGTAGGCGACCCGGTAATCCTCGCCCAGCTTGGCGCGCTTGGCGGCCGAGGCCAGCGCATCGCGGTAGCCGCCCAGGCGGTCGACCAGGCCGCGTTCCTTGGCCTGGGCGCCGGTCCAGACCCGGCCCTGCCCCACTTCGTCGATCTTCGCCGGGGTGGTCTTGCGCGCGTTCGCCGCCTTGGTGGTGAACTCGCTGTACACGTGATTGATGCTGCTCTGGACCAGCGAGCTGAAACGCGGATCGATCGGGCGCAGCGGGTTGTAGGCATCGGCCAGCCAGGTGGTCGTGACGCCGGCGGTATGGATCCCCAGCTTGTCGCTGATCTTCTCGGCCGTCGGCAGGATGGTGAACACGCCGATCGAGCCGGTGATGGTGGCCGGGTCGGCGATGACTTCGTCGGCCGCCATCGAGATCCAGTAGCCGCCGGAAGCGGCCACGCTGCCCATCGACACGACTACCGGCTTGCCGGCGGCGCGCGTCAGTTCCAGCTCGCGCCGGATCAGCTCCGATCCATAGGCGCTGCCGCCTGGCGAATCGACGCGCAGCACCACGGCCTTGACCTGTTCGTCCTCGCGCGCCTGGCGGATCAGGTTGGCGGTGGTGACGCCGCCCACCACGCCGGGTCCGCTGGTGCCCTCGGTGATGTTGCCGGAGGCGGTGATCACGCCCACCGCATCGCCGAAGGGCCGGGTTTCGTGACGCGCCAGGTAATCGTGGTAGCCGATTTGGCGGAAGGATTTGATGCTCTCGTCCCAGGCGCCGCGCTTGGCCAGCATGGCGCGGATCTCGTCGCGGGTCTTGAGGCCGTCCACCAGCTTGGCGCCCAGCGCCACCTGCGCCGCGCTGCCGCCTGCCGCTTCCATCTGCTGCGGCAGCGTCTCGATCCACCTGGCTACGCTGCCCGCGGGGAGCTTGCGGTTCTTCTCGACCTGGGCCGTGTAGTCCTGCCACAGGGCGTTGTACAGGAAGCTGTCGGCTTCCTGGGCCGCTTCCGACGGGCCGTTGGCGATATAGGGTTCGGCGAAGCTTTTGTAGGTGCCGACCTTGATCAGGTTGACGGTCACGCCCAGCTTGTCGAGCGCGTCGCGGTAGTAGTTGCGGCGACCGCCGAAGCCTTCGATCAGCACCATGCCCATCGGGTGCACGTAGACTTCGTCCGCGTGCGAGGCGATCAGGTAGCGCTTCTGGTCATAAGTGCCGCCCCAGGCCACCACCTTCTTGCCGGCAGCCTTGACGCGGTCGAGCGCGGCGCCGACCTCGCGCAGCTGGGCCAGGCCGCCGCCATTCATCTGGTCGAGCAGCAGCACCACGGTGCCGATGTGCTTGTCCTTTGCCGCGGCATCGAGCACGCGCAGCAAGTCGCGCAGGCGCACGCTGCGCTTGCTGTCGCCGCCGATGGAATCGAGCACCGTGTCCTCCAGGCTCGACTGGTACTGCTCGACCAGGTCGCCCTTCAGCTCCAGCACCAGGGCGGTCTTCTCGCCGATCGGCTTGACGCCGCCCGAGGTCATGATCGAGATGACGATGATCACGAACAGCAGGAACAGCAGGTTCATGAAGGTGCGGCGCGATACGTCGACCGCGTGCCACAGCATGCCGAAGGCGCGGCGCAGCGCACTCAGGGGTTTGAAAGCCATCGAAACTCCGTCTTCAGTCTATATGAAAGGCGCAGGCCGTCTTGTTAGACGGTGACTGCGGCCGTCCCGGCCTCTTCCTTGTGGGAGATGGCGAACAGGCCGGCAAACACGAGTATGCCATTTACCATGAGCAATTCCAGCCCAAGGCGGTAGGAACCGAGCACGTGTTCCTGATTGTACTCAAGGAGAGCGCAGAGAATCGGCGCGCCAATCGTAATGTACGGCACCAGGCGGTCGGTCAGCGTGCGGCGCGTGAGCATGCCGAAGGCGAACAGCCCCAGCAGCGGACCGTAGGTATACGCCGCCAGCTTCAGGATCACCCCGATCATGCTCGGGTTGTCGGCCGCCTTGAAGCCCAGCACCAGGAGCAGGAACAGCGCAGCAAAGCCCAGGTGCACGCGGCGGCGCAGGCTTTCCTTGGCCGCTTCCGTCATGTCGGTACGGCGCTTGATGCCCAGCAGGTCGATGCAGGTCGACGAGGTCAGCGCCGTGATCGCGCCGTCGGCGCTGGGGAACAGGGCCGAGATCAGCGCGATCAGGAACACGACCTGCAGCGCCGCCGGCAGGTGGCCCATCACCACGGCCGGGAAGATCTTGTCGCCGCTTGCCGTGACGCCCGCGATCGGCGCGTACAGGTACAGCAGGCCGCCCAGGAACAGGAAGGAGAGCAGCACCACGACCAGCACCGCAGTCAGGGTCAGCATGTTCTTCTGCGAGTCCTTCAGGGTCTTGACCGAGATCGTCTTCTGCATCATTTCCTGGTCCATGCCGGTCATCGTGATCGTGATCAGGGCGCCGGCGATGATCTGCTTGAGCCAGAAGTTGGGGCTGTCCAGGTCGTGCGTGAAGATCTTCGCCAAACCTTGCGACTGCATCTGGTTCAGGCTTTCCGGCACCGACATGTTCAGTTCGCCCAGCAGGATCCACACGCATGCGAACAGGCCGAACAGCATGGCGCTGGTCTGCAGGGTGTCGGTCCAGACAATGGTCTTGACGCCGCCCTTGTAGGTATACAGCAGGATCATGCCCAGCACGACGAGGGTGCTGAGCCAGAACGGCACGCCGAGGCTGTCGAGGATGATCGCCTGCAGGATATTTACGACCAGGTACAGCCGCGCGGTGGCGCCGAGCAGGCGCGACACGATGAAGAAGCCCGCACCGCTCTGGTAAGCGCGCCGGCCGAGGCGGACGTCGAGGTAGTGGTAGATCGAGGTCAGCTGCAGGCGGTAGTACAGCGGCAACAGCACGTAAGCCACGGCGATGTAGCCGATCACGTAGCCGATCACGATCTGGGCATAGCCGAAGCCGTCGACGCCGACCGCGCCCGGCACGCTCACGAAAGTCACGCCGGACAGCGTGGTGCCGACCATGCCGAAGGCGACCAGCATCCAGTTGCTGCTCTTGTTACCGATGAAGAAGCTGTCGTTGTTGGCGTTGCGGGAGGTGGCCCAGGCCACCGCGAGCAGGAGCGCGAAGTAGCCGATCAGGATTGCGAAAAGGAGTGCCGGGGACATGGAATTCCAGTGGGGTTATCGTTTCGCCCAGCAATATACACCTAAGCGATGCCACCGGGAATGCAGCAAGCTTGCCCTGCCATGCCTGCGGGTTATGCCCCGACAAAAACCTCTGACGACCCGCTACTCTTCACAAAAATTTCCGACAGTTGCAATCAAGGTGGCACCACAAGTCGTTTTATGCCCCTCGTAGGCGACCGCGATGTCGTCGATGACGTGGCGCCCCTCGCCTTCGGCGATCTTGCAGTTGTCATGTCCCTTGATGGGACAACTGCAGACGTCGCCCACGCGGGCCACCGGTTTGCCATCCACCGTGAAATGCTCTGCGCTTACGCTCACGACCTTGCCGCCATGGGATGTCGGGTCACCGAGACGAATGACGTTGCGCATCGCTCAGCCATGTTCTTTGGGCGGGGCCGCATCGGCCTGGATACCACCAGGATCGTCCGTCATCGTCGTCTCACTCCTGGGAGCGAGCTGTGCGATGGACGGAGGCTGCGGCGTTGATTTGGCGAGAGCGGGCTTGTCATCATAATCGACTAGCTTCCACATCGTCGCCAACTGATAGGAAGGTATTGCTCCCGTGAGCCTTTGCCAGAGAGACGGCGCGCCACTCACTGTCACACGCGGCATTGTTTCGCCGGCCTTGATATACCTGCGCCGGCTGTTTTCCGTGCCGGACGGTTCGCTGGACTCCCACATCCCCGTCTGTGGGCAGCTGCGGCCCGTGGCGGCGAGCTCGCCCAGCGGAAGGCGCGGCTGCGTGTCGGTGTCAGCAGTTTTCACCGCCGCAGCACCGGTCGGACGCACGCGGATGGTGCTCGTAATCTTGTCCCATACCGCGATGGCTTCTTCGTCGGTCAGGCTGGGTTTCGTGGCGCCGGCGGCGTTGTTGGCAACACCGGTTTGCATACGGATGTCCACGTAAGGTTTCAATGGATCATACGGTACGCCCTGGAAATCCATACCAAAATCATGAATTCCGTGAACGCCTGCTTGGTCTGGCGAGCGCGACAGGGCTTCGAAGCCGTCGACCCAGTCGTGAATCTCGCGGGCTCCCCTACGAAAGTATTTAGTTTTCAGGCGTGGATGACTGGGATTTTCGACTTTCAAATTTTTCTCGAGCCGCTCAAGTTGCCATTTTAGCGAATTGCTTTCGTTTTTGTGCGGGTTGGCGGGGCGAACAAAAATAGAGACATGCGTATCAGGGAATTCGTTTAGGCGGAACCCAATGCGGACAAGTTCAGCAAGGTGCTCTCTTTCGGCACCTAGCTCATCGGGGAGAAAGGCATATTCAATACAATTGCCGGGCTCGTTGGGTATTTCGTTCTCGGCACGTAGTCGTAGTCGACGAGCAATACTCTTGATCAGTGCTATATCTTTGTCTTTACTACTCTTAAATGAATAAGTATCGAAGATAACGCCGTCATTGTTCAGCTTAAAGTACCCATTGATCTTGAGCCTATTAATCGCTTCAAAACCGTCATAGCCCGTAACGATCTTTCCCTCAGGCTGGGCTATATCGTCAACTGATAGCAATAATGGCACGTCGTCATGGTTGATTGCCTTTTCACTTTTTAGTTTTTCAATAAAATCTTGCTCTAGCACCTTTACTTTGCTAACGCCGTTGGGGTAGATGGTGGCAGATATCGGCACACTTGCCTTCCCCCAGGCCACCGTAGCTGATTGCGGCACATCGACCATGAACCGTCCAAAGCAAATAGTCTTGGACTTTTCGAACACGGATTGTAGGCGGGGCGTGAGTGGTGTCATAGTCGGTGTCTTCCTTTCCTTTGCATTCTGGTCGCATGCGGCCAGAATTAGGACCGCTGCGGCGAGTGGCGCGAAAAACCGAGGTTTGTTTGTTAGACGCATGATCGTTCCTCTACAGATCTCCAAGTCGCCTTCTGAGCGATTCGTACAATGCTGTACAGTGTCGCAGCGATCGCTCGGGGATCTTTGTAACTCGACTGATGTTCGTAACCGGTTTGACGGAAAATAGCTTTAAACGCACCACTGAGTAACTGGTAATCGGCAGACCTCGCTGGCACGGTTTGGTCCCCAGGCGTCGAAGGTGGGAGAATGGTCGCGTGTACTGGCTTAGGTATTCGGTCGACAAAGGGGTGAAGTGCTTTGTTAGGGATGATCGGATCCCAACGAACAAGCTGCACTGTACCCTGCTTAGTGTCGGTAATAATGGGCCAATCCTTCCAGCCCGCTGGGTCAGCGCAGTTCTTGTCGATAGTCCATATGACTTCTCCGAAACTATGCCTTGCACGGTCGGCGCCATAATGAGCATAGCTGTTGGAATGAAACGTCTTCGAAATTCGTCTATGAAAAATCATGGCTTCGTCAAGAAACTCGCAGGCCCGCTCAAATGTCCCGCCGCCATCTTGCGGAGGAAGTCCAGAAGGATTAATCCACTCTTCCAGGAAAAGCGAATACCACTTTCCGCGAATCTTGTAGATCTCATTGTACGGATCACCCTGCTTCGGCCAGACCTCCAGATCGCGTCCATTGTGTGTTACGCGTAGCCAGCCATTCCCGTATGAATCGCTAGGCAACAATTGCAGTGCGCCGGGTGAGTTCGCTAGAACCGCCGTCACCTCGTCGCCAAAGTTGCCGGCCACTTTAGCCCCAATGCTTTCAACCGGATTTTCCATCATGCCAGGGTCCTCGAATCCCGCTCGCATACGCTTATAAGCCGCTGGAGCGCCGACGGCTGGCATCACGCCGTGGACAATGCCGAGTATTTTGTCTTGCAGGTTGCCAAACTGCGGGTGAATCAATGCCCGCCCAACGAGGCCTCCCATAGAATGGGTAACAATGATTACCTGATTGCATTCGTAGCCCGATTTGTTAAGATCATCGATCGTTTGATTGATGCGCTTGGCAATGATTTTGGCGCTATCTCCATTAGACTGCAGCCAGTTATAACCAAACGCATAAACAGCGAACCAGCAGCCAGTGGCAACCTTCTTGAGTTCGTCCTCAGTTAGCGCCTTCTGAGGCAGACTCGGATCAGCACTCCACACCTGAGGGTCGACGCCAACGACATCACGCCACTCGGGACGAATCTTCCCCTCGAAGAAGGTACTGTTGAGGCGTGATTCAAGATGCTGCAATAGTTCGCCATAGCTCTTGAAAAAAACCTCACCCCACCCGCGCGCACGCGCCTTTTGCACCGCGCTGCGCCGGTTCTTGACGATGATGGGATCATCCACCAGCAATGGCGAACGAAATCCCTTATCAATCTCGACGTTGCTGTGCCGTCCGTCGCCACTAACCTCAGGCGGGCCAGATGGATCGTAAATGTCGACTGTGGTTTGCAGCGGGTCAAGGCGCAGCTGCCGTTCCGCGGGCGACTCGGTCGCGGCGTCGGTGATGTTCGTCGGGCCAAGGACGTCTGGCCGCCAAGCGATGCTGTCACTCCTGCGCATTTCCTGTTGCCGAGCCGCGCTCATGCGCAGATTCGACCCCATGATCCCGGGCAGGAAAATGATCGGCAAGACCCGCCGGGGCAGCATGCGCGCGCACTGCGGCGCCTTGTCCTGCTTCGGTGTCGCAAAGCCCTCGGCCTTGCGCGCTGCGCCAACATGTTGTTGCGCCGGCAAGGGACGTTCTGCGGTAGTCATCGTTTGCCCCTCCTTGAGGCGATTAGTCGTCGAGCGCTTCGATGCTGTAATGGCCGAACGGGATGGCGCTGGCAAAACGCTCGGTCATGCCGGCCGCGTCTGTCCGTCCCTCGAAGATACGTCCGTCTTCCGTCGTGATGCGGTAACGCTGGTTCTGCATGGGTTCGTCGGTCCCTATCCACCGCAAGACGGTTTGCTGGTCGTGCGTCATTTCACTCGTGGGTAGGTCGACAGCGGCGAGGCTGCTGCCGCCAGGTTTGACATGAGCAAATTTCGACGACTTGATCGTGTGCTCGCCACTGCTTTGCTGCGTGATCGCGCCACCGCCAATGTCCACTTGCGCGCCCTGCGCAACAATGCGCAGCTTGGGCGCCTGCAGAACAATCTCGTCAGTTGCTGTCAGGACGATACGTTTTGCAGACGTGAGCTCGATGTCGTCGGCATGGGTTTGCATTACCAGCTTGCCGCTAGCCGCGATCAGCTTGATGCCAAGGCGATGCGCAAACAAGCTAATGCTTTCGGAGGCGCGCGCGAGCAGTTTTCTGCCAGCCGACAACTGCGTGTTGCCGATACTAACCATGTCGATGTGCGTTTGAGCGCCGATCGCCAGATTGTCCTGGCTAGCCATTGCAATGCCAGCTGGCGCTGACAGTGCCACGACAGGCTGGCCGCCGGCGCCAATATCACCCGCTCTGGCATTGCTGCCAGCGTCCCATTCCTTCAGGTAGCCGATAAGTTGCGAGAGCTCTTTGTCGTCAGTGTCCCCGGCATGGTGCGTCGTCGACAGCTCCGACAACTGTTGCTGCACACCCTGTATCGCATCAATCAATCCGATCAGCTCACCCCGATCCAGCTGTTTGCCACCGGCTTTGAGGCGGGCAGCGGCGCTGATCAGGACGCCTTGGGCGCCTCGCACGGAAACCGCATGATCACTGCGCAGCTCCGCACCTTCGCCGCGCGCTTCGCCTTTGCCGTCACTGCGGGGATGCGTGAGCCATCCAAGATTCAGTTCACTATGGCCATGCTGCGAAGAGACCTGTGCATTGATTTGTCCCGGCGTATCGTCCAGCCGGAGCTGGTTGTAGCGGGTGCCCTGCACTTCTTTACTCTTGATGCCGGCAACGTACCGGTTCCCCGGCAACGCACCGACATGGCTGAACGATGGCGGCGGAGCTTTGCCTCCATAGACCTGCGCCACGATGATGGGCTTGTCCGGGTCCCCACCCAGGAAATCGACGATGACTTCATCGCCGACACGAGGCAGCGTTATCGTTCCCCACTGATTGCTGGCCCAGGTACTGGCGACGCGCACCCAGGCCGAGTCCCGATCGCTGTCGCTGGCGCCGGCACCTTGCGCATGCAAATGGTCTTCCGCATTAGTTCCGGGAAAGCGCACTTTGACGCGGCCGTACTCATCGCAGTGCACTTCTTCACCTGCCGGGCCGACCACGACAGCACTTTGCAGCTGTGGATGCGGTAAATCGCTGCGTGGATCGAAAGCGGGAACAATCGGAACGCCGCGCCGCACGCAAGCGAAGCGATTGGTGTAGCGCATGCCGCGTTCGTCGCTAGCCTTCTGGAGGGCGTTCCGGGGCTGCGCCTCGTCCCATCGGCTCAGCGCAAACAGGCGCTGCACCTGGTCGTCGATTGCTTTGGGAAGATTGCTCTCTGCATGGACCTCAAGGCGCGTGACGACGAATTCACGTTCGTTCTCGGCGTGCGTGTCGATTTCATGATGTCCAGCCAGTCCTATCCATTGTCCGACACAAAGGGTCCGCACACTGCCTTCACCGTAAAAGCACTTGGATTCATATTCGTGCCTCTTGATGCGCAGCTCGCCGAGACGACGGTAATCTTCTCCATTGTCTCCGGCATGAGGCATATCGATCAGGTAGTCGTCGAGTGTTGCCGCGAACTGGCTACCCGTTGCCCCTTGATCGATACGGGAAGGCGTAGCGCTGCTCGTCATACGGCCTTGCATGTAGTCCCAGCTCTGGCGTGCCACATTGCCCGGTTTTAGTGTACGAACAGGACTCCAGCGGATGATGGTGTCGCTTTGCTCTGTGCCGTCGTCCTGGTGGTAGCGCACGGTGCCGGCGACGTTTTGCGGCAACGTGGACACGTCGTCGAACAGGACAAGCATATGACCCGGCATGTCCGGGTCTCCTGACGCGCTGGCTCGCCCAGCTCGAACAAACCAGGCGATACCACGTCGTTTCCATAATCGACACAGGAACCCGGCATCGGATTCGTTATGCTGCATCGTGAATTCCCGCGCGGGATAGGTGCCGGTGATGTGAGACCAGTCTACGTCGAAAGCCTTGGCCAATACCGGATTATTCCGGCGCCATTCGTCGAGAATGATTTCGGTGATGTCCAGTTCGTTCTGGTTACGGAAAATTCGCGTATTGATACGCTGCTCCATCAGCGCTAACGCGTCGCGTATCACCAGTTGATAGGTCGCCAAGCCGCCGTCGCCGTGCCCGGCAGCCGCTTGTGACACGATGCCGCATACGGCGTGCAATTTACCGCGGTCAGTGACGAACTGGAGTTCGACCGGTAATGCGATGAATTCTTTCAGTGGAAAGTCCGCACGGGTCGCTACGCATGCAAGGCGGTATTCCAGCCCGCCGCATATCGTCTCGCATCCTGAAACACGCTTGACCAACAATACGTCGTCAAGCACCTTCTGCCCTTGCGCCAGCCTTGCACGGATTGGTCGATTCCCGTCCGACATGCCGACGAATACGCCTGCCAATTCCTTGAGATTCATGCGAGTTGCATCCCAGGTTGCATTACTGAGTGTTTTTCTCCAACAAACAGTATTGCAACTATGTACCCGCAGTAATTGATCTGGGATAAACCTGAGGCCGAGGCAGAGTTATCAGGACAATGACCTCAAGTAGCACGCTATTTCAAGCGTGTCGCATTCAGCTCTACGCTTCTTCGCCCTGCACCCGCTCGAAGGGGCCGATGCAGGTGTTCATGGTCTCGTCCGCGCACATCAGGAACAGCGCCCCGGAGGGGTGGAAACGGATGTAGTTGGTGGCGGTGGTGCCGGGTTTCATGATGGCGCCGGCACAGTCCTTCTTGCCGTTGTCCTTCACGATGCGGTCTTCCAGCCGGTAGAAACCCTTGGCGCTGGGCTTGGCGGGGATGCGGTATTCGCTCTCGGAGACTTCTTCGGCGCTGGTGACGAGGGTGGTGCCGTCACCGCGGAAGCGGTAGGTTTCCGAGCAGCCGAGGTCGGGCAGGCTCAGTTTCCAGATGCCCAGGATGGGATGATCGGCCGGCGGCGCGGCCTGGGCCGCGGGCAGCGCGGCGATCAAGAACAAGGCCCCAGTCAACACCGCGGCAGGCACACGCATGGCAGGCTCCTTCGCACGTTGCGACAGCCGGGCGGACGCCGCGGCAGGCCCGCGCATGCGGACGGTGCCATTATTGCAGGGGCGGCGCGCGCACGTCGCACGCGCCGCCGTGTGCCGTCAGCCGTTTTCGGCAGGGGTCTTCGGCTTGGCCGGACGGCGTCCGCGCGGGGCGGTCTTGCGGGCCGGGGCCTTGTGGGCCGGGCGGGCAGTCTTCTTGCGCGCCGCCTTGGCCTCGGCATCGCCGTCGGCATCCGCGGCGTCACCGGCATCAAGCGCGGTATCCGTTGCGGTATCGGCTGCCGCTTCCGCTGCACTTGCCGGCATGTCCGCAGCGCTGTCGAGCGCCACGGTCGGAGCGGGCAGATCGGCCGCCGCTTCGACAGCCGGCGCTTCGGCTGCCGCTTTCTTCGCGGCCGGCTTGCGCGGTGCGCGGCGGCGTTCCTTGACCGGGGCCGGCGCCGGCTCCACGGGGACCTCCTCCACCGCGGTGTCGGTGCTTGCTTCGACCGCTTCTTCAGCCAGCGGCGCTTCCGCTGCCGCCTCTTCCGTGGCGGCCGGGCCCGGCGGCAGTTCCGCGGCCAGGGCCGCGTCCACCGCGCTCAGCTCGGGCACGGCGGACCCCGCCTCGCGGCCCCTGCCGCCGCGCCCGCCGCGGCCGCGGCGGCCACGTTCCGGCTTGGCTTCGGCCTGCGGCGGTGCTTCCTCGCCGCCCTCGACGGCGGCCGCTTCCTCGCCCGCCGGGCTCTCCGGCACCACCACCAGCTCCGGGGCCGGCATCGCCACCGGCGCCGCGACGCTGCGGAACACATAGGTGCCGGATTTTTCGTCGCGGCCGAAGTCGAACAGGCCGCGCGCCTGGGCTTCTTCCAGCAGGTTGCCGAAGGTGCGGAAACCGTAGAAGGTCTCGGAGAAGTCCGGACGGCGGCGCTTCAGAGTGTCCTTCAGCAGCGAGGCCCAGATCTTGCCGGTGTCGCCGCGCTCGGAAACCAGCGCGTCGAAGGTCTCGACCACCATCTCGAGCGCCTGCGCCTTGCGCGCTTCCAGCTCCTCGCGGCGCTTGTCGTCGCTCGGGCGGCGCGCCGCCGGCTGGCCGCGGCGCGCGTCGAGTTCTTCCTTGCGCTTGGCGGCGGCGCGGTTCTTCTCACGCACCAGGTCGTCGTAGAAGATGAATTCGTCGCAGTTCGCCACCAGGAGGTCCGAGGTGGATTGCTTGACGCCCACGCCGATCACGCGCTTGGCGTTCTCGCGCAGCTTCGATACCAGCGGCGAAAAGTCCGAGTCGCCCGAGACGATCACGAAGGTGTCGACATGCGACTTGGTGTAGCACAGGTCGAGCGCGTCGACCACCAGGCGGATGTCGGCCGAATTCTTGCCCGACTGGCGCACGTGGGGAATCTCGATCAGCTCGAAGTTCGCCTCGTGCATGGGCGCCTTGAAGGTCTTGTAGCGGTCCCAGTCGCAATAGGCTTTCTTGACCACGATGCTGCCCTTGAGCAGCAGGCGTTCCAGCACCGGCTTGATGTCGAATTTTTCGTAGTTGGCGTCGCGCACGCCGAGCGCGACGTTTTCGAAGTCGCAGAACACCGCCATGCTGATGTTGTCGGAGGAAGCCATGAATTATTGCTTTCAGATAATAAAGGGACGAACTGACCGCGATTATACGCAACCCGCTTCTTCCTGGCGGCGCGCGTGTCGCAGTAGTAAATGTGTCATCGCAAGCAATCGCTTTTATAATTGTGTTTTCTTCATGGCCCGCCCCTGTATTGACCCATGCTCTCGCCATCCGTTTTCGAGTCAGCGTTCAATAGTTCGCCGATCGGCAAGTACCTGCTGTCGCCGACGCCCGAGGCCGTGATCCTCGCCGTGAACGATGCCTTCCTGAAAGCGTCTTCGCGCCGGCGCGAGGAGCTGGTGGGCACGAGCCTGTTCGTGGCCTTCCCTTCCAATCCCGACGACCCCGCCAGCAGCACCAACGAGGCCGAGCTGCGCGCATCGTTCGCCAAGGTGCTGGCGACCCGCGAGCCGGACATGCTTCCGGTGCAGCGCTACCCGATACCCCTGGAAGGACCCGACGGCACGGTCAGCTTCGACGAGCGGTTCTGGAGTGCCTACAGCGCACCGGTATTCGACGAAGACGGCGCCATCGCCTGCATCTCGCACACGACCAAGGACGTTACCGAGCAGATCCGTTCCGAACGGGCGCTGCGCGAAAGCGAGAGCCGGTTCCGGGCGCTGACCACGGCCGGCCAGGTGGTGTACCGGATGAACGCCGACTGGACCGAGCTGCGCGAGCTCGACGGGCGCGGCTTCCTGAAGGATACCGCGGGTCCGCGCGCGTTCTGGCTCCAGGACTACATTCCGGCCGACGAGCAGGCGCGTGTGCACGCAGCCGTGCTCGAAGCGATCCGCACCGGCTCCGTGTACGAGCTGGAGCACCGGGTGCGCCGCATCGACGGCAGCGACGGCTGGGCATTGTCGCGCGCCGTGCCGATCCAGTATGCGCACGGACGGGTGGTGGAATGGATCGGCGCGGCCAGCGACATCAGCGAGCGCAAGGCAGCCGAGGAGAAGCTGCGCGAGTCGGACCGGCGCAAGGACGAATTCCTCGCCATGCTGGCCCACGAGCTGCGCAATCCGATCGCGCCGATCAGCGCCGCGGCCGCCCTGCTGCAACGCATGAAGCCGGACGAGGCGCTGGTGCGGCGCACCAGCGAGATCATCGCGCGCCAGGTCGGCCACATGACGGCGCTGATCGACGACCTGCTCGACGTATCGCGGGTCACCCGCGGCCTGGTCGAACTGGAGCAGGCGCCGGTCGACCTGCGCGACGTGCTGCAGGATGCGGTCGA
Source organism: Massilia sp. LC238 (assembly GCF_000735635.1). NCBI lineage: Bacteria > Pseudomonadati > Pseudomonadota > Betaproteobacteria > Burkholderiales > Oxalobacteraceae > Massilia > Massilia sp. LC238. Next base: position 54,947 of record NZ_JNNN01000004.1, on the reverse strand, counting down.
GCAAGTCACGCCGCTGGTGCGCGCACGCCGCCACGACCTGTCGCTGGCGCTGCCGCAAGGCGCGGTCATGGTCAGGGGCGACAAGAAGCGGCTGGTGCAGGTGGTCGCCAACCTCCTCAACAACGCGGCCAAGTACACGCCGGAAGGCGGACGCCTGGTGCTGCGCGCCCATGCCGCCGACGGCAATGCCTGCATCGACGTCAGCGACAACGGCATCGGCATGGCGCCCGAGCTGACCGGGCGGGTGTTCGAGCTGTTCGCGCAGGCCGAGCGCAGCGTCGACCGCTCGCTGGGCGGCCTCGGGCTGGGACTGGCCCTGGTGAAAAGCCTGGTCGAACTGCACGGCGGCTCGGTCGCCTGCGCCAGCCCGGGACTTGGACTGGGCAGCACCTTCTCGGTCTGCCTGCCCTGCTGCACCGGGAATGCCGCGCCGTGCGAAGATGCCGCCCCCATTGCCGCGGATGCGGCCGCCAGGGGGCTGCGCTGCGGGTCCTGGTCGTGGACGACAACGTCGACGCGGCCGTGACCCTGGCCATGGTGCTGGAAGCGGCCGGCCACCAGACACTGGTGGAACACGGCGCGCTGGCCGCCCTCGAACGCGCACGGGCGACGCCGCCGCAAGTCTGCCTGCTCGACATCGGCCTGCCGGAGATGGACGGCAAGGAGCTCGCGCGGCGCCTTCGCGCCGACCCGGCCACGGCGGGCGCCCTGCTGGTCGCCGTCACCGGCTATGGTCAGGACAGCGAACGCCAGCAGATCATGGCCGCCGGCTTCGACCACCACCTGGTCAAGCCGGTGGACATGGAGCGGCTCGGGGCGATCCTGGCCACCGTCTAGCGGAGCAGCTGCGTCGGCCCGTGGCCCAGCCGGGCCGCCAGGGCGCGCGCCTGCAGCTGCCGGTGCGCGGCCGCGCCCGCAGCGTTCGCAAGCGCACCCTGGCCTTGCGCGCCGGGCGTGCCGAGGTCGAGGATCGTGAGCTGCTCGAACAGCTGCGTGGCCTTGCCGGTCGAGTCCCTGACGCGCACGACGATGGTGTAGTCGCCGTTGGAGGTATAGGTATGGCTGGCGCGCACCTCGCCCTTGCCCCGGTATTCGCGCAGGCCCACCACCTGGGGGCCGCTGCCGTCGCCCCAGTCGACTGTCGCGCTGTGTGTGTCGCCCACGTTGCGGTCGCGGAAGGACAGCGTGATCTCGAGCGGCTGGTTCAGGCGCGGCTGGGCGTGCCGGATCGGCCCGAGCACCGGCGCATCGGTGCCGCCGCCGTTGGCGCGCAGGAGCACCACCCCGGCGTTGGAACTGGCCACGATATCGCCGTTGTTCGAGACCGCAAGCGCCGAGTGCAGCACCAGGCCCGTGGGCGGGTTGAGCAGGCGCGTATTCAGGTCGACCGCGCCGCCGTGGGTCCAGCGATACGCGATATTGTCGCCCGGAGCGCGCTGCCCCAGGCCGACCACCACGCCGCGCTCGTTGGCGGCATTGGCTTCGGAGACCTGGAGCCCGCGCGGGTGCAGGTCGACCAGGCCGCGCGCCCGGGAAAACAGGAAGGCGCGGGGCGCGGGGTCGGAATTCCCGCTGACCCTGCGGCCGACCACTTCGCCGTTGCCGTTCAGCCCATGCGTGATGGTGCGCGCGCCGATACGCACCGCGCCCTTGCCTGGACTCCACAGGAAGGCGCTGAGCTCGGAGCTCAGCGTGTCGAGCATCCCGGCGATCTCCCCGCGGTTGTTGCCCGTCGAAGCGAATGCGAAGCGCTTGCCGAAGGGACCGAGGTCCATCGTCCGGCCGGCGGCGTCCCAGGCCAGCACGTTCGGCGCCCCGCCCGCCGCGTCTCCGGACCCGACGGTGACGTTGCCGTCGTTGATGTGGCTGGCATAGGTCGCGCCGATGTCCGCCGGCGCGGGCAGCTGGATCAGGCGGTTCGCCGCGGTCCAGCGCACGGCGCGGTCGGCGCCGTTCTCGGCCGAAAGCGCGGATCGTCCGACGATCTCCGCGTGATTGTTGATGGCCGTGACGAAGGTGGAACCGTCGCTGCTCAGGCTCGGCAAGGGAAGCAGGCCGCGTGACGCCGACCAGCGGAACGGCCGGAACGGGGTGCCTTCAGGCATCGCCGGCTCGACGACGCTGGCCGAGAAGGCGACTTCGCCCTTGTCGTTGAGGTCGCCGAGAAAGGCGGTCCGGTTGTTCGGCGGCGAGATGTCGATCACGCGCGCACCGTCGAAATAGCCCACGTGCAGCAGGCCATCGAGGCCGAAGTATTCGAACGCGGCCTGGCCGCGGGCATTGATGTCGGCCACGAAGCCGAAGGTCCCGCCTGCAAGATTGACGATGCCATAGACGTCCCGGCCCTGGCTCCCGGCCTTGTGCCCTTCCTGCTCCCCTGGCGCGGCAAGGACCTTGCCGCTGTTCTCGCCGGCACGGCTGCCGGCGGCCACCGCGCTCGCCAGCACCACCATGCCTGTTATCGTGGAAAAACGCCCTATCGAGAAATGTCGCATTGTCTGTCTCCGGTAGTGGGCTCATGCGCCTGCATGAGGCAGGACGAATGTAGAACGCCCACCGGGCGGACAGGACGAACTACCGCAAACGCGTTCGATGGCGCGACAGGAATGGACGCCGGCGTTTACAGCCGCGCCAGGGTAGCATCGTCCGGCTCGCCATCGAAATACTTGTCGATGCAGTCCTGGAAGACCGCTTCGTCCGGCGCGACGTCGGCAAACAGGGTCATCGACGAGCGGAACTTGAGGTCGTCGGGGTGGCCAAATATTTCTTCAGCCGTCAGCCCGTCACGCTTGGCCACGATGCCCGCGCACTCGCGCAGGCGCGCGCCCAGCACCGGATGCGCCAGGTAGGCGGCGGCCTCATCGCTGGACGCGATCGCGTAGCGCTGCGCCATCTCGCTGCGGCCGAGCCCGGCAATCTGGGGAAAGATGAACCACATCCAGTGGCTGTGCTTGCGGCCGGCGCGCAGTTCGGCGAGCACCGTGGCGTACACCGGTTCCTGGGCCTGGACGAAACGTTCCAGGTCGAATTCATTGTCCATTGCATCACCTCCAGCTCCGACCATGCTACAACTTTGAGATTGTTTGCTAAAGTGCGTTCCATAGGACGCGCCAATGGACACCCATCATCTCTCTCTACTGCTCGTGCGCGACATGCCGTACGGGAAATACAAAGGCCACAAGATTGCCGACCTGCCGGGCCACTACCTGGGCTGGTTTGCCCGCGAAGGCTTTCCACGCGGCGAGCTGGGCCAGTTGCTGGCCCTGATGTACGAGCTCGACCATAATAATCTGCGCAGCCTGCTCGACCCGCTTCGTAGCCGCTGAGCAACAGCGCCAGGCACCACAGCAGTGCTTGTCGGCTATACTGGCGGCGCCACCGTCTAATCGGAATTCGATGGAAAACGAACACGCTTCCCCTCCCCTCGTGCTGGTCGTCGAGGACGACGAGCACATCGCCCAGGTCCTGCGCTTCATGCTGGAGCGCCAGGCTTACCGCGTCGTCCACCTGGCCGACGGCCGCGCCGCGAGCGAACATTTCCGCGCTGCCGCCGAGCGGCCCGACCTGGTGCTGCTCGACGTCATGCTGCCCTACGTCGACGGCTTCGAGCTGGTACAGCTGGCGCGCGAACGCAGCGACTGGGCCGGCTTGCCGATCCTGATGCTCACTGCCAAGAATACCGAACGCGACACCGTGCGCGCGCTCGACGCCGGCGCCAACGATTTCGTCATCAAGCCTTTCCAGCCGAATGAACTGCTGGCGCGGGTCCGGCGTTTCCTGAAGACGGGCCCATGACCCCGAGCGCCTTGCCCGCAGGCGCCGGCAACACCTTCATTACCGTCGCGGTCTGGACTGGGACGGTCGCCCTCGTCCTGACCCTGTTGCTGGCCCTGCAGATCGTGCTGCTGCGTATCAGCCTGCGGCGGCGCGAGCGGCGCGCGGCGCGCGCCGTCGCCCGCTGGCGCCCGCTGCTGAACCAGGCCATCGTCGGGGAAGAACCCGAGCTGCCGTCCTTGCGGCCGAACGAGCGCCTGCCCTTCCTGCACCTGTGGGCGCACCTGCAGGGTTCGCTGCGCGGCGAGGCCAACGAAGCGCTCAATGGCGTGGCGCGCCGGCTCGGCGTCGATACCCTGGCCCGCGGCATGCTCGCACGCGGCGCGCGCAATGAACGCCTGCTGGCCACCCTGGTGCTGGGACACCTGCGCGACCGCGCCGCCTGGCCGCAGCTGCTGCCGCTGGCCAGCGCCGCCGACAGCGTGCTCTCGCTCAGCGCGCTGTGGGCGCTGGTGCGGGTCGATCCGGAAGCCGCGGCCGACTACCTGACACCGCTGTTCATCGAGCGCGAAGACTGGGCGCTGTCGCACGTGGCCGGCATCCTGCAGCAGGCCAGCGGCCCGGTGGCGCAGGTGCTGGCGCGCATCCTGCCGGGCTTGCCCGAGGATCGGCTGCCGCGCGCATTGCGGATCGCCGAATCCCTGCGGGTCACCCTTCCGGCCGGGGTGCTCGCCGAGGCCCTGCGCAGCCCGTCAAGTAGCGTGGTGATCGCCGCCCTGCGCGGCGTGCTGACACCTGCCACGCTGTCTGAAGTGCGCACCCTGCTCGGCCATGAAGACTGGCAGGTGCGGGTGCAGGCCGCGCGCGCCCTGGGCCGGGTCGGCGAGCGCAGCGACGCCGCCCGCTTGACCCGCCTGCTGGGCGACCCGCAATGGTGGGTGCGCTACCGCGCGGCCCAGGCGCTGCGCGAACTGCCGCTGCTGGCACAGGCCGACCTGGACGCGGTGCGCGCCTCGCTCACCGACCGCTTCGCGCTCGACATGCTGGACCAGGTACTGGCGGAGGAGCAGGCATGACCGATTTCATCACCTGGTTCGTGTTCTGCTACTTCATCGCGCTCAACGGCGGATACCTGCTGCTGAACGCGATCGCGCTGCGGGCCCTGCGCGTCAAGGGCCAGGAACTGTTCATCGCCGACCTGCCGCGCGCCTATTCCGGCCTGGAGCCGCCAGTGAGCATCCTGGTGCCGGCCTATAACGAGGAAGCCACCATCGCCGCCTCGGTCCGCTCGATGCTGCAGCTGACCTACGCCGAGTTCGAGATCATCGTCGTCAACGACGGCTCCAAGGACGGCACGCTGGAGGTGCTCAAGCGCGAGTTCGCCCTGCTGCCCTTCCCGGAAGCCTACCGGCGCCAGATCCCGACCGCCGAGGTGCGCGGCATCTACCGCTCGACGCGCTACCCGAACGTGCGCGTGATCGACAAGCTCAACGGCGGCAAGGCGGATTCCCTGAATGCCGCGATCAACGTCTCGCGCTATCCGCTGGTATGCGGGGTCGACGCCGATTCGATCCTGCAGCGCGACAGCCTGGCCAAGGTCACCGAGCCCTTCCTGCGCGACCCGACCGTGGTGGCGGCCGGCGGCACGGTGCGGGTGGCCAACGGCTGCACCGTCAGCGGGGGCTTCCTCACCAGCGTCGGACTGCCGAAGAACATCTGGGCCCTGTTCCAGGTGGTAGAATACCTGCGCGCCTTCCTCTTCGGACGGCTGGGCTGGTCGTCGATGAACGGCATGCTGATCATCTCCGGCGCCTTCGGCGTGTTCCGCAAGGACGCGGTGGTGCTGGCCGGCGGCTACCGGCGCGACACCATCGGCGAGGACATGGAACTGGTAGTGCGCATGCACCGCCTGCTGCGCGAGAAGCGCCAGCCCTACCGCATCGAATTCGTCCCCGACCCGGTGTGCTGGACCGAGGCGCCCGAGGACTACCGTACCCTGAAGAACCAGCGCATCCGCTGGCAGCGCGGACTGGCCGAGAGCCTGAACGCCAACTGGGGCCTGGTCTTCTCGCGTAACGGCGGCGTGCCGGGCTGGGTGGCCTTCCCCTTCATGCTGCTGTTCGAGTGGCTCGGTCCGCTGGTGGAGATCGGCGGCTATGTGTTCATGATCTGGGCTTACTTCAGCGGCATGATTTCCTGGGAGGCCTTCGGCGCCTTCCTGTTCGTCGCCATCGGCCTGGGCATCCTGCTGTCGGCCTCCGGCCTGCTGCTGGAAGAGATGTCCTTCCACATCTACCCGCGCGGCAGGCAACTCTTGATGCTGGGACTGGTGGTGATCCTGGAGAACTTCGGCTACCGCCAGCTCAATTCCATCTGGCGCCTGACCGGCCTGTGGCGCTGGGCGATGCAGAAGGAGTCGAGCTGGGGCACGATGAAGCGCAAGGGCACTTGGCAAAGCCAGGACGGCCAAACGCCAAGCGGCAAATGAGCGCGGCAAGCCGGCCGTCATCGCTACACTGAAGGCCATGTTACGGCTTGCCTTACTTTTTCTCCTGTCGATGAGCGCTCCCGCCCACGCCGCGTTCCTGCACCTGTGCCCAGCGCAGTCGGCACCTAGCGGCGTCCCTTCCGCCAAGGCCCGCGGGGCCGACGGCAAGGAACTGCGCTTCGTCGTCACCGGCGCAGCAGCGCTGCCCGGCTGCCGCTCGCTCGCCCTCGGCGCCGCCCAAGTCGAAACCCTGCACGTGCTGGGCGCGGACGCGACGCCGACGCCCACCATCCTGCTCCAGGGCGAAGCCAGGGATGGAAGCTTCGCCGTCAGCGAACAGACCCTGGTGCCTGAAGGCGATGGGCAGCCATCGAAGCCGGCGTCGATGCCGCTGCGGACCAACCTGCTGGACCGGATGCAGGTCCGCGCCTATGGGGTCGAAGAGCGGGTCCAGGCGCGCCTCGACCAGGGCCGCCTGCGCATCGATTGCCGCGCCGGCTCGCGCCCGGCGGGCGTGCTGCTCACGGGCCCGTGGACCATCCCGCGCCTGCGCGCGCAGCTGGTGGCCAGGCATTCCGGCAAGGGACAGTTCACCTGGCAGGCTGCGGACGCGGCAGGGGCGGCGCGCGAATCGGCGCTCGACATGGGCCAGCTTTCCGCCAAGGGCGGCGCCGGCAGCACACGCCTGGCCCTGCCGGCCGCCCTCGACCGGGGCAACTGGCGCCACTTCGTGCTCGCCTGCCCGGCCGCCGGCGGCAGCCTGGCGCTGGATTCCCTGGTGCTGGAACCGGATGCCCCGGACGCCGCGCCGCGCTCGACCTGGATCTGGGACCGCAGCGCCTGGCTCGAACGCGGCGAGGAACTGCTCGACTGGGCCGCGCGCGAGCGCATCGGCGAGCTGTTCATCGTGGTGCCGCTGGAACAAGGCCGCATCAAGGATCCGGAGCTTCTCTCCGCCTTCGTGCGCCGCGCCGGGCAAAGGGGCATCGGCATCAGCGCGGTGGAAGGCGACCCGCACATGGTGCTGCCGGGCGAGCGCGCCGCCACCGCCGCGCGCGCCCGCGCCTATGCCGCCTACAATGCCGCGGCCGAACCGGCAGCGCGCTTGAAGAGCATCCAGTTCGACATCGAACCCTACTTGCTGCCCGAGCACGTGCTGCCGGCCGCGCGCCTCGATGCAGAGTATGTGGCCACCCTGGCGGCGCTGCGCGAAGCGGCGGGCGGCATGCCGCTCGAGTTCGTGGTGCCCTTCTGGTGGGGCGAGCGGCAGGCGCTGCTGGACGGCCTGGCGCGGCATGCCGATGCGGTCTCGGTGATGGACTACCGCACCGATCCCGAGCAGATCCTCGCCTTCGCCATCCCCTTCCTGGATTGGGGAGCGGCCAGCGGCAAGCGCGTGCGCATCGCGCTGGAAGCCGGCCCGCTGCCGTTCGAGACCCAGCGCCGCTACCGCCGCGCACCGATTGGCGCCGCGAGCGACATGCTGCTGTTCACGATCGAAGGCCAGCAGGTAGCGGTGCTGCTGCGCCAGCCGCTCGCGCATCCGCGCGCCCTGCCCTACCAGTTAATAGATAGCCGCCCGATCGACGGTTCGGCCACCAGCTTCCACAAGAACAAGGACGCGCTGCGCGCCCTGCTGCCCCGCCTGGAGGCCGATTTCGGCGCCTGGCCAGGGTTCGCCGGGATCGCGCTGCACGAGTGGCGATGACGACGACTGATGTCGATCCCAGCCTGCTCGCCGCGCTGCGCGAGGCGCGCAAACTCATGGTGCTGACTGGCGCGGGGATGTCCGCCGAAAGCGGCATTCCCACCTTCCGCGACGCCTTGACCGGCCTGTGGCGGCAGTTCGACGCGGCCTCGCTTGCCACGCCGGACGCCTTCCGGCGCGATCCCGCCCTGGTCTGGGGCTGGTACGAATGGCGGCGCATGAAAGCGCTGTCGGCCCGGCCGAACGCGGGACACGTCGCGATCGCGCGGCTCGCCAGCCGCATGGAACACCTGTCCCTGTTCACCCAGAATGTCGACGACCTGCACGAGCGTGCCGGCAGCCATGACGTGCAGCACCTGCACGGCAGTCTCCATCATCCACGCTGTGCCGACTGTGCGCGTCCCTTCTCCCTGCCGGCGGCCGCGCCCGTGGAGCCCGAAGGCGGCCGGCGCCTGGCGCCGCCAAGCTGCCCGGCATGCGGCGGCCCGGTCAGGCCCGGCGTGGTGTGGTTCAACGAAGCGCTTCCCGAAGACGTCCTCGCGCGTGCATTCGATGCATGCGCCAGCTGCGATCTGCTGATCGTCGTCGGCACCTCGGGCACGGTCTATCCGGTGGCGCAGCTTCCCGAGGTAGCGCGCCGGGCCGGCAGCCGGGTCGTCCAGGTCAATCCGACTGCCAGCGAGCTGGATCGCGTGTGCACGTGGAACCTGAGGGGAAGCGCCGCGCAGGTGTTGCCGGCCCTGCTCGACCGCACATGGTGAGCCCGGGCACGGGGCAGCGCCGTGAGATTTGGTGAACTTGTCCGACCTGTTTAGGGGTAGAGTCGAGGCTTTGCGCCCCCCCGAACGCCCCTGAGGCACCGATGCGTATTCCACCTGCCCACCCCCGCGTGGCCACGCGCGCCACGGCGGTACAACTCATGCGCGCCCGCCTGCTGCGCGAAGGCTTCCCGCGCGTCCAGATGTTCATCCTGGTGTCGCTGACCGGGCTGGCCGGTTTCGGCGCCTCGGTGGCGATGCTCGCGGCCGGGGTCGACGCGATGGCGCTGCGCTATACGCTGGCGATGGGCGTGGCCTACATCGTCTTCCTCCTGCTCCTGTGGCTGTGGCTGCGCACCAGTGCGGCGGACTACCTCGACCCCGGATGGGTCGGCAATGCCGACCGCAGCGCGGCGGCAAAGGATGGCGCGGCCGACTTCAGCGGTGGCGGCGGCAGCTTCGATGGCGGCGGCGCCAGCGGCAACGTCGACTTCGGTACGCAGGACAGCGCCATCGGCGCCATCGCGGACAATCCGCTCGGGCTCGTGGCCGAGGCCGAGGAAGCCGCGGTTCCCCTGGTCGTGATCCTGCTCGCCGTGGGCATCGCGCTGTCTTCCCTGTTCGTGATCTGGTCGGCGCCGATCCTGTTTGCCGAGATCCTGGTGGACGCCCTGCTGGCCGCGGGCCTGTACCGGCGCCTGCGGATGCTGGAGCCGCAGCACTGGATGCTCGCCGCCTTGAAACGCACCATCGTCCCCTTCGTGCTGACCACCCTCACGGTGGCCGCGGCGGGATGGGGCATGCAGGCCTATGCGCCCGAGGCCAGGTCGCTGGGCGAGGTCCTGTCCAGCCGCTAGATCGCTGCCGGCAGTTCCACCACGAAGCGCGTGCCGCGGTCGGGCGCGGTGCTAAATCCGATGGTCCCGCCGTGCTCCTCGATGATCGCCTTGCTGATCGCCAGTCCCAGGCCGGTGCCGCCGCGCGTGCGCGAGTCGGCCCCGTCGGCCTGGGCGAAGCGCTGGAACACGCGCTGCTGGAATTCCGGCGCGATGCCGGGGCCTTCATCGAGGACCAGCAGCCGGACCTTGCCGGGGGTGTGCGCCAGGCCCAGCGTGACGGACTTGCCCGCCGGAGTGAACTTGATGGCATTCGACAGCAGGTTGGTCAGCACCTGCTCCATGCGGTCGGCGTCGATGCTGGCCGCGATCGCGGCTGCGCCCGCATCCCAGTCGTGCCGCAGCAGCACCCCGGCCTTGCGGGCATGCCCTTCCATCGCCGCCAGCGCGCGCTCGGCCACCGGCAGCAGCGGCTGCGCTCGGGCCTCGAAGTGCATCTGGCCGGCCTCGATCTTCTGGATGTCGAGCAGGTCGTTGACCATGCGCACCAGCCGCTCGCTGCTCTGGCTGGCGATGGTAATCAAGCGCAAAGCGTCCGGCGGCAGCTCGCCCGCCATGCCGTCGGCCAGCATCGCCAGCGAGGCCTGGATCGAGGTCAGCGGCGTGCGCAGCTCGTGCGAAACGGTCGAGATGAACTCGTTTTTCATCTGCTCGACCCGCTTGCGCTCCGAGATATCGTGCAGGAACACGCTGAAGAAGGCGTCTTCGCCCTGGCCGGCCAGGGCCGCCGTCATCTCGATGGTGAATTCGCGCCCCTGGCGGTCGATCACCTGACGCTCCAGGCGCTGGTCGAGCATGGCCAGGTGGCCGGTCTGGCGGAAGGCACGCAGGGCCTGCCCCAGGCTGGCGCGGTAGCGCTCCGGCAGCACCAGCTCGGACAGCGGCCAGCCCACGGCCTCGTTGCGGCCCCAGCCGAACATGCGCTCGGCCGCCCCGTTCCAGTCGAGGATGATGCCGCGCTGGTCCACCGCGATGTAGGCATCCTGGGCCGCTTCCACGATCGCATTGATGCGCTGTTCGCTGGCCTGCACCGAGGCCAGCGCGCGCTCCAGTTCGCCGGTGCGTTCCTCGACGCGCTGCTCCAGCGTGGCGTTCAGGTCGCGCAGTTCGGCCTGCTTTCGCACCAGGTCGCCCACCAGCCCGTTCAGGGCGGTCGACAGCGCCTGCACCTCGAAATAGTCGTTCGCGTTCGGCGGCAGCTGGAGTGCCTCGCCGCGTCCCAGGCGTTCGGCCGATTCGGCCAGCGCCCCGAGCGGGCGGGTGATGCGGCGCGCCACCAGCAGGCCGGCCACGGAGAACAGCACCGCCAGCGCGGCACCGCTCCACAGCGCCTGCTCGCGCAGGCGGCGCACCGGCGCATAGGCATCCTCCACGTCCTGGCGCACCAGCACGGTCCAGCCGAGGCCGGGGTAGATGCCGCGGCCGACGGTGGCGCCGTAGCCGACCAGGTAGGACAGGCCGTCCGGCCACTCTTCGACCAGGTAGCCGGTGCGCCTCTGCTGCGCCAGCCGCAGGCTCTCCAACGCGATCTTCTTGCCCTGCAGTTCCGGGGGGCCGAGCAGAACCACGCCCTGCGCACTGACGATCAGGGCCTGCACCCGGCCGCGCGCCTGGACCGGCGCGATGATCGAGCGCTCGACGTCGCGCGCCCACTGCCAGGACAGGTGCACGCCCAGCACCCCGGCCGTCTTGCCGGCCAGGTCGGTAAACGGGAAGGCGACATCGACGAAGCGGCGCGGTTCGCCGTTCTCGCTCGGGAGCAGCTTGGCGAGCTTGACCGCCTCGTGCACGTCGCCGACGTTGACGCCCTCGAGGGCATTGCGGAACCACGGGCGCTGCGACACGTCCGCGCCTTCCAGCAAGCCGCGCGCCTCGACGATCACGCGGCCGTCGAGGCCGGTCAAGCCGATCCAGTCGTAGTAGCCGTAGGTCTCGCGCATGTCGGACAGGATCTGGCGGCGCTCGGCCGGTCCCAGGCCGGGGTCGCGCAGGTCGCGCCGTCCGGCCATGAGCTTGACTTCGCGGTAGCGCTCGGCCATGCCGCGGTCGAGCTTGTCGGCGGTCTGGCGCGCCAGCTCGCCCAGGCCGTGCCCGATGCTGTCCTTGACCTCTTCGTTCGAGGATTGTTCGACCACCTGCACCAGCAGCAGGGTCAGGATCACCGTCAGCAGCGAAAAGGCCAGCGCCAGCCAGGCGCCTAGGCCGCGCCTACGCTGCCGGGTCGTGGATGAAGGGAGTATGGCCATGCTGGCTCGCTACTGAAACAATTGCGCCAGCGTAACATAGGGCAGCTCAACATACTATGGCCATGGCAGCGGGCGTCGCACGGGAGAAACGGATTTCCTGTAAACTAGAAGGCTAGCGATAAGTACGATGCCGCAACAACAAGAAACACCAAGAGAAACGCCATGCCCACCCCATCCGCCACCAACGACCAGCTGCTCGATTACGTCACCTCGTGTGCCCTGCCGACCCCGTGGGCGCAGTTCACGCTGCACGCCTTCATCGAGCACTCCACAGGCAAGGAGCACCTGGCGATGATCCTGGGCGACATCGGCGACGGCGAGCCGGTGCTGGCGCGCGTGCATTCCGAATGCCTGACCGGCGACGTGCTGTTCTCGCAGCGCTGCGACTGCGGCGCCCAGCTCGAGGGCGCGCTGCAGCGCATCGCCGAGGAAGGGCGCGGCATCCTGCTGTACCTGCGCCAGGAAGGCCGCGGCATCGGCCTGGTCAACAAGATCCGCGCCTACCGCCTGCAGGAAGCCGGCGCCGACACGGTCGAGGCCAACCTGCAGCTGGGCTTCCATGCCGACGCCCGCAATTACGAGCTGTGCAAGCCGATGCTGGAACAGTTCGGCGTGCGTTCCCTGCGCCTGATGACCAACAACCCGCGCAAGATCGACGCCCTGAGCCGCCTCGGGATCGCGGTGGCCGAGCGCGTGCCGCTGCTGGTGAACCGCAACGCCTTCAACAACAGCTACCTGAATACCAAGCAGGCCAAGCTGGGCCACATGATGGGCCCGCTCGAGCCGGTCGCCGCGGCGCTGGCCGAGCCGGGCAACAGCTGAGCCACCCCTGCTTTGCGTGATCGGGTCAGCGGACCCGATCACCATAACGCGCGCGCAGCCCCGGCGTCCGGTGGCAAGATAATGCTTCCTTCTTGCCATGATCGGAATGCATGAAACGGACCGCCGCCGCCCTCCTGCTTCTCTGTCTCGCGGCGGGCGCCGCCACGGCGCCGCCGGAACAGGTCAACCGCCCGCCCCCACCGCGCGCCGCCACGGCGCCGGCGCCGCCCCCGCACCTGTCCCCGAGCGATCCGCCCGGGACCACGCCCCCGGCGCCGGCGCCGGGCGAGGCCGATGCCCAGGACGCCCTGCCGCCGCCCTCCTCGGCCGCCCAGGACCTGTACTCGTCGGCGCGCGGCGACCTGCTGCAGATCCGCATGCTGCTCAAGAACGGCCGCACCCAGTCCACCGTCGGCTCGGGTTTCCTGGTCGGCACCAAGAACCTGGTGGTCACCAACTACCACGTGGTGTCGCAGATGGCGCTCGACCCCGACGTCTACACCGCCGAATACGTCGACACCGACGGCAACAGCGGCCCGGTCGAGCTGCTGGCGGTCGACGTGCTGCACGACCTGGCCGTCCTGCGCGTCAACCGTGAAGGCAGCGGTTTCTTCAAGGTACCCGAACGCCCGGTGCGCCTGACCCAGGGGCAGCGCCTGTACTCGCTCGGCAATCCCCTCGACCTGGGCTTTGCGATCTCGGAAGGCGCCTACAACGGCGTCGTCACACGCAGCTTCTACGACCAGCTCATGTTCGGCGGGCCGATCAATTCCGGCATGAGCGGCGGGCCCAGCGTGACCGGCAACGGCACCGTGGCCGGCGTCAACGTGTCCAAGCGGCGCGACGGCGAGTCGGTCAGCTTCCTGGTGCCGGTCAAGTACGTGCAGGAGCTGCTGCGCAAGGTCGAGAGCCAGCCGGCGCCGCCGAAGGATTTCAATCCCTTGATCGCCGCCCAGCTGCTGGAGCACCAGCGCGCCATGGTCGACCGCCTGCTGGAGGAGCCGCTGGCCATCAAGAGCATGGGACCGTACCTGGTGCCGGTACGCGAATCCGGCCAGTTGCGCTGCTGGGGGCGCTCGAACGTGAAGGCCGAGACCGCGTACACCTCGGACTCGATGAGCTGCGCGATGGAATCGGCGATCTACGTGTCCTCGACCCAGCAGACCGGCCACGTGGCGATGACCCACCAGTACATCCGGTCCGACAACCTGGCCCGCCTGCCCTTCGCGGCACTGAGCAGCCGCCTGTTCGGCGCGGCCAAGCTGGGCAACGCCGGCGACGCGCGCCTGACCAAGCCGGTGTGCACCGAACGCTTCGTGCACACCCGCACCCTGCCGCTGCGCGCCGTGACCTGCGTGCGCGCCTACCGCAAGTTCGAGGGCCTGTACAACTTCACGCTGCTGACCGCCAGCACCAATGCGGCCGAGTCGAGCCTGCAGAGCCGGCTGGACGTGTCCGGGGTCTCGTATGAAAACGGCATGCGCGTGACGCGTGCCTTCCTCGGCTCCTTCGGACGCAACATCCGGCGCGCGCCCGCCGCCGCACCAGGCACGCCGGGAGGCCAGCGATGAACGGCCCCTGGACCGTCGAGATCCTGGCGCGCAACGGCGAGGTGCTGCACCGGCACCGCGCCGCCAGCCTGCCGATCCGTGTCGGCCGCGCCTACGACAACGACTTCATCCTCGACGACGAGTACGCCGCCGCGCACCACGCCGTCATCGAGCAGGGCCCGGATGGCGCACTCGTGATGCGCGACCTCGGCACCCGCAATGGCTTGAATACCGGGCGCAAGCGGGTGCAGGAACTCGCCCTCACGGGCGACACCGTGGTGCGCATGGGCCATACCTCGCTGCGCGTGCGCGCGGCCGATTTCCCGGTGCCGGCGGAACTGCGCGACCGCACCATGCACGGCTGGGAAGGGCTGGTGCCCGGTATCGTCGGCGTGCTGCTGGCCGGGCTGGTGGCCCTGTTCGTGACCTGGCTGTTCGACGCCGAGCCCTTCGAGCTGCTCAACTATGTGCTGGCTCCCGGCGCGGGGATCGGCGTGGCGCTGTTGTGGAGCAGCCTGTGGGCCTTCATGAACCGCCTGTTCGGGCGCTATACGCGGCTGGGGCGGCACCTGTTCATCTTCGGCTGCGGCATGGCGGCGCTGGTGGGCTTCCGCCTGCTGGCGGCAGTCGCCGCCTATGCCTGGTCGCTCGAATGGCTCACCCGCTACGGTTCCCACGTGGCGGTGGCCACAAGCGCAGGCATCATCTACTTCCACCTGGCGACCATCAAGCCGCCGCTGCGCCGGCGCCTGCGCGCGATCTGCGCTTGCGCGGCGGTGCTGGCGTCCGGGCTGGTGCTGATCGTGAACCAGCAGCAGCACGGCCGGGTCGCGGACGAACTGTACATGGCCGTGCTGCTGCCGCCGGAGCTGCGCGCCAGTCCCGATGCGACGGTGGCGGAGTACATGGTCGACGTCGAGGCGATGCGCACGCAGCTGGAGGAAGAACGCGGGACTGCGCCGGCGGCGGGCGGGAACTGAGCAAGGCTTTGCAGCTTTGACAAGCAGCGGCGAATGCTGGATCATCGGGCATCTTCAGCCCGGCCATCCCATGAAACCGACCCGCAGCGCCATCACCGCCGCCATCGCCTGGCTCCTGTTCTGGGCGCTGATGGTGCTGGTCGCCGTCGAGGACTACCGGCGCGACGGCGGCACGGCCTACTGGCAACCGGTGCTCTGGGAGACCTCCTCGGCCTGCGTCGCCACTTTCCTGCTGCTGCTCCAGCGCCGCGCCACCCGGCGCCACGACCACCTGATCGCCACGCCCTGGCGCTGGTTCGCCCTGCAGGCGAGCATGCTGCCGCTGTTCTGGCTCGCCTTCGTGCCGCTGGTCTTCGGCGTACGCCATGTCGTGTATGCGCTGGCCGGCACCAGTTACGAGCACGAGCCCTGGCTGCAGGTCTTCGTCTACGAGTCGCTCAAGCTCACCGTGTTCGTCGGCCTGTTCATCGTGATCGGCTTCGGCCTGCTGTCCTACCGCGAACTGCTCGGCGCGCGTCTGCGGGCCGAGCAGGCCAACGCCCTGCTGCGTGAAGCCCAGCTGCAATCGCTGGCGCGCCAGATGCAGCCGCATTTCCTGTTCAACGCGCTCAATACCATTTCCTCGCTGATGCACACCGACGTGGCGCGCGCCGACGCCACCCTGGTGCAGCTGGCGGACCTGCTGCGCGCCGCCCTGGCGCTGGGCGAACGGCCGCAGGCCACGCTCGAGGAAGAATTGCGGCTGGCGCGCGCCTATGCCGGGGTAATGGAAGGACGCTTCGATGGCCGCGCCCGGGTCGACTGGCGCATCGACAGTGCGGTGCTGGGCGTGGCGCTGCCGGCAATGAGCGTGCAGCCGCTGCTGGAGAACGTGTTCAAGCACACGGTCGAACGGCGGCGCGCTCCCACCCGCATCACGGTCAGCGCCGCGCGCGATGGCGGCGATTTCGTCCTGCGCGTCGAGGACGACTGCGGAATGCTCGGCAAGGAGGCCGACTGCGGCGCACCGGGCATCGGCCTGGCCAACCTGCGCGCACGCCTGGCGGGCCTGCACGGCGACGGCGCCCGCGTGACGCTGGCCCAGCTCCTGCCTTGCGGCGTACGAACCGAACTGAGGCTGCCATGCGCGTCCTGATCGTCGACGACGAGCGCCCGGCGCGCGAACGGCTGCGCCGCATGCTGGCGCTGGAAGCCGGCATCGAGGCCATCGGCGAGGCGTCCGACGGCATCGACGCGCTGCGGCAGCTGGCACAGTTCCGGCCCGATGCGCTGCTGCTCGACGTCGAGATGCCGGAATTGTCGGGCATCGACCTGGCGGCCTCGCTGCCGGCCCCTGCGCCCCTGGTGGTGTTCGTCACCGCCTACGACGAATACGCGCTGCGCGCTTTTGACGCGAATGCCATCGATTACCTGCTCAAGCCCTTCGACCAGGCGCGCCTGCGGCGCTCGCTCGAGCGCCTGCGCGCGCGCCTGGCGGCGCAGGCCCTGGCTGCAGCGGCGGCGCCCGGGCTGCCGCCGCGCCAGCTCCTGGTGTCGGAGCGCGGCGCCACGCGCGTGGTGCAGGTGGCGGACATCGAATGGCTGGAGACCGCCGACAACTACGTGGTCCTGCACAGCGCCGACGGAGCGCCGCTGCTGCGCCAGACCCTGTCCGGGCTGCTGGCGCAGCTGGGCAGCGGCTTCGTGCGCTGCCACCGGCGCGCGGCGGTGCGTCCTGGCGCCGTCCAGCGCGTCACTCCGCTCGACAAGGGCGACTGCGAGCTGGTGCTGCGCAGCGGCGCGCTGGTGCCCTGCAGCCGCCAGTACCGGGCCGCGCTCATGGAAGCACTCCAGGCCTGCTAGCCTGGCCCCCTCCGGTCCGATCCGCCCCATCCCGGACCCGCCTCGCCACAAAACGCTCGCCGCCGGCAGGTCGACACGCCATGCTCGCGCCATCACGTCAACAAGAGCGAGCCATGAACCCTCACCTTCCCCCATCCGCCACCCGCCTGTATTTCCTCGACTGGGTGCGCATCCTTGCCTTCTTCGTCCTGATCGTCTACCACGTCGGCATGTACTACGTGAGCTGGGACTGGCACGTGAAGAGTCCCTTTGCGGGCACCGGTCCCGAAGCCTTCATGAAGCTGTCCTCCCCATGGCGCCTGAGCCTGCTGTTCTTCGTGGCCGGCGTCGGCGCCAGCCTGATGCTGCGCAAGCTCGGCAGCGCGTCCTTCGTGCGCCGGCGCAGCCTGCGCCTCCTGGTGCCGCTGGTGTTCGGCATGCTGGTGATCGTGCCGCCCCAGCCCTATTTCGAAGTGGTCGAGAAGCTCGGCTATGCGGACGGCTATGGCGCCTTCATGGGGCTGTACCTGCAGGCCTACGACGGTTTCTGCCGCGAGGATTGCCTGAGCCTGCCGACCTGGAACCACCTGTGGTTCGTGGCCTACCTCTGGATCTATACCGTGCTGCTCGGCGGCCTCGTCGCCGTGCTCGGAAATCGCTTCGACCGCATCTCCGCGCATGCCGGCGCCCTGCTCCACGGCTGGAAACTGATCGCGCTGCCGGCCGCGCTGCTGGCCCTGGCGCGCATCAACCTGGTCGAGCACTTCCCGACCAATCACGCCGTGGTCGGTGACTGGTACAACCACGCGATGTCCTTCCTGTGCTTCCTGCTCGGGGCGCTAGTGGCCCGGGTGCCGGGATTCTGGACGCGTCCAGCGCTGCTGCGCTGGCAGGCGCTCGGCATCGCCGCCTTCGGGTGGGCGGCGCTGGTGACCTGGAGCGCGGCCTACGAGCTGCTTGCGCCGCAGGCGAGAGAGACGCTCCGGCCCCTGATGTATGCGCTGTACGCCGTACTGGCCTGGAGCGCGATCGTGGCCGCCTGCGGTTTCGCCGCGCGCCACCTCGACCGCGACGGCCCTGCGCGGCGCTACCTGAACGAGGCGGTGTTCCCGGTCTATATCCTGCACCAGACGCTCATCGTCGTGCTGGCGCACGAGATGAAGCCGCTGCGGATCGCGCCGGGCCTGGAAGCCATCCTGTTGATCGTGCTGACCCTGACCTTCAGCTTCGGCGCATTCGAACTGATCAGGCGCGTGCGCTTGTTGCGGCCGCTGTTCGGGCTGGCGCCCCGCACCCTCGGGACCGCGCCGGCAGCGGCCCCGGCGCCGGCGCAGCCCGCCCATGCGCAGGCCGCCGCCGGCTAGCATCGAAGCCGGGAGCGTTCAATGGGTCTGGGCGCCCTCCGGTCGGCCGCCCTGGCTGCTGCGGGCTTGCTGCCCGCCTTGCCCCGCGCCCTGCTGTCCGCGCTGCGGCTCGCTGTTGCCGCCCGCCGTGGCGCGCGCCTCGCCGTTGGGCCGTGCAAACGGATCGGCGACGTTGCGCATCGCCTCCTGCTGGTTGCGGATATTGCGCTCGGTTTCCTCGGCGGTGGTGCGCGCCACCTCGTCGACCAGGGCACGCGCGGTGCGCGAGGTGTTCTGCACGTGCTGCTCGGTCACGCGCGCCAGCTCGACCTGGGAGTCGGCGGCCAGGCGCGAGATGTGCTGCTGGTAGGCGCGCAGCTTCTCGGTGGTGGGCTGGGCCCGGGCCGAGGCGGCGCTGAACAGCTCGGTCTGGCGGTCGGTGCTCAGCACCTGCTGGCTCGCCAGGTTGCCCTCCTCGACCAGGGTCTGGACCAGCTGGATGTTCAGGTCGCACATCTGCTGGAAAGAGCGGAACATCGATTTGGACATATCGTTGAGAAACGCGGTCTGCGCCTCCAGGTGGGAGCGCACGGCCGGGGTGTGCGGAAAGAAGTACATGCGTTGACCTCCGTATGTGCTTGCAAGGAAAGGCACGCCAGGGCCGGCAAAGCGGTCCGTGGCACGAAGGTAGAAGGCTAAAGAGGGGGCCAGGTGCGCGTTTGATGTAAACCAAACGTGCGCCGGCCAGACTTCAGCGCCGGGCCGGCGCGGCGGGCAGTTCGGCGCCGCAATCCTTGCAAAAGTGCGCACCGGCCTCGTGGCCGCTACTGCCGCAGGCCGCGCAGGCGCGCTCGAGGCGCGCCGGGCCGTGACGGCGGTCGACCCGGCGCGCCGTCATCTCGGCGGTGACGATGCCGGTCGGCACTGCCAGGATGCCCCAGCCGAGCAGCATCATGAAGGAGGCGATGCCCTTGCCGAGCGTCGTGTGCGGCGTGATGTCGCCGTAGCCGACCGTCGTCATGGTGACGATGGCCCAGTACATGGCGGTCGGGATGCTGGTATAGCCGTGCGCCGGCCCTTCGACCACGTACATCACGGTTCCCATGATCAGCACCACCATCAGCACCACCGACAGGAAGACCATGATCTTGCGCCGGCTGGCCGCGAGCGCCTCGCCCAGGCGGGTGTATTCCTCGATGTACAGGGTCAGCTTGAAGATGCGGAATACGCGCAGCAGGCGCAGGATGCGGATGTCGAGCAGCGCCTGGCTGCCCGGCACCAGCAGCGAGATGTAGGTAGGCAGCACCGACAGCAGGTCGACCAGGCCGAAGAAACTGGTGGCATAGCGCAGCGGATGGCGCACGCACAGCAGGCGTGCGAGGTACTCGGCGCTGAACAGCAGCGTGAAGAACCATTCGAGCACGCGCATGGTCGGCGCGTAACGCACGCCGATCGCGGGCACGCTCTCGAGCACCACCACCAGGATGCTGAGCAGGATCGCGGCGATCAGCACGATGTCGAAGCGGCGCCCGGAAGGCGAATCGCTGAGGAAGATCAGGTCGTACATGCGCCCGCGCCAGCCGTCCGCGCGGCCGTAGCGCAGCAGCGCCTTGTCGGGGCGGCGGGCCGCCCCCGCCCCGGCTCCTCCGTTCCTTCCCGCTTTCATCGCGCTTGCGGCACTGCGCCCGTCCCCGGTTCGGCGACATGGTAGGCCGCGCCCTTGAGCTCGACGGTATTGCGCTCGGGGTCGAGCAGGTAGATCGAGGGACCGTCGCCTTCGGCGCCGTAGCGGGTTTCGACCGGACCGGCGACGACCCCGTGCGCCTCCAGGTGGCGCCGGATCGCCGCTTCGTCGAAGGGCTCGACACGCAGGCACAGGTGGTCCAGGTTGCGTCCGCCCACGCCCGGCGCCGCGCCGCCTTCGCGCCCGAGCCGGCTGTCCACCGGCACCAGGTCGATCAGGGAATGGCCGGCACGCAGCTGGATCAGGCCAATGTCGTCGAGGCGGCGCTCGACCCGGCAGCCCAGCACCTCGCCATAGAAGGCGATCATGGCCTCCAGGTCGGCCACGCGCAGCACGATGTGGTCGAGCCCGCGTACCGGGATCGGGTGCTCACTTGGCATGGCGCTCGACCCAGGCGGCGAAGGTGTCGATGAAGGTCTGGAAAAAGGCGCGGCTGGAATCGTCGATGAGCCGCTCACCCTCGTACTTGCCCGCCACCTGCCCGACATAGGCTTCCGGCGCCGGCATGCAGGGCATGTCCAGGAAAGGCAGCATCTGGCGCAGGTGATGGTTGGCGCCGAAGCCGCCGAGTGCGCCGGGCGAGACGCTGACGATCGCGCAGGGTTTTCCGGTCCAGGCCGCCTTGCCGTAGGGGCGCGAGCCGACGTCGATCGCATTCTTCAGTGCGCCCGGCACCGAGCGGTTGTATTCAGGGGTGCAGAACAGGATGCCGTCGGCCTGCCGGATGCGTTCGCGGAAGGCGGTGAAGGCGGCGGGCGGGTTGTCGGTCTCGTCGTCCTGGTTGTAGAGCGGCAGGTCGCGGATCTCGACGATCTCCATGTTCAGGCTGCCTGGGGCCAGCTCGATCATCGATTGCGCCACCTTGCGGGTGAACGAGTCCTTGCGCAGGCTGCCGACGATGACGGCGATGTTCCGTGTGCTCATGTTCTTCCTTTCGGGTCCGGTCACAAAACCTGATGTTAACCAGTTTTGCACGATCCCGCAGAGCGAGCCGCCTGGGTATTAGATACGCAGGCGCCTGCGCTCTTCCAGGAAGCGCTTGAGCTGGGCCGGCTTCATCACGACCACCGGATCGCCATGCCACACGTACAGGAAAGGCTCGCCGCCCTGGCGGTCGGTGAGCTTGGCCGACACCAGGAAGCGCGTGCCGACCGGATAGCGTTCAGGATCGCCGAGCGCGCGCGCGCACTGCACACGCAGGGAAGTCGCATAGGCCTGCCCCGAAACCGGACGGATGCGTACCCGGCCGCTGCGCGGATCGACGGCCGACTCGACGGCCACCTCGCGATAGGTCCAGGCTTCGCGCGCCATCCGTTCAGCCCTTCACGGCCGCCGGCGCCGGGCGTACTAGCTTCGCCTCGCGGATCGGCAGGTTGATGAGCGCGGCCGCCAGCGCCAGCAGGATGTCGGCGTACCACATCCAGGTGTAGTCGCCGAAGCGCACGAACGACAGGCCGCCCAGCCAGGCGCCGAAGAAGCCGCCGATCTGGTGCGACAGCAGGGTCATGCCGAACAGCGTCGCCAGGTAGCGCATGCCGAACAGCTTGCCCACCAGGCCGGCGGTGGGCGGCACGGTGGCCAGCCAGGTGAAGCCGAGGGCGCCGGCGAACAGGTAGAAGGTCAGCGCAGTCTTCGGGGCCAGCAGGTAGAGCACGATCAGCACGGCGCGGCTGGCATAGATGATGGCCAGCAGCGACTTCATGCGGTAGCGGCTGGCGAGTATGCCGGCGGCGAGACTGCCGCCAATGTTGAACAGGCCGATCAGGGCCAGCGCGGTAGCCGAAACGCCGGCGGGCAGGCCGCACAGCGCGACTTCCTGCGGCAGGTGGGTGACCAGGAAGGCAATGTGGAAGCCGCAGGTGAAGAAACCCAGGTGCAGGCACAGGTAGCTGCGGTCGGCCATGGCCTGGCGCAGTTGCTGGCCGAGCGTGATGCCCGGTACCGCCGCGGCGCTAGCGGCGCTCGCGGGACCGGCAGGCGCCGGCGCAACTGCTTTCTTGCTGCGCATGCCGAGCGCAAGGGGAATCGTCAGCAGGGTCGCGGCCGCCATCGTCAGCATCGCCATCACCCAGCCGGCGCCGGCGATGATCGCCCCCATCAGCGGCGCGAACACGAATTGGCCGAAGGAGCCGCCCGCATTGATGAAGCCGGACGCGAAGGCGCGGCGCTGCGCCGGCAGGCGCTGGGCGGTGGCGCCGATCAGGATCGAGAAGCTCCCTGCCCCTGCCCCGGCGGCGGACAGGATGCCCAAGGTGAGCAGCAGGCCCCACTCGGAATCCATGAAAGGCGTGGCGGCGGTGCCCGCGGCGAGCATGATGCCGCCGACGACGATGACCCTGGCTGCGCCATACTTGTCGGCGATGGCGCCGAACACGGGCTGGGATGCGCCCCACATGAGCTGGGCCACGGCCATCGCGAAGCTGATGCTGGCTACGCCTAGGCCGGTGGAAGTGTTGATCGGCGACAGGAACAGGCCCGTGGTCAGGCGGGCGCCCATCGTGATCATCAGGATCGTGCTGGCGGCCAGGATCAGCATCCAGGCCGCGCGCGGCGTCATCGTCTCTTGGTTCATGTGCGCCTCCTCGGCCGGGCGAAGTGCCCACCGAAGGAATTATAGTGCATATGCACGCACATGTCAGAGATGCATTACATCAGCCCGGTTCGACGGCGCGGATCAGCATCGCGACCGCCTTGGCCGCCATGCCCTCCTCGCGCCCGAGGAAGCCCAGCTTCTCGTTGGTCTTGGCCTTGATGTTGACCTGCTGCGGCGACACACCCAGGTCTTCGGCGATGCGCGAGACCATCTGCGGGATGTGCGGCGCCATCTTGGGTTGCTGGGCGATGATGGTCGCGTCGATGTTGCCGATCGTGTAGCCGGTGGCCACCACGCGGTGCGCCACTTCGCGCAGCAGCGTGCGCGAGTCGGCGCCGGCGAACATCGGGTCGGTGTCCGGGAAATGCTTGCCGATGTCGCCCAGGGCCGCCGCGCCGAGCAGCGAATCGATGATCGCGTGCAGCAGCACGTCGGCGTCGGAATGGCCGAGCAGGCCGAGGCGGTGCGGGATGGTCACGCCGCCGACGATGAGCTTGCGCCCTTCGACCAGCGCGTGGCAGTCGTAGCCGGTTCCGATGCGGAACGGCGGGGTGGGATTCCAGGATGCTTGTGTCATGGTCGTTCAGTTCGCTTCGTTGTTTTGATCGGTTCGGTAGGCTGCCAGGTACATCTCGGCGATCCGGATATCGGCCGGCAGCGTGACCTTCAGGTTGCGGGGATGTCCTTCCACCAACTTGGGGGCCAGTCCCAGCGCTTCAACCGCGCTGGCGTCATCGGTAATCGCCGACGGGTCGGTCGCCGCGTCGAGCGCCCGCAGCAGCAGCTGGTAGCGGAACATCTGCGGCGTCTGCGCCAGCCAGAGTCCGTCGCGCGAGACCGTCGCGACTTCGCCCGCGCTGCTCCGCTTGACCGTGTCGACCACGGGCAGGGCCAGCAGTCCGCCGGCCGGGTGTTCACCCGTTTCGACGATCAGGCGTTCGATCAGTTCCGCATCCAGGCCGGGCCTGGCCGCGTCGTGCACCAGGATCCAGTCGTCGAGCCCGATGCTGCCGTGCAGCGCGCGCAGGCCGTTGCGGATCGATTCCATGCGGGTGGCGCCGCCGCAGCGCAGGACGGTCACGCCGCTTGGCGGCACGACCGCGTCGATGAACGGGTCGTCGGCGCTCACCACCACATAGGTATGTGCGATCAGGGGACTCGAGCGGAAGGCGTCGAGCGTGTGGCGCAGCATCGGCTTGCCGCCGATCTGCAGGTATTGCTTGGGACTGTTCGCGCCCATGCGTGCGCCCACCCCGGCCGCTGGGATCAAGGCGAAATAGCGTTGCGAACGCTCTGGGGGTTTTGCTACTGCCGGGTTTGTCATTTTTGCTTGCTTCGTTGTAAAGGGCCAAGCAAAGACTGTACCTCACCTCCGCAAACCTTGCCGAGACGGGCATATTCCTGCGGCGAGTCGATTGCCGCCTGCAGAGCCTCGACCTTCGCCATCTCGCTTTTAATATAGGGCATCCAGCCGCGGTCGATTTCGCGCTGGAGCAGGCTTTGTGCCCGGCCGATCCGCGCATACAGTGGCTTGTCCTCGAAACGCCGCGCCAGCGCCAGGCGCACCCGGGCCTCGGCCTTGGGCAGGTAGTCGAGGTAGGCGTTCAGGTGGCGCATCTCGTGCGCCAGCACTTTTTCGTAGGCGCAGGAACCGGGCCGGAACTCGCGGCTGATGTAGACCACGATCGGCGGGTAGTAGAGCCTGATGTCGATGTGCGGCGCGATGCATTCGTAACCGCTGGCCTCGTCGGCCAGCAGGCGCCCGCCGACATTGATGCTCACGCGCGACTCGGTGCGGGTCAGGCCCAGCACCAGCTGCCCGGGACGCGCCCGGCCCTTCATCGCCGTCAGCGCACGGGCGCCGACGGTGTTGTCGATCCGGAAACCGTTCTGGGTGCCGGTCAGCACCGACAGGCTTTCGCCGATCGTGTCCTCGCAGCGCGCCTGGAACTCGGTACGCGCCGCCGCCGTGGCCGCCAGCGCCCAGCACCACAGCACGAGCGCCAGCAGAGCTCGCATACCTTAGGCGGGACTCCAGGTGCCGGACAGGATCTTCTCGAGCCAGAAGCTGCCGATGATGGTCTTCACGTCGGTGATCTCGCCGCGCCTGACCATCTCGAGCAGCTCGGGAAGGGTAGCGCTGAAGGTCTCGAGAAACTCGCCCTCGTCCAGCTTCTGTTCGCCGGCGCTCAGGTCTTCGGCCAGGAACAGCTCGAGGTGCTCGTCCGAATAGGCGATGGCGTTGTGGATGGTGCACACGAAGCGCCACTTGGCGGCCGTGTAGCCGGTTTCTTCTTCCAGCTCGCGCTTGGCGCAGGCCAGGTGGTCCTCGCCCGGATCGATCTTACCGGCAGGGAATTCAATGAAGACCTGGGAATTCGGATAACGGAACTGGCGCTCCAGCAGCACGCGGCCGTCGGGCAGCAGCGGCAGGATGACCACTGCGCCGGGATGGCGGATGAATTCGCGCTGGGTGATGGAACCGTCGGGGAGCTTGATGCGGTCGTTCTCGACCTTCAGGAAGTGGCCGTCGTAGACGACGCCGCCGTCGATGCGGGTCTCGCGTAAATCTGACACCATGCGGTCTCCAGTCTGGTACTGCGGTACGGGAAATCAGGCGCGGCGTTTGCGCAGGTAACGGAAGACGAAACCGGGGAACGCCAGCACCAGGAACAGGCAGCCGGTGATCGCATAGAACTCCCAGTTCTGCGCGAACACGCCGCCGATCCGGGATTCCAACATGCGAGCCAGGAAGCCGACGACGAAGTATAAAACAATTAACTCTAACAGGCGCAGCGGGAAGGACTTCGTGCGCGGGCCGTCACCGGCGGTGCTGGTCTTCAGGGGTACAAGACCGAACACGCGCTCGGTGAGGAAAGGCAGGTTGGCGGCCGCGAGCGAGATCGCGACCACCAGCCAGGCAGCGAGGGAGGAATCCACCCGGCTTGCCTGATTACTTGGCGAGGGTTGCCTGCATCGCGGTGTAGCACACCGCCAGCAGCCAGCCCGGGATGATACCCAGCACCACCACGGCCACGCCGTTGATCGACATCACGGCGCGCATGTCGGCCGAGGTGTTGATCGGGGCGGTGTCCGCTGCCTCGTCGAACCAGATGGTCTTGACGATGCGCAGGTAGTAGAAGGCGCCGATCAGCGAGAACAGCACGGCCACGACCGACAGCCACACCATGCCCGCGTTCACGACAGCCTGCAGGACCGCCCACTTGGCCATGAAGCCGACCATCGGCGGCACGCCGGCCAGGGAGAACATCAGGACGGTCATCACGACCGCGAACCATGGCGAACGCTTGCCCAGGCCCTTGAAGTCGGCGATGGTCTCGGCCTCATGGCCGGCACGCGCCAGCATCATGATCAGGCCGAAGCTGCCGACCGTGGTCAGGACGTAGGTGATGGTGTAGTACATCGCGGCGCTGTACGAGGCGGCGGCATTGCTGCTGTCGCCGTCGACGATGCCGGTCATCATGGCCAGCACCACGAAGCCCATCTGGGCGATGGTCGAGTAGGCCAGCATGCGCTTGATGTTGGTCTGCGCGATCGCGGTGATGTTACCGACGGCCAGCGACAGCACGGCCAGCACCAGGAGCATCTGCTGCCAGTCGAAGGCCATGCTTGGGAGGCCTTCGACCAGGATGCGGATCACCATGGCGAAAGTCGCCAGCTTCGGTGCGCCGCCCAGCAGCAGGGTGACGGCGGTCGGGGCGCCCTGCACCACGTCCGGGACCCACATGTGGAACGGGACCACGCCGAGCTTGAAGGCCAGGCCGGCAACGACAAACACCAGGCCGAATACCAGGATGTTGCGGTTCGCATCGACTGCGGCGCTGGCCTGGTTGATGGCGGTCAGGTCGAGCGAGCCGGTGGCGCCGTAGATCATCGACATGCCGTACAGCAGGAAGCCCGAGGACAGCGCGCCCAGGATGAAGTACTTCATCGCGGCTTCGGTCGAGATCGCGTGGTCGCGGCGCAGTGCCACCAGCGCATACAGCGACAGCGACATCAGTTCCACGCCCAGATAGATCGACAGCATGCTATTGCCCGAGATCATGATCATCTGGCCGAGCATCGAGAACAGCGCGAGCACGTAGAACTCGCCGCCCAGGTTACCGGACATCATGGCGCGGTCTTCCGCGTACTGGCGCGAATACACCAGGGTCATCGCGGTGGCCACGTAGGTCACCAGCTTGAGCAGGTTGGACATCGGGTCCGACACGTACATGCCGTTGAAGGTGTACACGGTCGCGCCGGTACCCATGTCGGCGAAGGTCAGCACGCCGCAGCCGGCGATGGCCATCAGGCTGAGCGCATACGTCAGGTTGCGCTTGCCCGCCTTCATGTACATGTCGATCAGCAGGATCGCGGAAGCCGCGATCAGCAGGAAGATTTCGGCATAGACCGGCGCCAGGTTGGCGTCGGTTGCCGCTAACATTGTGGAGTTCATTTCGTTCATGTCAGTTTATTGAGGCAGTTTGCCGGCTGCGACGTGCTGCAGCAGGTCGGTGACCGACACCTGCAGCGTCTCGGCGATCGGCGCCGGATACAGGCCCATCACCAGGGTAGCGATGGCCAGCACGCCGAGGATGGCGAACTCGCGGCCGTTCAGGTCGGTCAGCTCGGCCACGTGCTTGTGCACGATGGGGCCGAACACGACGCGCTTGACCATCCACAGCGAGTAGGCGGCGCCCAGGATCAGGGCGGTGCCCGAGGCCACGCCGGTCCAGAAGTTGAACTCGACGGCGCCCAGGATGACCATGAATTCGCCGATGAAGCCCGAGGTGGCCGGCAGGCCGGCGTTGGCCATCGAGAACAGCACGACGAAGGCGGCGAACTTCGGCATGGTGTTGACCACCCCACCGTAGTCGGCGATTTCACGCGAGTGGACGCGGTCGTACAGCACGCCGATGCACAGGAACATCGCGCCCGACACGAAGCCGTGCGAGATCGACTGCATCAGGCCGCCCTGGACGCCCAGGTCGTTGAACATGAAGAAGCCCAGGGTGACGAAGCCCATGTGGGCGATCGACGAGTACGCGACCAGTTTCTTCATGTCCTTCTGCACCATCGCCACCAGGCCGATGTAGATCACGGCGACCAGGGACAAAGCGATGACGACCGGCGCCAGGTACTGCGAGGCGTCCGGGGTGATCGGCAGCGAGAAACGCAGGAAGCCGTAGGCGCCCAGTTTCAGCATGATCGCGGCCAGCACCACGGAACCGCCGGTCGGCGCTTCCACGTGGGCATCCGGCAGCCAGGTGTGCACCGGCCACATCGGAACCTTCACGGCGAAGGCCATGAAGAAGGCGATGAAGATCAGGATCTGCTCGTTCATCGTCAGCGGCAGGCGGTGCCACTCGAGGATGTCGAAGCTGCCCGACTGGTTGTACAGGTAGATGATCGCGACCAGGGTCAGCAGCGAGCCGAAGAACGTGTACAGGAAGAACTTGAATGCCGCGTACACGCGGTTCGGGCCGCCGAACACGCCGATGATGATGTACATCGGGATCAGGGTGGCTTCGAAGAAGAAGTAGAACAGCAGGCCGTCCAGCGAGGCGAACACGCCGATCATCAGGCCCGACAGGATCAGGAAGGAACCCATGTACTGCGCCACGCGCTCTTCGATCACCTGCCATGCCGCCAGCACCACGATGATGCTGATGAAGGCGGTCAGCGGGATGAACCACAGCGACAGGCCGTCGACGCCCAGCTTGTAGAACACGTTGAAGCGTTCGATCCAGGCGGCCGACTCATAGAACTGCATGCCGTGGGCGGCATTGTCGAAGTTCATGATCAGCGGCAGCGTCGGCAGGAAGCTGACGACCGCGCCGACCAGGGACAGCAGGCGTACGAAACCGGCGTTCTTGTCACGGCCGACCGCCAGCACGATCATGCCGAACAGGATCGGGAGCCAGATCGACAGGCTCAGGTAAGGAGGGAATGTAGAAATTGACTGCATCATTTTTCGCTTTTCGCTTTTTCTCTTATCTGTGCCTGCATTAAGCGCGCCAGAACGGGAAGAACCACAGCAACGTTGCCAGCACGCCGACGATCATCACGAATGCATAGTGATAGATGTAGCCCGTCTGGAAGGTACGGGTGATCGTCGAGAACCAGCCCACCAGTTTGGCCGAACCGTTGACCAGCAGGCCGTCGATCAGGCCGCGGTCGCCCACTTTCCACAGGCCGCCACCGACGGCGCGCGCGCCACCGGCGAACACGACTTCGTTGAACTTGTCCATGTAGTACTTGTTGTCCAGCAGGGTGTGCAGGAACTTGAACTTGGCATAGAACCAGGCCGGAACGCGCGGGTTGACCATGTAGCAGTAGTAGGCAGCAACGACGCCCGCCAGTGCCAGCCAGAACGGTGCGGTCTGCAGGCCGTGGATTGCCATCGCGCCGGCGCCATGGAACATTTCGTTCAGCTCGGCCATGGCCGGATGGCTCGGGTTGACGTAGATCACGTCCTTGAAGAAGTCGCCATGCAGCATCGGGCCGATGGCCAGGTAGCCGATGATGACCGACGGGATCGCCAGCAGGATCAGCGGCAGGGTCACGACCAGCGGCGACTCGTGCGGCTTGTCGCCCGGCTGCAGCCCGTGGTGATGGTGGTCGTCACCATGCTCGTCTTCCTCGTGGTGCGCATCCGAATCGTGGCCTTCGCTATGCGGTTTCGGGTTGTTCCAGCGCGATTCGCCATGGAACACCAGGAAGTACATGCGGAACGAGTAGAAGGCGGTCACGAACACGCCGGCCAGCACGGCGAAGTTGGCGAAGCCGGCGCCCGGCAGGTTCGAGGCGTGCACCGCTTCGATGATCGAGTCCTTCGAGTAGAAGCCCGAGAAGAACGGGGTACCGATCAGGGCCAGCGAGCCCAGCAGCGAGGTGATCCAGGTGATCGGCATGTACTTGCGCAGGCCGCCCATGTTGCGCATGTCCTGGTCGTGGTGCATGCCGATGATGACCGAACCAGCGCCGAGGAACAGCAGCGCCTTGAAGAAGGCGTGGGTCATCAGGTGGAACACGGCCACCGAGTAGGCCGACACGCCAAGTGCGACGGTCATGTAGCCCAGCTGCGAAAGCGTGGAATAAGCAACAACGCGCTTGATGTCGTTCTGGATGATGCCCAGGAAGCCCATGAACAGCGCGGTGATCGAGCCGATCACGATGATGAACGAGAGTGCGCCGTCCGACAGTTCGAACAGCGGCGACATGCGCGACACCATGAAGATGCCGGCGGTAACCATGGTTGCAGCGTGGATCAGCGCCGAGATCGGGGTCGGGCCTTCCATCGAGTCCGGCAGCCAGACGTGCAGCGGGAACTGCGCCGATTTACCCATCGCGCCGATGAACAGGCAGATGCAAGCGGCCGTCAAGAGAGGCCAGCCGATGCCCGGAACCGTCATGCCGGCCAGCTTGTCGGCCTGCGCGAACACCTCGGTGTACTGCATGGTGCCGGAAGCGGCCAGCAGCAGGCCGATACCCAGGATGAAGCCGAAGTCGCCCACGCGGTTGACCAGGAAGGCCTTCATGTTGGCGAAGATCGCGGTCGGACGGGTATACCAGAAGCCGATCAGGAGGTACGAGACCAGGCCCACCGCTTCCCAGCCGAAGAACAGCTGCAGGAAGTTGTTGGACATGACCAGCATCAGCATCGCGAAGGTGAACAGCGAGATGTACGAGAAGAAGCGGTTGTAGCCTTCGTCCTCGGCCATGTAGCCGATCGTGTAGATGTGCACCATCAGCGAGACGGAGGTCACCACGCACATCATCATTGCCGACAGCGTGTCGATCTGGAAGCCGACGGCCAGCTTGAGCGTGCCGACGGTCATCCAGGTGTAGATGTCTTCATTGAAGACCGGTGCGCCGTCGAGCACGGCCATCAGGGTCTGGACCGAGATGATCAGCGCGATCAGCACGCCCAGGATGGTCGCCGTATGCGACACCTTGCGGCCGACCACATTGCCAAAGAACTTGGTGCCGAGCAGGCCGGCGATCGCCGAGCCCGCCAGCGGCGCCAGAGGCACCGCCAGTAACATTGAGGAAGAGAGTTGCCCCGCCATTGTTGAACCTTAATCGTTATTGTTAATCAGCCGAGACCATCAGCCCTTCAGGCTGTCGAGGTCTTCCACATTGATCGTGTCCAGGTTACGGAACAGGACCACCAGGATCGCCAGGCCGATTGCCGATTCGGCGGCCGCGACGGTCAGAATGAAGAACACGAAGATCTGCCCCGCCGCGTCTCCGAGGTAATGCGAGAACGCGACGAAGTTCAGGTTCACCGCCAGCAGCATCAGTTCGACGGCCATCAGCAGGATGATGATGTTCTTCCGGTTCAGGAAGATGCCGATCACCGAGATCGCGAACAGGATCGCGCCCAGGATCAGGTAATGTGCGAGCGACAAAGTCATGGTGCCTCCTTCGGTGCAGCTGCTGCCGCTGCTGCTGCTGCTTTTTCAGCGGCTGCTGCATCGATGGCGCGCTGGTTGACCGCATCCATCTTGACGATGCGCAGGCGGTCGTTACGCTTGACGCGGACGGCGGCGCCCGGGTCGATTGCTTTGGTGTCCTTGCGCTTGCGCAGGGTCAGGGCGACTGCGGCGATGATCGCCACCAGCAGGATCACGGCGGCGATTTCGAAGCCGTAGATGTACTTGGTGTAGATCAAGAGGCCCAGTTCCTTGGTGCCGCCGATGTTCAGGGCGGCAGCCTCGGCCGACAGGTCGGTCTGGCTGTACGAACGGTACAGCACGGCAGCCATCTCGAGCACGATCAGGGCGCCGATACCCGACGCCAGCGGCAGGTAACCCCAGAAGCCCTCTCGCATGCGGTCGATATTAATGTCGAGCATCATCACGACGAAGAGGAACAGCACCATCACGGCGCCGACGTAGACCAGCACCAGCACGATGGCCAGGAATTCGGCCTTCAGCAGCAGCCAGATGCCGGCCACGTTGAAGAAGGCCAGCACCAGGAACAGCGCGGCGTGGACCGGGTTCTTGGTGGTGATGACGCGCAGTGCGGCCAGCACCGTGATGGCCGCGAACGCGTAGAACAGGAAAGTGGTGAATTCCATGAATTGACAGCCTCTTCTTATCGGTACTTCGCGTCCGCTTCGCGGGCGGCGGCGATGTCGTTTTCGTAGCGGTCACCGACGGCCAGCAGCATCTCTTTGGTGTAGTAGAGATCGCCGCGCTTTTCGCCGTGGTATTCCAGGACGTGGGTTTCCACGATCGAGTCGACCGGGCAGGACTCTTCGCAGAAACCGCAGAAGATGCACTTGGTCAGGTCGATGTCGTAGCGCGTGGTGCGGCGGGTGCCGTCCTCGCGCTGCGCCGATTCGATCGTGATCGCCATCGCCGGGCACACTGCCTCGCACAGCTTGCACGCGATGCAGCGCTCTTCCCCGTTGGGGTAGCGGCGCAGGGCGTGCAGGCCGCGGAAGCGGTTCGACATCGGCGTCTTCTCTTCCGGGTACTGGACCGTGATCTTGCGCGACAGCGCGTACTTGCCGGTCAGGGCCAGGCCCTTGAAGAGCTCGGACAGCATCAGGCTGCCGACAATTTCTTTAATCCGATTCATTTTCGTTTGATTCCTTACTTCACAGGCATCCAGATGTTCCACGGCGAGTGCATCCAGATCGCGACCACCACCAGCCAGAGCAGGGTCAGCGGGATGAACACTTTCCAGCCCAGGCGCATGATCTGGTCATAGCGGTAGCGCGGGAAGGTGCCGCGGACCCAGACCATGGTCGATACCAGCATGAACATCTTCAGGAACAGCCAGAAGAAGCCGCCGATGGCGCCGAATTCCAGGAAACCGAACGGTGCCGACCAGCCGCCCAGGAACAGGATCGCTGCCAGGGTCGAGATCAGGATCATGTTCGAATATTCGGCCAGCATGAACATCGCATAGGACATGCCCGAGTACTCGACCATGTGACCGGCGACGATCTCCGACTCCCCTTCCACCACGTCGAACGGGTGGCGGTTGCACTCGGCCAGGCCGGACACGAAATAGATCACGAACAGCGGCAGCAGCGGCAGCCAGTTCCACGACAGGAAGTTCAGTCCCATGTCGGCGAAGCTGCCCATCTGCTGGCTGATGACGATGTCCGTCATGTTCAGGCTGCCGGTCACCATCAGCACCACGACCAGCACGAAGCCGATCGGGATTTCATAGGAGATCATCTGTGCCGAGGCGCGCATCGCACCCAGGAACGAGTACTTCGAGTTCGAAGCCCAGCCGGCGATGATGATGCCGTAGACTTCCATCGAGGTGATCGCCATCAGGAACAGCAGGCCGGCGTTGACGTTGGCCAGCGCGGCTTGCGGACCGAAGGGCACGACCGCCCAGGCGGCCAGCGCCGGCATGATGGTCATGATCGGACCGATCACGAACAGGCTGCGGTTGGCCTTGGTCGGGATGACGATTTCCTTGAGCAGCAGCTTGACCGCATCGGCGATCGGCTGCAGCAGGCCACCTGGGCCGACGCGGTTCGGGCCCTGGCGGATGTGGATCCAGCCGATCAGGCGGCGTTCCCACAGCGTCGCGTAGGCGACCAGGCCCATCAGCGGCAGGAGCACGCACAGGATCTTGATCAGGTTCCAGACCAGCGGCCAGACCGGGCCGAGCAGGTCAGCTCCGCCGGCGTTCAGCGTATCGATAAAACCGGGCGTTGCCATTATTTGCCCTCTCCTGCTTTCTCAACATTGATCGAACCGAACATCGCGCCAAGCGTAGCGACGGCCGGGTGGCCGGCGGCCACGCGCACTGCGTTCGACGGCAGGCGTGCGTCCACGTCGGCGACCAGCACGGCGCTGCCCGAACCCTGGGACACGCGGACCGAGTCGCCGGCCGTGACGCCGATCTGCTCGGCCACGGCCTTGGACAGGGTCACCAGCGGCGCATTCGCGTCGGCGGTGCGCTGCAGCGGTTCCGAACGGCGCGCCAGCGCGTCGGTGAAGTAGATGCCGACGTCGGCGACGCGCTCGAGCTGGCCGGCCGGTGCATACGAACCAGCGGCCGGCGCCAGGCGCGCGACGTTGTTCAGCTTGGCGGACAGGTCGGTGACGCCCTTGCCGATGGCTTCGTCGCGGATCGATTCCGAGGTCTCGTAATCGAAGCCCGACAGGCCCAGCAGGTTGCCCAGCACGCGCAGCACTTTCCAGGCCGGACGGGTCTCGCCCAGCGGCTTGACGGTGCCGTTGAAGCTCTGTGCGCGGCCTTCGCAGTTGACGAAGGTGCCGGCGGTCTCGCTGAACGGCGAGATCGGCAGCAGCACGTCGGCGAAGTCCATGCCGTGCTTGAAGGCCGACATGGCGACGACCATTTCGGCGCCGCCCAGCGCGGCACGGGCCTGCTGCGGGTTGGCCGCATCCAGTTCCGGTTCCGCGTTCAGCAGCACGTAGGCCTTCTTCGGCGATGCGAAGACGGCTTCGCCCTTGCCCGTCGCGCCGACGATGTGGCCGCCGACGGTGTTGGCGGCGTCGACCAGGTAGCCGAAGGAGCAGCCGGTCTGCTCGGCGATCCACTGCGCAGCGGCGTGGATCTTCGAGGCTTGCGGGTGGTAGGAAGCAGCGTTACCCAGCAGGACGGCGCCCGGGGTGTCGACGCCGACCAGGGTCGCGGCGATGGCCTTGCCGCCTTCGCTCGGTTCGACATTCCCGAAGCCGGCGGGGGCTGCGACGTCCTTGGCCAGGGCCACGGCAACGACGACTTCCGACAGTGCGGCCAGCCAGTCGCTCGGCGCCGCAACCATCTTGTTCGCCACCGGCATCAGCAGGTCGTCGTCGCTCGCGCCCAGCAGCGACAGCTTGGCGCCGCCCTTGGTGGCGGTACGCAGGCGGGTCGCGACCAGCGGGTGGTCCTTGCGCAGGTTGGAGCCGATGACGAAGGCGCGCTTCAGTTGCGAGAAGTTCGCGATCGGCATGCCCAGCCATGGGGTGACCTGGCCGTCCAGGGCGAAGTCGGTCTGGCGCAGGCGGAACTCGATGTTGTCTGAGCCAATGCCGCGGGTCATCTTGTTCAGCAGGTACAGCTCTTCCAGAGTCGAGTGCGGGGTCGCGACGGCGGCGATGCTGTCGGCGCCATGCTCGTGGCGGATGTTACGCAGGCCGTGGGCCACGTATTCCAGCGCGGTCTGCCAGTCGGTTTCCTGCCACACGCCACCCTGCTTGATCATCGGTTGGGTCAGGCGGTCGGCATTGTCCAGCGCCTCGTACGAGAAGCGGTCCTTGTCCGACAGCCAGCATTCGTTGATGGCTTCGTTCTCCAGCGGCAGCACGCGCATGACCTTGCCGCCCTTGACCTGGACGATCAGGTTCGAGCCGAGCGAGTCGTGCGGCGCAATCGACTTGCGGCGCTGCAGTTCCCACGGACGGGCCGAGTAGCGGAACGGCTTGCTGGTGAGCGCGCCGACCGGGCACAGGTCGATCATGTTGCCCGAGACTTCCGAGTCCACGGTCTTGCCCACGAAGGTGGTGATCTCCGAGTGCTCGCCGCGGCCGACCATGCCGAATTCCATCACGCCGGCCACTTCCTGGCCGAAACGCACGCAGCGGGTGCACTGGATGCAGCGCGCCATCTCTTCCATCGAGATCAGCGGGCCGGCTTCTTTCGGGGCCACCACGCGCTTCTCTTCTTCGTAGCGCGAGTTGCTCTTGCCGTAGCCGACGGCCAGGTCCTGCAGCTGGCATTCGCCGCCCTGGTCGCAGATCGGGCAATCCAGCGGGTGGTTAATGAGGAGGAACTCCATCACCGACTTCTGTGCCTGCACGGCCTTGTCGCTGTGGGTGCGCACGATCATGCCCGGCGAGACCGGGGTGGCGCAGGCCGGCAAGGGCTTGGGCGCCTTCTCGACTTCGACCAGGCACATGCGGCAGTTCGCTGCGATCGACAATTTCTTGTGATAGCAGAAGTGCGGGATGTAGGTCCCGAGTTTGTTTGCGGCGTCCATCACCATGGAA
Source organism: Massilia sp. LC238 (assembly GCF_000735635.1). Taxonomy (NCBI): domain Bacteria; kingdom Pseudomonadati; phylum Pseudomonadota; class Betaproteobacteria; order Burkholderiales; family Oxalobacteraceae; genus Massilia; species Massilia sp. LC238. Next base: position 19,244 of record NZ_JNNN01000004.1, on the reverse strand, counting down.
CCTGGTGCGACTTCGACTTTTTTGCCGTCTAATTCAATTTCAACCATTTGATCGTTACCTGACCTGGTTTAAAGGTATGCGGGCACGAGGCAGTGCTTGTGCTCGATGTGATATTCGAATTCCTCGCGGAAGTTCTTGATCATCGCTTCCACCGGCATCGCGGCGGCGTCGCCCAGCGCGCAGATGGTGCGGCCCTTGATGTTGCCCGCGATGTTGTTCAGCAGGTCCATGTCTTCCGGACGACCCTTGCCGTTCTCGATGCGGTGGACCATGCGGTACATCCAGCCGGTGCCTTCACGGCACGGGGTGCACTGGCCGCAGGATTCTTCGTAGTAGAAGTACGAGAGGCGCAGCAGCGACTTCACCATGCAGCGGGTCTCGTCCATGACGATCACGGCGCCCGAACCCAGCATCGAGCCGGCCTTGGCGATCGAATCGTAGTCGAGGTCGGTATCCATCATGACCTCGCCGCGGATCACCGGCGCCGACGAACCGCCCGGGATGACCGCCTTGATCTTCTTGCCGCCGCGCATGCCGCCGGCCAGCTCCATCAGCTTGGCGAACGGGGTGCCCAGCGGAACCTCGTAGTTGCCCGGACGCTCGACGTCGCCCGAGATCGAGAAGATCTTGGTGCCGCCGTTGTTCGGCTTGCCGAGGGCCATGTAGTTTTCCGGGCCCATGTTCAGCAGGAACGGAACCGCAGCGAAGGTCTCGGTGTTGTTGATCGTGGTCGGCTTGCCGTACAGGCCGAACGAGGCCGGGAACGGGGGCTTGAAGCGCGGCTGGCCCTTCTTGCCTTCGAGCGACTCCAGCAGCGCGGTTTCTTCGCCGCAAATGTAGGCGCCGTAGCCGTGGTGGGCATGCAGCTGGAACGAGAAGTTCGAGCCCATGATGTTATCGCCCAGGAAGCCGGCGGCGCGCGCCTCTTCCAGCGCTTCCTCGAAGCGCAGGTATTCCTGGAAGATCTCGCCGTGGATGTAGTTGTAGCCCACGGTGATGCCCATCGCGTAGGCGCCGATGGCCATGCCTTCGATCAGCGCGTGCGGGTTGTAGCGGATGATGTCGCGGTCCTTGAAGGTACCCGGCTCGCCTTCGTCGGTATTGCAGACGAGGTATTTCTGGCCAGGGAACTGGCGCGGCATGAAGCTCCACTTCAGGCCGGTCGGGAAACCGGCGCCGCCGCGGCCGCGCAGGCCCGATGCCTTCAGGTCGGCGATGACCTGTTCCTGGGTGACGCCGCCTTCGAGGATCTTGCGCAGGGCCGAATAGCCGCCGCGCTTGACGTAGTCTTCCAGATGCCAGTTTTCGCCGTTCAGATCCTTGAGGATCAGCGGATTGATGTGACGGTCGTGCAGGCTGGTCATTTGTTCAGTTCCTCAAGCAGGGCGTCGATCTTCTCGTCGCTCATGAACGAGCACATGCGGTGGTTATTCACCAGCATCACCGGTGCGTCGCCGCAGGCGCCCATGCACTCGCCTTCCAGCAGCGTGAACTTGCCGTCGGCGGTGGTTTCGCGGTAGTCGATGCCGAGCGCGTCCTTGATGCGCTGGCCGGCGCGCTCGCCGCCCGACAGGGCGCACGGCAGGTTGGTGCAGACCGTGATCTTGGCCTTGCCGACCGGCTTCAGGTTGTACATGTTGTAGAAGGTCGCGACTTCCTGCACGGCGATGGCCGGCATGCGAATGTAGTCGGCGATTTCCTGCATGGTTTCCGGCGACAGCCAGCCCAGTTCGACCTGGGCGTGGGCCAGCGAGGCCATCACGGCCGACTGGCGTTGATCGGCTGGGTACTTGGCCAGCTCGCGATCGATTTTCTTGTAGGTTTCCTGCGATAACATAATTCTTTCCTACCCTCTTAGCGGTCGATACTGCCGAACACGATGTCCTGGGTGCCGATGATGGCCACGGCGTCGGCGATCATGTGGCCGCGCGACATCTCGTCGAGGCTCTGCAGGTGGACGTAGTCCGGGGTGCGGATCTTCAGGCGGTACGGCTTGTTGGCGCCGTCCGACACGATGTAGATGCCGAACTCGCCCTTCGGGTGCTCGATCGCCGCAAACGCCTCGCCTTCCGGCACGTGGAAGCCTTCGGTGAACAGCTTGAAGTGGTGGATCAGCGATTCCATGTTGGACTTCATGTCCATGCGGTTCGGCGGCACGATCTTGTGGTTGTCGATCATGACCGGACCCTGGTTCACGCGCAGCCAGGCGATGCACTGCTTGATGATGCGGTTCGCCTGGCGCATTTCCTCGATGCGCACCAGGTAGCGGTCGTAGGAGTCGCCGTTGGTGCCGACCGGGATGTCGAACTCGACCTTGTCGTAGGCCGCGTAGGGCTGCTTCTTGCGCAGGTCCCAGGCGATGCCCGAGCCGCGCAGCATCGGGCCGGTGAAGCCCATGGCCAGTGCGTCTTCCGGCGAGACCACGCCGATGCCGACGGTACGCTGCTTCCAGATACGGTTGTCGGTCAGCAGGGTTTCGTATTCGTCGACATAGCCGTCGAAGCGCTTGGTGAAGGCTTCGATGAAGTCGAGCACCGAACCCTGGCGGTCGCGGTTCAGCTCGTCGATCGCCTTCTTCGAGCGGATCGGCGATTCGCGGTGCTGCGGCATGCGGTCCGGTAGGTCGCGGTACACGCCGCCCGGACGGTAGTAGGCCGCGTGCATGCGCGCGCCCGAGACCGCCTCGTACACGTCGAACAGGTCTTCGCGGTCACGGAAGGCGTACAGGAAGGGACCCATGGCGCCGATGTCGAGCGCGTGCGCGCCCAGCCACATCAGGTGGTTCAGGATACGGGTGATCTCGTCGAACATCGTGCGGATGTACTGCGCGCGGATCGGCGCTTCGACGCCCAGCAGCTTTTCCACTGCCAGCACGTAGCCGTGCTCGTTGCACATCATCGACACGTAGTCCAGGCGGTCCATGTACGGGACCGACTGCAGGTAGGTGCGGGTCTCGGCCAGCTTCTCGGTGCCGCGGTGCAGCAGGCCGATGTGCGGGTCGGCGCGCTGGATCACTTCGCCGTCCAGCTCCAGCACGAGGCGCAGCACGCCGTGCGCTGCCGGGTGCTGCGGACCAAAGTTCAGGGTGTAATTCTTAAGCTCAGCCATTATTTCGATGTCCCGTAGGTTTCTTCACGGATCACGCGCGGGATGTTCTCGCGCGGCTCGATCGTCACCGGTTGGTAGATCACGCGTTTCTGTTCAGGGTCGTAGCGCATTTCGACGTAGCCCGTGATCGGGAAGTCCTTGCGGAACGGGTGGCCGATGAAGCCGTAGTCGGTCAGGATGCGGCGCAGGTCGCCGTGGCCGTCGAACAGGATGCCGAACAGGTCGAAGGCTTCGCGCTCGAACCAGTTGGCGGCGCGCCAGATCGGCGTGATCGACTCGACCATCGGCATGTCGTCGTCCGCGCAGAAGGTGCGCACGCGCACGCGCCAGTTGTTGGAAACCGACAGCAGGTGGACGACCACCGCGAAGCGCGGACCGTCCCAGGTGCCTTCACCGTACTGGGAATAATCGACGCCGCACAGGTCGATCATTTGTTCGAAGCGGAGCGCCGGGTCGTCGCGCAGCGCCTGCATCGTCTTGATGTAGTCGGCGGCCTTGACCACCACAGTCACTTCGCCCAGCGCCTGCTTGATGGCAGCGCCCTCGCCCAGTGCATTTTTCAGGGCGAGTTCAAGGGTTTCGAGTTTCGTCGTCATGGTGTTTCGCTGTTCTTAGCGCGCGATGGTGTTGGTGCGCTTGATCTTGTTCTGCAGCTGCATGATGCCGTACAGCAGTGCTTCCGCGGTCGGCGGGCAACCCGGCACGTAGACATCGACCGGCACGATGCGGTCGCAGCCGCGCACCACCGAGTACGAGTAGTGGTAGTAGCCGCCGCCGTTGGCGCAGGACCCCATCGAGATCACCCAGCGCGGTTCGGCCATCTGGTCGTACACCTTGCGCAGGGCGGGAGCCATCTTGTTGCACAGCGTGCCGGCGACGATCATCACGTCGGACTGGCGCGGCGACGGGCGGAACACAATGCCAAAACGGTCGAGATCGTAGCGGGCAGCGCCCACATGCATCATCTCGACCGCGCAGCAGGCCAGGCCAAACGTCATCGGGAACATCGATCCCGTGCGGGCCCAGTTGATCAGCTTGTCGGCTGTGGTGGTAATGAAACCTTCGTTTAATACGCCTTCAATTGCCATGGCTTATTCCCAATCAAGGGCACCTTTCTTCCAGATGTACCAGAAGCCCACGATGAATTCGGCGATGAACACCATCATCGTGATGAAACCGGTCCAGCCCAGTTCGCGCATCGAGACGCCCCATGGGAAGAAGAATGCCGTTTCCAGATCAAACAAAATAAACAGGATCGCCACCAGGTAGTAGCGAACGTCGAACTTCATGCGCGCATCTTCGAAGGCCTCGAAGCCGCATTCATACGGGGACAGCTTGGCTGCGTCGGGACGGTGCGGACCAAGGATGCGGCCGAGCACCTGCGGAGCGACACCGACGCCGATGCCAACCAGGATAAAGAGAAGAACGGGGAGATAATTTTCGAGGTTCACGTGAAGCCTATTTGAACGATCGGTTAATGAAACACTGCAGGGCTGCAGCGCCGAGTCGCGCGAACCTGGCCGGAGGGGAACTCCGTTGAATGCCACCAGGACCGTACAACTGATCCTCGTGAAAAAGCCAGCTCAGGCAGGAGAGCGATCGCTCATGCGCCCTTGCTGGCTCTTTCGTATATTGGTGCCGACGGCGAGACTCGAACTCGCACAGCTTGCGCCACTACCCCCTCAAGATAGCGTGTCTACCAATTTCACCACGTCGGCTGGAGACCAGTATTTTACCCTGCTTTAGCACTACTTTTCAATGCACAAATTGCGCTATCACAAGGAAATTACGCAATTACTCAACATTTCTTTTGATGCTAGCCATCTTACGGCAGGGTTGGCAGCATGGAGGGCTGCCCATCCTTTACAACAATGCGTCCCTGCCCGATAGCGAGGCGCATTCTACTCCTAATCTGGAAGGGGCGTGCGGCCCGCATCCGGATTTACTTGGTCGGAGCCGGTGCAGGTGCGGCAGGTGCCGCCGCTGCTGGTGCGGCCGGGGCCGGAGCGGCTTCGCCCGGCGCCGCAGGAACGGCAACGCCCGGGGTCTGCGGGATGTCGTTGGCCGGAACGGCGGTGGTCGGGCCCGCGTTCGGACCTGCGCCCGGGACGTCGCTCGGAATGCCGGTGGCCGGCGCCTGCGAGGAAGGCACGGTGACGCGCTCCATCACGCCGCCATCGGTGCCGGCGGCGGTGCTGCCATTGCTGTGCCAGGCCAGCGCCAGGGTCGATGCGAAGAACACGGCGGCCGCGACGGCGGTCGACTTCGACAGGAAGTTCGACGAGCCCGAGGCGCCGAACAGGCTGCCCGAGGCGCCCGAGCCGAAGGCCGCGCCCATGTCGGCGCCCTTGCCGTGCTGGACCAGCACCAGGCCGATGATGGCCAGGGCAGAAATAACCTGCACAACAATAATCAGATTGAACACGGTGTTCATTGCAATTCCATTTCCAAGTTAAACGACGTCGATTGACTGCTTTGTGAATGCTTTATCTCTAAAGCTTTTACTTCTTTTGAAACTGTGAATCTCTCAATTCGCTGAGCGAATGATGCCGAGGAAGTCGGCTGCTTTCAGCGCCGCACCACCGATCAGGCCGCCATCGATGTCCGGCTGCGCCATCAGGTCCGCAGCATTATCCGGCTTCATGCTGCCGCCGTACAGCACCAGCGTGCGTTGCGCGGCGTCGGCGTTGCAAGCGCGCAGTTTTTCGCGCACGGCTGCGTGGACTTCCTGGGCCATTTCCGGGGTGGCGGTCTTGCCGGTGCCGATCGCCCACACCGGCTCGTAGGCCAGCACGATCTTGTCGACAGCATCGGCGCCGACCGCTTCCAGCACGGCTTCCAGCTGAGCATTGACCACGTCCATGGTCTGCCCCGCTTCGCGCTGCTCCAGGATTTCGCCGATGCAGACGATCGGGGTCAGGCCGGCCTCCAGCGCAGCCTTGGTCTTTTTCGCCACCAGCTCGTCCGTCTCGCCGTGATAGGCGCGACGCTCCGAGTGGCCGACGATCACGTAGCGGCTGCCGAAATCCTGCAGCATCGACATGCACACTTCGCCGGTATAGGCCCCGACCGGATGGCAGGACACGTCCTGCGCACCCCAGGCGATCGGGGAAGCCTTGAGAATTTCTTCGCACTGGAACAGGTAAGGCGCCGGTACACAGACCGCGACCTGGGCCTTGGCATTGTCGAGACCTTCGAGGATGCCGGTCAGGAGCGCGGCATTGGCAGCGCGGCTGCCGTTCATTTTCCAGTTACCTACGACGAGCTTGGGACGCATAGAACCCCATCTTTTAATTTAACCCGCTATTCTAGCGGTCGAATATGTGGTGGTCAAACAATGGCTGAGCCATTCTTCGAACGCCACTTCCCTTTTTGATTCAATCTCTTACAGCACTTAACAAAACCCCGAGGGCAAGGCGCATCGTCGAAGACAGTACGCTAGTACGGCGAGACGATGCAACGCGGCCATCGGGGGAATTGTTAAGCGCTGCTCACTTCCAATACGATCTTGCCGACGTGAGTGCTCGACTCCATCAGGGCATGTGCCTCGGCCGCCTGGGCCAGCGGGAAGCTCCGGTAAATGACCGGCTTGAGTTTGCCCTGTTCGAACAGCGGCCACACGCGCTCGCGCAAGCTGCGCGCGATCGCGGCCTTGAAGGCGACCGGACGCGGGCGCAGCGTGGAGCCGCTGATCGAGAGGCGGCGGCGCAGCACCTGGCCCAGGTCGATCTCGGCTTTTGCGCCGCCCAGCAGCGCGATCAGGGCGATGCGGCCGTCGTCGGCCAGACAATCGATCTCGCGCGGGATGTAGTCGCCGGCGACCATGTCGAGGATCACGTCGACGCCCCTCCCGCCCGTCAGCTCTTTTACTACGGCGGCAAAGTCTTCGCTCCGGTAATTGATGCCGCGTTCGGCGCCGAGCTGCTCGCAGGCGCGGCACTTCTCGCTTGAGCCTGCGGTGGCAAACACGCGGTGCCCCATGGCCGCGGCGAGCTGGATCGCGGTGACGCCGATGCCCGAGCTGCCGCCCTGCACCAGCAGCGACTCACCCGGCGCCAGTTGCGCGCGGTCGAACACATTTGACCAAACGGTAAAAAAAGTCTCGGGCAGCGACGCTGCTTCCAGTGGGCTCAAGCCTTGCGGAACCGGCAGGCATTGCTCGGCGGGCGCGGTGCAATATTCGGCATAGCCGCCGCCCTGCACCAGCGCGCAGACCATGTCGCCCTTGGCAAAGCCGGCGGCCGCGTAGTCGCCGTCGACGACCTCGCCGGCCACTTCCAGGCCCGGCAGATCGGAGGCGCCCGGCGGCACCGGATATTTACCGAGCCGTTGCAGCACGTCGGGGCGGTTGATGCCCGCCGCGTGCACCTTGATCAACACCTCGCCGGCCCTCAAGCCCGGCACAGGCCGCTCGCACAGTTGCAGGACGTCCGGCTTGCCGGGCTGCGTGATTTCGATGGCGCGCATGGGAACTCCCGTGTTGAAAAAGCCACAATTGTAAGGGAGCCGGGGAAAAGCTGCGCGCCTCGCGTCGCGTCACCCGGCGCGTCGCGTGCTGCGCGTACCCCAGAATTCCTCGTGCGGCGTGCAGTAGCCGCGGTCCTGGCGGACGAACACGCGGCCATCGCGGGACTGCAGGCGCAGGATAGCCCGGAAGTCGGCGCCGTACTTGTGGCCGGAAGGGTAGCTGGGAAGTTTTGGCATCGGCGCCAGTCCGAACTCGAGGGACAGCGTCACTGCCGTCAGCGCGTCCGGCGCAATGCCATGCCGCGCGAGCGCTTCGCGCAAGTAGAGCGCCCAGGTACGGGCCATGCTGGTGCATGCGGGACAAACCGGCTGTATGCGGTCGTGGAGCATGTCGATCTCGACGCGTTTGTCGAAGGCGCGCGCTTCCGTGTACAGCACACCGAGCGCCCAGTAGCCGTCGAAGTCGTTGTTGCGGGTAAGAAACTTGGAGAGAAGACCTGCGGTGATGTGATTGAATTTGCGTCTGGCAATCATGCCCATGCCCCCGTCGATCGCCGGATGCCTGGCATCACGCGACAGATCGACCAAGATGGAAGGGCCAGGGAGTCAGATTAGCACAGTTGCGAACTCAGGCGCGCGTGCGCCGCTCCGGCTCCTGCATGACGCTGACACCCACCAGGGTATCGCGCCGCAGGCGCACGCGGGTATGCGGGGTGCGGATCCCGGCGCACATGCCCCAGGCCGCGGCCCAGCGCAGCGCCCGGTCCGTTTCCGGTCCGAAGGGCCGTGCTGCCGAGGCCCGGTTCAGCGCGGCCGACATACGCTGCATCGCATAAAGCTTTTTCATCGAAACAATCTTGGCCATGCGACCAAGATAAAGTTTCAGGCCGGGACTGACCGTTCCCTACCTAACTCAGTGGCGATGCCGATGATGTCGATTCGCGCGGGACAAACAGCGGGCTCAGGCCGGCGTCCACGGCCTGCAGCGCCTGCAGCGCCATCGCATACGCACCCTCGTAGGACTTTGCCGCGGCAATGAAGCGCCCGTTATGGCAGAACTTCGCATCGGGCACGCCGGTCACCGCCGCCAGGTCGGCGTCACGCAGGCCGGCCCAGCTTTCCGGCAGGTCGGCGCGGGCATCGAAGGTGTCGGTCGTGGCCGGCACGGTATGCAGCATGTAGCGGTCTTCCGACAGGCTGTGGCTGAGCACGAAGAGCACCTTCGGCATTTCCTTGCGCACCACCGAGCTCCACGGCAGCGCGGCATTCTTCAGGAACAGCAGGCGGCCATTCTCCAGCACCTGCGCCTGGCGCACCTGGGCCAGCGCCAGGATGGCGCCGACACGGTACTTGACCGAATTGACGATCACCTCGGTGAGGAAGTCCATCGCCTTGCGGAACTGGGCCAGGCGGTAGGCATCGGCCCGCTCGCCATAGCCCAGACGCTGCTCGTCCATCCAGTTCGGGTTGAAGCCGGACACCACGGCCGACATGCCGTAGCCGCCCGGCGCATTCTTGGCCGCGCCCACGTCCGACAGGTCGAGGTACTGGACGATGTCGGCATCGATGGCATAGGCCATCTGCTGCGCCGTGTCCTCGTCGAGCCCGTGGCCGGTATGCGTCATCGCCAGGTGGGCGACGCAGCGCGCGCCGTACTCGCGCCAGACCAGGCCGGCGCTGGCATAAGGCACGCCGCTCGTGCGGGCGCCGTCGAAGCCCTTCTGGTGATGGTCGAAGCGGCCCGCGGCCGGATCCCAGATGCCGCCGACGTCGACCACGAAATCGGCGGCCTCGATGATGGCCGGCTCGCGCGTCCTGACGATATCGGCGTCAGGAAAGAGGATGTGCAGGACGGCCACCGCCCATGCGTCGTCCGCATGGAACTTGCCATTGTGGGTCACGATGACCATTGTCGCTCCAATACTTGAAAATCAGGAGCGCATCATACAGGGTTCACCCCGGCGGCTTCACACCGCTTCCGGCGCGAGCCGTTGCGGATGGCTGTACAGCACATGGCGCCCTCCCCGCACGAAACCGGCCAGGGTCAGCCCTGCCCGCTCGGCCACCTGCACCGCCAGCGCGGTCGGCGCCGAGACCGCGGCCAGCAACGGAAAGCCCGCGCGCGCGGCCTTCTGCACCATCTCGAAGCTGGCGCGGCTGGTCACCACCGCGAAGCCGCCTCCCGTATCGGCCCTGGCGCGCGCCAGCGCGCCGACCAGCTTGTCGAGCGCATTGTGGCGGCCAATGTCTTCGCGCACGCATAGCAGTTCGCCCTTGCGATCGGCCCAGCCGGCCGCGTGTACGGCGCCGGTCGCATGGTGCAGGTCCTGGCGCGCCGCCATCGCCGCCATCGCACGGTGCAGGGCTTCGGGTGCGAAGCTCACCTGGGTGCTGCCGCGCAGGTCGGCGAAGGCATCGTCGTCGAAGCAGTCCAGGCTCTCGACGCCGCACAGGCCGCAGCCTGTCTTCCCGGTACGGGCGCGGCGCGTCTGCTTCAGCCGCATCATGGCGCCGGCCGCGATGCGCATCTCGATGGCGATGCCGTGCCGCGCCTCTTCCACCTCGATGTCGTGGATGTCGCGCGCGTCGCGCACGATGCGCTCGCCCAACGAAAAGCCGAGCGCGAAATCTTCCAGGTCCTGGGGCGAAGCCAGCATCACCGCATGGCTGATGCCGTTGTAGCTGAGTGCCACCGGCACCTCGTCCGCCACCAGCTCGGTCGCACTTTCCAGGCGCCCGTCGCGCCAGCGCTCGGCCGGCAGGCGGCATGCGCCCTCAGGTACGTCGTAGTGCGCGAAGAAGCCTTCGCCCGCGTTCACGACCGCCTCCCGCCGCGCTCGAGGATCACGTCGATCGCCTTGGCCGCCGGCACCTTGCTTTCCTTGGCGTGGTGCCACAGCGGGATCAAGGGATTCAGCTCTGGGAAGTAGCCCGCGATGCAGCCTTCCGGCACGTCGTAGGGCACCACCGCCAGGCCGCCGACGCGGCGCTCGACGCCGTCCTCGGCGGCGCAGCGCAGGCCCACCAGGTCGCCCTGCTTCAGCGCGTATCTGGCCATGTCGGCGCGCGCCATGAAGATCACCATGCGGCTGCCGTAGACGCCGCGGAAGCGGTCGTCGTGACTGTAGATGGTGGTGTTGAACTGGCCGTCGCTGCGTACCGTGAACAGGCGCAGCGTGCCCGCGCCGCCCTTCAGGTCCGGATTGCCCTGGAGCGCTTCCGGCACCGTGAAATTGGCCTTGCCGCTCTCGGTCTTCCAGACCCGGTTCGCGGCGCCCAGGGGTTTGCGAAAGCCGCCCGGCGTCCACATGCGCGCGTTGAAGTCGTGGAAGATCTCGGGATAGGTCTCGGCGATCGCATCGCGGATGCTCGCGTAATCCGCCACCCAGCGCTCCCAGTCGACACGCGGGTTGGGATCGAGCGTGGCCCGGGCGATGCCGGCCACGATGGCCGGTTCCGACAGCAGCGACGGCGCCACCGGCTCGGCCATGCCGCGCGAGCCGTGCATGCAGGCGGTCGAGTCCTCGATGGTGACGTCCTGCGGCCCGCTCGCCTGGCGGTCGATCTCGATCCGCCCCAGGCACGGCAGGATGTAGGAGGCCTTGCCGTGCACGAGGTGGTTGCGATTGAGCTTGGTCGAGACCTGCACCGTCAGCGGGATCGCGCGCCACGCCGCCTCCATCAGCTGGCGTTCGGGCACCGCGCGCACGAAGTTCCCGCCCAGGCCGATGAAGGCCTGCACGCGCCCCGCCAGGATGCCTTCGCAGGCCTCGACCGTGTTCATGCCGGGGTCGCGCGGCGGCGCGAAGCCGTATTGTTCCTCCAGCTTGTCGAGCGGCGCCAGCTCGGGCTTCTCGGTGATGCCGACCGTGCGCTGGCCCTGCACGTTGGAGTGGCCGCGCACCGGGCACACGCCGGCGCCGGGCTTGCCGATGTTCCCGCGCAGGAGCAGCAGGTTGACGATCATCGCCACGTTCTGCACGCCGTTGCGGTGCTGGGTCAGGCCCATGCCGTAGACCGCCATCGCGGCGGCCGAGCCACAGTACACCTGGGCCGCGCTTTCGAGGGCGGCGCGGCGCAGGCCTGATTCGCGCTCGATGGCTTCCCACGCGCAGGCACGCACCGCCGCCTCGAACGCCGCGAAGCCGTGGGTGTGCTCCTGCAGGAAGGCGGTGTCGAGCACCCGCTGGCTGCCTGCCACCCGCGTGGCGTCGTCGAAGGCGAAGATGGCCTTGCACAGGCCCATGATGGCGGCGGTGTCGCCGCCCGGCTTGACCTGGTGGTACTGGGTGCTGATGGCGGTCTCGGCTCCCGTGAGCATCTCGGCGGGCGATTGCGGATTGGTGAAGCTGACCAGGCCGCGCTCGCGCAGCGGGTTGAAGGTGATGATCGGTACCCCGCGCCGGCGCGCCTCCTGCAGCTGGTGCAGCATGCGCGGGCTGTTCACGCCCACGTTCTGGCCGAAGAAAAAAATGCAGTCGGTCTGCTCGAAGTCGTCCAGTGCTACGGTGCCGACCGGCACGCCGATGGTCTTTTGCAGGCCGACCGAGGTGCTTTCGTGGCACATGTTCGAGCTGTCCGGCAGGTTGTTGTTGCCGTACATGCGCGCCAGCAGGCCATACATGTAGGAAGTCTCGAGCGAGGCGCGGCCCGAGCTGTAGAACACCACCTGTTTGCGGTCCATGGCGCGCAGCAGCGCCCCGATCTCGGCAAACGCGCTGTCCCAGGCGATCTCGCGGTATTTGTCGGTCTGCGGGTCGTAGCGCAGCGGCACCGTCAGGCGCCCCTGGTCTTCCAGGCTGTGGTCGTCCCAGGCTGCGAGCTCGGTGACGGTGTGGCGCTCGAAGAAATCGGCCCCGATGGTCTTGCTGGTGGTTTCCCAGGCGGTGGCCTTGGCGCCGCTTTCGCAGAACTCGAAGGGATGCGGATTGGCCGGCTTGGCCCAGGCGCAGCTCACGCAGGCATAGCCGTCCGGCTTGTTCTGTTTCAGCAGCAGCCGGCTGTCCTTCAGCGGCACGCGCTGGTGCAGCAGGATGGTGGAGACTTCCTGCACCGAACCCCAGCCGCCGGCCGGCATGGTCGGGTTCTCGATCCTTAGCTCATTCGAATGCTTGCTCATGGCCGCTCCTCGTCCGTGGAAGCATCAAGCTAATCCAGTTGCCGGAGCCACTCGGTGCGCCTGCGAACAGTTGGGACGGCAAGACGGGTCAATCTGCGGACAAGATTGCTCCAGCACGAAGGGAAGATTCTTGCAGGAATATTAATCGTTTGTGGCTTCGATCCCGCGCAAATGACGCGATTGTCGCCTTCTTGTTCAGGTTCCCGGGGCTGGCTACAGTTGTCAGACGAGCTCATGCATATCGCATGGCCACTACTCGAGGAGCCGACCATGAAACGCTTCCTTCCCCTCCTGCTCGATGCCGCCCGACGCCTCAAGGACGGTTTCGCCCTCTCCACCACGGGCATGAATCCGCCGCGCCGGCGCCTGCTGCTGGGCAGCGCCATGCTGGCCGCGGCGATCGCCCTGCCGCAGCCGGCCACCGCCCAGCCCTGGACCACGGAAAACTGGACCGGCACCTGGGGCACGGCCCCGGCCGGGCCGCCGCCGGTCGGCCTACCGCCCGACCCCAGCCTGCAGACCTTCACCGACCAGACCGTGCGCCTGATCGTCCACACCAGCACCGGCGGCAACCGCGTGCGCATCCGGCTGTCCAACGAACTGGGGGCGACGCCCTTGACCGTCGGCGCCGCCCGCATCGGCCTGCGCGCCGGGGGCTCGGACGTCGCCGCCGGCACCGACCGCGCGCTGACCTTCGGCGAGCGCAGCTTTGTCACCATCCCGCCCGGCGCACCGGCGCTCTCCGATCCGGTGGAGCTGAACGTGCCGCCGCTGTCCGACCTGGCAGTAAGCCTCTACCTGCCCGGCACGGTACAGGCGACCACCGTGCACCAGCTGGCCCTGCAGACCAACTACGTGTCCCTGCCCGGCAATTTCACGGCCGCCGCCACCCTGCCGGTGCAGCGCACGATCCAGGTCTGGCCCTTCCTGACCGAGGTCGACGTCGACACCAGCGGGCCCACCATCGTCACGCTGGGCGATTCGATCACCGACGGCACCCGCAGCACGCCCGACACCAACAACCGCTGGCCCGACTGGCTGGCGCGCCGCCTGCAGACCGAGCGTGACCCGGTCCTCGGCATCAACGCGCGCTTCGGCGTGGTCAACCGCGGCATCAGCGGCAACCGTCTGCTGGGCAATTCGCCGAACACCCTGGCCGGGCGCAGCGCGCAGGAGCGCTTCGACCGCGACGTGCTGGCCACCGCGGGCGTGCGCTACCTGGTGGTCCTGATCGGCATCAACGACATCGGCAACAGTTCGGCCACCAGCCCGGTGACGGCCGAGGACCTGATCGCCGCCTACCGCCAGCTGATCCAGCGCGCGCATGCCAAGGGCATCGGCGTGATCGGCGCCACCCTCACGCCCTTCGAAGGCGCGGCCTATTACTCGCCCGAGAAGGAAGTCGTGCGACAGGCGGTGAACAACTGGATCCGCAACAACGACGAGTTCGACGCCGTGATCGACTTCGACCGCGTCACGCGCGATCCGGCGCGGCCGAGCCGCTTCCTGCCGGCCTACGACAGCGGCGACCACCTGCATCCGAATGACCTGGGCTACCAGGCGATGGGCAATGCGGTGCCGCTGAGCTTGTTCCGCAGCGCCGCGAAGGCGCCAGTATCGATACCGGCGAAATGATGTTCGTAGGGTGGGCGGGTTCCCCGCCCACCCTACGAAACCCGGTAGGCCAACACAAAGAAAAACCGCCGGTCGAGGCCGGCGGTGTTTGATCAGGAATTGTTCCCCGTACGCGAACTCGTCGGCAACGGCCGGCCCGGGCGCCAGGTGCGCGACATCGCCTGCGCCTCCTCGATCTGCTCCTGCGTCATCTGGCGCGAGATGGCCGCGCGCTGCTCGACCGCATTATGGTTGCCGCCGGCTGCCGCCAGGTTCCACAGCATATAGGCCAGCACCTTGTCTTGCGGCATACCCGCCTGGTGGTAGCGGTACATCAGCCCGAGCGCGTGCTGGGCTTCGGCATGGCCCTGCTCGGCCGCCTTGCGGAACCAGCCCACGGCATGGCGCTGGTCCTGCGGCACGGCGTTGCCGGTGTAGTACATCGCGCCGACCACGTACTGGGCGTCGGCCTTGCCTTGCTGGGCCGCCTTGTAGTGCCAGGCGAAGGCCTGCTTGTAGTCGCGCGCGACGCCGCGGCCCATGTAATACATCAGGCCCAGCAAATGCTGGGCATCCGCATGGCCGGCCTTGGCGAGCGGGACGATCTCTTTCAGTGCCAGCGCGTAGTTGCGCGCGTTATACGCGCTGGCCCCTTCCGCGAAGCCCGCATGCGCACTGGCCTGCAGGCCCAGCACGAATGCGATCGCTATCAATAGTTTTTTCATGTCTCGACCATGGAATCAGGGTCTCTGCGTACCCTTGGTCCTCGTGATGGACTCAATGTTGGTTCGTGTCGTTGTTCTTGTTCTGGTCCTGCTTATTTCCAGTTGACCTTGCCCAGGCCGTCGACGCTCACTTTGCGGTTCTGCGGCTTGCCGTGCACCGTCACCGAACCCAGGCCCGACAGCGTCAGGTTGGCGCTGTCCCTGGCGGTCACGGTCGCGTTGCCCAGGCCGGACAGCTCGAGGGTCACGTTCTCGGCCGAGAATGCCTGGGCGTCCAGGCCGCCCAGTCCGCCCAGCTCCGCCTTCAGCTTGCGGCTGCGGCCCGACAGGGTCACGTAGCCGGCGCCGCTGAGGTTCAGCTCGACGCTCTCGCTGTTGATGCCATGTATCTTCATGCTGCCGACACCGCCCAGGTTGGCGGTCATCACCTTGTAGTTACATGATACATTCATTGAGCCGGCCCCATCGAGGTTGAGCTCGAGCTCGTCACCCGAGAAACCGGTAATGGCCGTACCTCCCACGCTTTCTGAACTGACTTCACGCAGGTTCGGCAGGGTCAGCTCGGCATGCAGGCCCATGCTGCGGCCGAGGTTGATGCTGACGCCCTTGGTCTCGGTGCCGATGCTGATGGTGTCGCCGCTTTGCAGCGTGGTGGTCTTGCCGAGCAGGCGCGGGTCGCCGCTCAAGACCAGCAGCGGCGTGCTGCCCTGGCGGATCTTCAGGTCCACCACCCCGTCGAGCTTGACGCGCACCACGCGCGCATCGACCTGGCGCGTCTCGGTCGCCACATCCGGCGCCGCCTTGGCCATGCCCATGCAGGTCAACAGCCAGGTGCACAGTGCCGCGACAGCGAAGCCGGCCTTGGAAAGCTGATTCATACCATTCTCCGAATACATGTTCGTGTTGTCCGTGGGCCGCCTTGTGGGTGAACCGGTGTGCAACAGCTCAAAATTATCATGTTGCAACTATATCCGTTCGGGCCGCCATCGCCCACCAATCTGCGATGAACTGCAAAAATGGCATCCTGGAGCGGCGTATGCACGGATGGCTGGCCTGTGGCGCAGGGTGGACACGAGGCCGGGCTTCCCAAGAAAAAGATTACTTATTGGCATGCCATTGAGCTAAGATGCAGCGCATGACGGCCCTGCCGTCAGTACAGTTCCTTTCCGTACTTTTTCGAGGTCAACCAATGCGCATGCGCCAATTACCTGTATTGCTGGCCGGGCTCACGTTCTCGCTGTCGGCGTTCGCCGCCTCCGCGGACCAGTGGACCCTGCCGATCGCCGTCAAGAAGCTCGACAACGGCCTGACGGTCATCGTCACCGAAGACCGCAGCTCGCCCACCGTGGGCGTATCGGTCGTCTACAAAGTGGGCATGCGCCTGGAGCCGAAGAACCGCACCGGTTTCGCCCACCTGTTCGAACACCTGATGTTCCAGGGCACGCCGAACGCCAAGAAAGGCGTGTTCGACACCACCATCACCGCCGGCGGCGGCCGCAACAACGGCTCGACCCGCGCCGACTACACCAACTACATCGAGACCGCGCCGCGCTCGGCGCTCGAGCCGATCCTGTGGCTGGAAGCGGACCGCATGAAGACGCTCGACTTCAACCCGGCCACGCTGAAGAACCAGCAGGACGTGGTGAAGGAAGAGATCCGCGTGAACGTGAAGAACCAGCCTTACGGCGGCTTCATGTGGATCGACATCGGCCAGCATGCCTTCCAGAAGTGGGAGAACAACCATGACGGCTACGGCAGCTTCGAAGACCTCGAGAACGCCAGCCTGGACGACGTGCGCGCCTTCCACCGCGACTACTACGGCCCGAACAACGCCGTGATCGCGATCGCCGGCGACATCACCCCGGCCCAGGGCTTCGCGCTGGCCGAGAAATACTTCGGCAAGATCCCGGCCCGCCCCACCCCGAAGCCGACCGACTTCAGCGAAGGCTTGAACACCGCCGAGAAGCGCCTGGTGCAGAGCGACGCCCTGGCCCAGGTGCCGGCGATCGCCGCAGCCTGGAAGATGCCGCCGCGCGGCCACCGCGACCAGGCCGCGATGGCCGTGCTGGGCGAGCTGCTGGCCGGGGGCGACGCCTCGCTGTTCTACCAGGGCCTGGTGAAGGGCCGCGAGATCGCGCTCAACGTCGATTCCCTGTTCGGCCTGACCGGTCCCTTCGAATACGACGGCCCGACCCTCCTGACCGTGTTCGCCCTGTACAAGCCGAGCAGCAGCGCCGACGCCATGCTCAAGGCCATCGACGAGGAGCTCGCCAAAGTCGCGCAGAACGGCGTGGACGACGCGACGCTCAAACGCGTCAAGACCCGCATGCTGGCCAACTGGAACAACCAGCTGGAAAGCTTCATCAACCGCGCCGACATGATGGCCAAGATGCAGGTGATGTGGGGCGACGCCAACGTGGTCAACAAGGTCCCGGGCCTGATCGAAGGCGTGCGCTCGGAAGACATCCAGCGCGCGGTGCGCACCTACATGGTGCCGACCAACCGTACCGTCATCGACCGCAAGCCGGCCGCGATGCTCGCCGCCCCAGCCACCCCCGCTGCCGCAGCCGCACCGGCCGCCGGCACCACGCCCAACACCGCTGCGCCTGCAGGCGCAGCAAAATAAAGGAGCGCATCGATGAAAAAACTGATGCTCGCATTCGCCGTCTCGGTCGCCTTTGCGCCGATGGCCTACGCCGCGCCCGCCGCCGCGGACAACCTGCCGATGCCGGCCTACGGCAAGGACAATCCGATCCCGGTGCCGAAGATCACCAAGAAAAACCTGGGCAACGGCCTGACCGTCTGGGTCGTGCCGCGCAAGGGCCTGCCGCGCGTGGACTACGTGCTGGCGGTCCGCGGCGCCGGCTTCGCGGCCGACGCCCCGCAGTCCCCGGCCTTCGCCAACATGCTGGCCGGCCTGCTCAACGAAGGCACCGCCAAGCGCGACTCGCGCGCGATCGCCGAAGCGGCCCAGGGCATGGGCGGCGAAGTCGGCGCCAGCGCCACCTCGGACGGCATCGTGGTGTCGGCCAATGCGCTGGTCTCGCAGGCCGCGCCGATGATGCAGCTGCTGGCCGAAGTGGCGCGTACCCCATCCTTCCCGGAAAGCGAAGTGGCGCTGGCCAAGGCCAATGCGCTGCAGTCGCTGCGCGTGTCCGAGACCCAGCCGGGCTTCCGCGCCGAACGCGCCATCAGCCGCGCGGTCTACGGCGACCATCCGTACTCGCGCACCACCCCGACGGTGGAAGCCATCAACTCGGTGACCCAGGACATGCTGCGCCTTGAGCACGGCAAGCGCCTGCGCCCGGACCGCGCCTTGCTCGTGATCACCGGCCCGATCAAGGAAGCCGACGCGCTCAAGCTGGTCGAACAGGCCTTCGGCGATTGGAAGGCCAGCGGCCCGGCCCTGCCGGAAACCGCTGCCGCTCCGGCCAATGCCAAGCCGGCGCGCATCCTGCTGAACCGCGACAAGAGCGTGCAGTCGGCGGTGCGCCTGGGCAGCCCGGGCATCGCGGCGAGCGCGCAGGACCAGATCCCGCTGCGCCTGGCCAGCACCATCCTCGGCGGCGGCTTCTCGAGCCGCGTCAACATCAACCTGCGTGAGGAAAAGGGCTATACCTACGGCGCCTCGGCCGGTGCGCGCATGAACCGCGCGGGCGGCGCGATCGTCGGCGGCGCCGACGTGCGCAACGAAGTGACCGGCGCGGCGCTGAACGAGTTCTTCTCGGAGTACAAGCGCATCGGCACCGAACCCGTGCCGGCCAAGGAAATGGAAATGAACAAGCGCTACGTGGCGGGCGGCTACATGATCAGCAACCAGCTGCAGCGCTCGGTCGCCGCGACCCTGGCGCAGAACTGGCTGGTCGGCCTGCCGGCCGAGTTCCTGGGCGAGTACGTGCCGCGCATCCAGAAGGTCACGCCGGAACAGGTGCGTGAGGTGGCGAAGAAGTACTTCAATCCGGAGAACCAGTCGATCGTGGTGGTAGGCGATCCGAAGGCGGTGGGCGAGCAGCTCAAGGCCTTCGGCGAGTTCACGGTCACCGACAAGTGATCCTGCTTGCTTGATGTGGAAAGCCCCGCTGACGCGGTAATGCCGTTCAGTTAAGACTGAACGGCATTTTTATTTTGTCGTTGTAAACGCGCGGCAACGCTGTTAACCTTCGTCGCCATGTTCGACGACACTCTACATTTCCTGGCGAATCACCTCGAGG
>NZ_JNNN01000003.1:0-22918 GCF_000735635.1 Massilia sp. LC238 | reverse complement strand
TCTGTACGCGAAAAGTCGCAGAAATCGACCTCAGGATTAAGGCGTAGAATGGTTCGACATGTGTCACCTATGTCTCTAGACATGTGTAACCCATGTCCCTGTGCCATACAAACCCGCCCACCCTACTTCTTCTCGTGCTCGGCGATCAGCGCCGTCACCCGTCCCGCCACCTCGTTCGGCACCGCCATCGACAGCTGGTAATGCACGATCTCGAAGCCCTTGGCCGTCTTGCGGATCACGCCGCTGGCCATGCACGGGCCCATGTTCGGGGTATCGAGCAGCTCGTCGAACCAGATCAGCGACTTGTCGCCCGAGGCATACACATTGCGGCGCGTGGCCTTGAAGCTCCAGGCCGACTTGCGCTCGAAATACTTCTTGGCCCAGGTCTTGAAGGCATCGCGTTTCCACAGCTCGGTGCGGTCGGTGCCGATGTAGACGCCGTCCGGGGCGATCTTGTCGAAATAGGCCATGCGCGCGTTGGCGGCGTCATCGTGCCATGCGTCGACGAAGGCATTGACCTGCTTGGTGAGCTGGGCGTCGGTCTCGGCACGGGCGATGCTGATCAGGCCCAGGAACAGGAAGGCGGCGGCGAGGAATCGTTTCATGGTCTCTTTCGTTGGCAGTGAACGCGCCAACGATAATCCAAAGATGCGCATTTGCCAACGTTTCCAGGCAGGGTCACTGCCGGAAGCTCATCTTTAACGCGTTCTTAACGCCCGCAACGCTACGCTGAGCCTGCTCTACTCCACTAGAATAAGCGCATGCGCATCCTCATCGTCGAAGACCACCCCGACATCCTCGCCAACCTGTACGGCTTCCTGGAGCCGAAGGGCCACCAACTCGATTCCGCCCGCAACGGCTACGGCGGGCTGGCGCTCGCCTCCGAGAACGATTACGACGTGATCGTCCTCGACGTCATGCTGCCCGGCCTGAACGGGCTGGAGCTGTGCCAGAAGCTGCGCACCGAGCTCGGCAAGGCCACGCCGGTGCTGATGCTGACCGCGCGCGACAGCCTGCCCGACAAGGTGGCCGGCTTCGACAGCGGCGCCGACGACTACCTGGTCAAGCCCTTCTCGCTGGTGGAGCTCGAAGTGCGCCTGAAAGCCCTGGTGCGCCGCTCGTGCGCCGCCCATGCGGTGCACGCGACCATGCGTTTCGGCGAGCTGAGCTTCGATCCCGACACGCAGGAAGCCGCGCGCGCCGGCGTACCGGTGCAACTGACCCGGACCGGCTACACGCTGCTGCGCTGCCTGCTCGCCAGCGCGCCGCGCATCGTCACCCGCGAGACCCTGGAGCAGGCCGTGTGGGGCGAGGACCGGCCCGACAGCGACGCCCTGCGCACCCACATCCATGCGCTGCGCCAGGCGATCGACAAGCCCTTCGCCACGCCGATGCTGCAGACGGTGGCCGGGGTCGGCTACAAGCTGGTGCAGGGCGATTCCCAGGGCGGCACGCAGCGCGATGCGCCCCGCTGATTCCCTGAAACGGCGCATCGTCGTCGCCTTCGTCCTGTTCGGCCTCGGCGCCTCATGCTTCTTCGCGGTCATCGCCGCGATCGCGGTGGAGGGCATCGAAGTGCAGCTGGTCGACAAGCGCCTGGAAGCGGCCGTGGCCTGGGCCGCCCCGCGCCAGGCGGCCGGCCTGGACGTCGACATGCCGGCCGGCCTGCGCTTTCATCGCAACGAGGCGATTCCCGCTCCCTTGCGCGGCCTGTCCGACGGCGTGCACATCATCGACGTTGGCGCCACCCGCCTGCACGTGCTGGCCGGGCGGGATGCGCGCGGCAGCTGGGTTCTGGCCGACCACGAAAGCGACTACGACAAGATCGAGCTGGTG
This sequence comes from Massilia sp. LC238, assembly GCF_000735635.1. Classification (NCBI taxonomy): domain Bacteria; kingdom Pseudomonadati; phylum Pseudomonadota; class Betaproteobacteria; order Burkholderiales; family Oxalobacteraceae; genus Massilia; species Massilia sp. LC238. The sequence continues at coordinate 21,082 of NZ_JNNN01000003.1, read as the reverse complement.
GTGTACTCGATGTTCGCCGCGGTGTTCCTCGGCTTTCTGGTGCTGGCCGCCCTGCTCGGCGGCTTCCTCGGCGCCCGCGTGGTCACGCCGATCCACGCGCTGGCGCAGTCGGTGCGCAACGGCGGCGCGCCGCCGGAACTCACCGCACGCAAGGACGAACTGGGCGTGCTGGCGCGCGCCCTCGAGGACCACACCGCCGAACTGCGCGCCTTCCTCGACCGCGAACGCTACTTCACCGGCGACGTCAGCCACGAACTGCGCAGCCCGCTCACCGTGATCATGGGCGCAGCCGAGATCCTGATGCAGGAAGCCGCGCCCGCCGTGCGCGCCCCGGCCGAGCGCATCTACCGCGCGGCGCGCGAGGCGGCCGAATCGGTCACCGTGCTCCTGCTGCTGGCGCGCGCGTCCGAGCTCGGCACGCTGCCGCCGGTCGACGTGCACGCCGTGGCCGAGGACGAAGTCGAGAAATACCGCGTGCTGGTGGCCGGCAAACCGGTTGCGCTGCGCTTCCTCGACGGCCCGGCACTCGCTGTGCGCGCCCCGCGCGAACTGGTCGCGGCCGCCATCGGCAACCTGGTGCGCAACGCCTGCCAGTACACCGGCCGGGGCGAGGTGGTGGTGCGCCTGCTGCCGGGCCGGGTGGTGGTCGAGGACACCGGTCCCGGCCTGCCGCCCGCCGTGGTGGCTACCCTCGGCAGCGGCGGCGCGCCCTCGAGCGGATCGGGCGGCACCGGGCTGGGGCTGGCGCTGGCCCGGCGCATCTGCGATTTTCTCGGCGCCGGCTTCGCCTACGAAGCACGCCAGGAGGGCGGCAGCCGCTTCACGATCAGCTTCCCCGCCGCCTGAGCCCGGAGGTTCACGCAGCCTTAACGCCCGCTTGAGCCGCGATTCACGCCGCGCCTCGTATCCTGCATGCATGACGTGGCCATTCCGGCCGCGCGGTTCGATTGCAATACGAAGTGCACAACACACCTCCCCGGCGCATCAGCGCCAACCTGCTCGTCTTCGGCGTCGCCCTGCTTCTGGCCAGCGCCGCCAACATCAATTTCTGGTCGAATTTCATCCACGCCGTCGGCGGCTTCTCGCTGGCGCGGCTGCCGCTGCTGGCCGGCAGCTTCGCGATCGTGGTGCTGCTGTTCTACGCCCTGCTGACCCTGTTCAGCTTCCGCTACGTCGCCAAGCCGGCGCTGGTCGCCTGCATCCTCGTCGCGTCGGCCTCGGCCTGGTTCATCAACGAGTACGGGGTCGTGATCGACAAGTCCATCATCCAGAGCCTGTTCGAGACCGACCCGCGCGAAGCCGGCGAGCTGATGAGCTGGCGCCTGGCGGCCTTCGTCCTGCTGACCGGCGGACTGCCGGCGCTGCTGGTGGCGCGGGCGCAGCTGGCCTTTCCGCGCGGCCTGCGCGGCATCGGCCGCCGCCTCGGTCTCGGCGCGGCGGCGCTCGCCGCGGCCGCGCTGCTGCTGGTCCTGCTGTTCAAGACCCTGGCGCCGGTGGTGCGCGAGCACCGCGAGCTGCGCTACCTGCTCACGCCCACCAACGTGGTGCAGGCGCTCAACGGCTACCTGCGCAACCGCTGGAGCAAGCAGGTCCCGCTGCAGCCGATCGGCCGCGACGCGGCCAAGGGCAGCCGCTGGGCCGGCCAGGCGCGCCGCACGGTCACCGTGATCGTGGTCGGCGAGACCGCCCGCGCGGCCAATTTCTCGCTCAACGGCTATGCACGCCAGACCAATCCGCGGCTGGCGCGCGAAGAGGGCCTGATCAACTTTGCACGGGTCGAGTCCTGCGGCACCGCGACCGCGGTGTCGGTGCCCTGCGTGTTCTCGGCGCTGCCGCGCGAACGCTATGACGACAGCGTCGCCAAGCACCAGGAGGGCCTGCTCGACGTGCTGTCGCATGCGGGTTTCCGCGTGCTCTGGCGCGACAACAATTCCGGCTGCAAGGGCGTGTGCGAGCGCGTCGAATTCGTCGACGTGGCAACGCCGGCGCCCGGCAAGCCCCACTGCGCCGGCAGCGAATGCTACGACGAAGGCCTGCTGGCGGGCTTGCCGGAGCTGATCCGCCAGAGCGGCAAGGACCTGGTCATCGTCCTGCACCAGAAGGGCAGCCACGGGCCGGAGTATGCCAGGCGTTATCCGGCCGGCTTCGGCCGCTTCGGGCCGGTGTGCCAGACCAGCGAGTTCGAAAGCTGCACCCGCGATTCCATCGTCGCCGCCTACGACAACACCATCCTCTACACCGACAGCTTCCTGGCCCGGACCATCGACCTGCTGCGCCAGACCGCGCTCGAGGCCGACGTCGACACGGCGATGCTGTATTTTTCCGACCACGGCGAGTCGCTCGGCGAAGGCAATATGTACCTGCACGGCGCTCCCTGGCTGTTCGCGCCGAAGGAACAGACCCATGTGCCGATGATGCTGTGGATGTCGGAGGGCTTCAGCCAGCGCTTTCGCATCGACCGCGCCTGCCTGCAGGCGCGCCGCGACCAGCCGCTCTCGCACGACAACGTGTTCCACTCGGTGCTCGGCATGCTGAATGTCGAAACCGCCGTCCTGAATCCGAAACTCGACCTGTTCCATGCCTGCGTCCGCAATTGAGGAAGCGGCGGAGCAGCACGCGGGAAGCTTGCTGGAAATGCGCAGCTGCCGGCGGCTTGCCGCCGCGCTGGTCCTGGTGGCGCCGCTGCTCGCCGCACTGGGCCAATGGACGGACGTCGACCTGGTCCTGGCGGACTGGCTGTACAGCCGCGCCAGCGCCTGCTTCCCATGGCGCGACGCATGGCTCACCGCGACCTTCGGCCACGAGATACTCAAGGCGGGACTGGCGCTGCTGGCTGCATGCTTCGTGGCGCTGGCGATCGCCGATGCGCTCAGGCCGCAGGCGCCGCTGGACCGGCCCCTGGCGCGGCTGCGGCTGCGCGTGATCGCCTGCTCCGCCGTGCTGGTGCCGCTGGCGACCAGCCTGCTCAAGCAGGCCAGCAGCGCGCACTGTCCCTGGGACCTGGCGCGCTACGGCGGCAACGAGCCCTATGTGCGCCTGTTCGAGGCGCTGCCGGCAGGGATCCTGCCCGGCCATTGCATGCCGGCCGGCCACGCGTCGAGCGCGCTGTGGCTGGTGTCGCTGGTGGTGTGGTGGCTGCCGGGGCCGGGCCGCGGGGCGTGGCGCGCCGCCTGCCTGGCGCTGGCGCCGGGCTTGGTGCTGGGCTGGATGCAGCAGATGCGTGACGCCCACTTCCTCACCCACACCCTGTGGTCGGCCTGGATCGCCTGCGCCATCGTGCTGGCCCTGGTGATGCTGCTGCAGCCTAGCGGTGGTACTGTCCGTCGCGCTCCGGCTGGTACTCGATGCCGCGCACGCTGAGCTCGAACATGGCGCCGTCGGGACGCTCCCAGCTGATGGAATCGCCGACCTTCAAGCCCAGCAGGGCGGTGCCGACCGGGGTCAGGATCGACAGCTGATCGGGATTGCCGGCCATGTCTTTCGGATAGGTCAGCGTCATCGTCACTTCTTCCTCGGCGCCGTCGAAGGAAAAGCGCACGCGCGAGTTCATGGTGACGACGTCGGGCGGCATTTCCCAGGGCTCGGCGAGCGCGGCCCGGCCCAGTTCGTCGAGCAGCGCGTCGCGCGCGGCAAGTTGGGCGGCCGGAACGGCGTCCAGCATGCGGTCGAGGCGGTCCATGTCCAGCCATGAGACGAGGATGGTCGGTTTCATTGTGTACTCCTGTGCTTGCCCGCGGCGTGGCGGGCGGATATCGATGTGATGTGAGGTGCCGGCCACGAAAAATGGCGGGCTGGGCGGATCGGGGCGGCTCGGGAGGACGGAGAAGCGCGTGCAGGGGTCCTCACCGAGCCTGGACGAGCCAGGCGAGGTTGCGGGACGACTGCTGCACCGCTCGGGAGACGGCGGCGCAGTCACGCTCGACGGACGCGGCAAAGCCCCTGCCCTGCTGGCAGGCGCTATTGCGCGGCGATGTAAAGCGTGGTGGGTTCATGGGCAATAAGAATTGTACAGGGGCCAGTATAGCCCTTGTGGGGGATTCGTCAACGCCATGCATGAAACCCACCGTGCCAGATCATATCGACAAGGGCATCTTGGTGATCAGCTTGTCGAGCGTGATCGGATACTCGCGCACCCGCACCCCGGTGGCGTTATACACGGCATTGGCCACGGCCGCCGCCACGCCGCAGATGCCCAGCTCGGCGATGCCCTTGGCCTTCATGGGCGAGGACATCGGATCGACCTCGTCCAGGAAGATCACCTTCTGGTGCGGGATGTCTGCGTGCACCGGCACCTCGTAACCCGCCAGGTCGTGGTTGACGAAGTAGCCGAGCCGCTTGTCGACGGCCAGTTCCTCCATCAGCGCCGCCCCCGCGCCCATCGTCATCGCGCCGATCACCTGGCTGCGCGCCGTCTTCGGGTTGAGGATGCGCCCGGCCGCGCACACCGCCAGCATGCGGCGGATGCGGATCTCGCAGGTCACCGCATCGACACCCACCTCGACGAAGTGCGCGCCGAAGGTGGACAGCTGGTAGCGCTTGTCGATGTCGCCATACTCGATCAGGTCCTCGCCGACCAGCTCGCGCCCGGCCACCGCCTCGGACAGCGGCAGGCTGCGCTCGCCCATGCGCACCAGCCCGTCGGCGAAGATGGCGCGCTCCGGCTCGAAGCCGGCCTGGCGCGCCACCGCCTCGCGCAGCTTGAGGCAGGCGGCGTACACGCCCGCCGTCGAGTTGTGCCCGCCCCACTGCCCGCCCGAGCCGCAGGACGCCGGCAGGCTGGAGTCGCCCAGCCGCACCCGCACCCGTTCCAGCGGCACGCCCATCATCTCGCTGGCTGTCTGCGCGATGATGGTGTAGCTGCCGGTGCCGATGTCGGTCATGTCGGTTTCCACCGTCAGCATGCCGCGCCGGTCCAGGCGCACCCGTGCCGCCGACTTGGTCAGCAGGCTGTCGCGGAAGGCGCCGGCCACGCCCATGCCCACCAGCCAGCGGCCTTCGCGCAGCGTGCCGGGTTTGCTTGATCTGCGCTCCCAGCCGAAGCGCTCGGCACCTAGCTGCAGGCACTGGACGAACTGGCGCTTGGAGAACGGCGGATTCGCAATGTGCTTTTCCTTCTCCGGCTTCTTCGACTGCGGGTCGCTGGAGGTCGGCTTTTCGGGATTGTCCGGCACCACCTGGGTGTCGTTCAGGATGCGGAACTGCACCGGGTCCATGCCCAGCTTTTCCGCCATCTCGTCCATCGCGATCTCGAGCGCCGCCATGCCCGGCGCCTCGCCCGGCGCGCGCATCGCGTTCGCTTCCGGCAGGTCCATCGCGGCCACCCGGTTGGAAGTCATGCGGTGCTCGCCCGCGTACAGCGAGCGGGTTTGCGTGGCCGCGTTCTCCGGCGAGCCGTCCTTGAGGTTGCCGGACCAGCTTTCGTGGCCGATGGCGGTGATCTTCCCTTCGCGGGTGGCGCCGATGCGGATGCGCTGCACGGTCGCCGAGCGGTGCGTGGTGTTGTTCGGAATGAGCGCGCGCTGCAAGGGCACGCGCACCGGCCGGCGCGCGGCCTTCGCACCCAGCGCCGCCAGCACCACGTCGGCGCGCAGGAACAATTTGGAGCCGAAGCCGCCGCCGATGTAGGGCGACAGCACGCGCACCTTGTCCTTCGGGATGCCGAGGGTCTTGGCCAGGTCGCCCTTGGCCCAGGCAATCATCTGGTTCGAGGTCCACACGGTGAGCTGGTCGCCGTCCCAGGCGGCCACGCTGGCGTGCGGCTCCATCATCATGTGCGATTCGTGGGCGGTGTGGTACTCGGCGTCGAGTTTCACCGGGCTGGACGCGAAGGCGCCGGTGAAGTTGCCGATCCTGGTCTCGGCGGCTTCCGACTTCGGCGCGATGGCCTTGTTCTGCACCGCCCGCAGGTCGAAGTCGCCCTTGTCGCGCTCGTACTTGATGCGCACCAGCGAAGCTGCGTCGCGCGCCTGCTCGAAGGTCTCGGCCACCACCAGCGCCACGGCCTGGTGGTAGTGCTCGACGCGCGGTCCGCCCAGCAGCATGGCGGTGTTGAAGTTGCCCTTGGTGAGCTTGCCTGCGTTCTGGGCGGTGACGATGGCGATCACGCCCGGCGCGGCCTTGGCTGCCGACAGGTCCATCGAGACGATCCGTCCGGTGGGAATGGCCGAGCCGATCACGTAGCCGTGCGCCTGGTTGGGCACCACGTCGTGGCGGTCGAGTGCGTAGGGCGCGGTGCCGGTGGTCTTGAGCGGGCCGTCGATGCGGTCGATCGGCTGGCCCACCACCTTGAGCTGGTCGATCGGGTTGCTGGTGGCTGGTTCGTTGAATTTCATGGCTGTCCCTTTTGCTTAGGCTTTGGCGTCCGCGATCGCGGCGGCCAGGGTGCGTTCGACCAGCGGCACCTTGAATGCGTTGTCCTGGGTCGTGCGCGCGCCGGCAAGCACGGCGCCCGCCACCGCCTGCGCCCCGCGCGGGAACGCGGCTTCGGCCGCTTCCACGCGCCAGGGCTTGTGGGCCACCCCACCCAGCGCTACCCGGCCGCTGCCGTCGCGCTGCAGGATGGTGGCCACCGAGACGATCGCGAAGGCATACGACGCGCGGTCGCGCACCTTGCGGTAGCTCTGCACGCCGCCGACCGGCGGCGGCAGCGTCACCGCGGTGATCAGCTCGCCCGGTTTGAGGTTGTGGTCGATGTGCGGCGTGTTGCCCGGCAGGCGGTGGAAGTCGGCGATCGGGATCACGCGCGTGGCGCCGCTCGGGTCGATGGTCTCGACCTGGGCGTCCAGCACGCGCATGGCCACCGCCATGTCGCTCGGATGGGTCGCGATGCAGGCATCGCTCTGGCCGACGATCGCATGCAGGCGGGTGAAGCCGCCGATGGCGCTGCAGCCGCTGCCGGGTTTGCGCTTGTTGCAGGGGACGTTGGTGTCGTAGAAATAGGGGCAGCGGGTGCGCTGCAGCAGGTTGCCGGCGGTGGTAGCCTGGTTGCGCAGCTGGCCCGAGGCGCCCGCCACCAGCGCGCGGGTGAGCACGCCGTAGTCGCGGCGCACCCGCAGGTCGGCCGCCAGGTCCGAATTGCGCACCAGCGCACCGATGCGCAGTCCGCCATTCGGCGCCGGCTCGATGCGGTCGAGCGCCAGGTCGTTGACGTCGATGAGGTGGGCCGGCGTCTCGATCTGGAGCTTCATCAGGTCCAGCAGGTTGGTGCCGCCGGCAACGAAGCGCGCATTCGGGAGGCGTGCTGCGGCGGCCGCGGCTTCCTGCGGGGTCTTGGCCCGTTCGTAGGTAAAGGCTTTCATCGCTTGGCCCCCGCCACTTCGGCAATCGCTTCCTGGATGTTCGAATAGGCGCCGCAGCGGCAGATATTGCCGCTCATGCGCTCGCGGAACTCCATCTCGCTCGGCTGCGGGCCCGCGTTCAGGTCGGCCGTGACGTGGCTCGGCGCGCCAGACCGGATCTCTTCCAGCATGCCGACGGCGGAGCAGATCTGGCCCGGGGTGCAGAAGCCGCACTGGTAGCCATCGTGCTTGATGAAAGCGCGCTGCAGCGGATGCAGGTTGGTCGGGGTGCCGAGGCCTTCGATGGTGGTGACCTCGTGGCCTTCCTGCATCACGGCCAGGGTCAGGCAGGATGTAACGCGGCGGCCGTCCACCAGCACCGTACAGGCGCCGCACTGGCCCTGGTCGCAGCCCTTCTTGCTGCCGGTGAGGTGCAGGCGGTCGCGCAGGGCGTCCAGCAGCGTGGTGCGCGGATCGACCATCAACTGGTGCTCGATGCCGTTGACCTTCAGCCGCACGCTCATGGTCGTGGGCGTGGTGGAGGCAGGCGGCTGGGCGGTGGCGGGTGCGGCCTGGGCGGGCGCCGCGAGCTGGGAGGCTACCGCGACGCCGCCGACGGCGGCGGTCGACGCCTTGAGCAGCTGGCGCCGATTGGGATCGAAGTCGGGCATCGTACTTCCTTTCTTGAGGGGGCTGGCTGGACGGGCAATTTGATGAAAATGCGCATGCAAGAACATAGCGCTTTTTTAATTTTTGAGGCGTGCAGTTCGTTCAGGTGTGCAGCCGTGGCATTGTAGGGGCGTGGGAAGGCCGCACTGCATGTGAAAAATGCAAGGGCTTATGAATGGAATTCATGAATCCGGGCCACTTATCAGTACGCCCAGTCATGAAAAATCAGGAAGCGCGCTTGGCGGCCGGTGCTTTCTTCGCCTTGGCCAGCGGCATCAGGGCCGCGGTCGCCTCGATCAGGCGGCGCAGCGCTTCGGGATCGTCCAGCAGTTCGTCGGCGATCGGATAATCCTTGGCGCCCGGATACGGCGGGCCTTGCGGCAGATCCGGCGCAAGGGTAACGACGGCCTTCGACGGCTTGATGAACAGGCTGTTGTCGCAGGCGAAGGCGACCACCTTGCCGTCCAGGTACAGGGCGTATTCGCCGAACATCTTCTTGTGCGTCAGCCGACTGCCCAGCCCCGCGACCTCGGTAACGTAGTCGACGAAACTCCGTTCAGTGCCCATGTGCGCTCCTCGTCATTATCCGTCCCACATAATAATCCAGGCGTTCATGCAGGCTTAAGAATCTGACAAGGCGTTCGGGTAAAGTCGGCTGCTCATCCACTCCGCGAAACGACCGATGAACGCCTGGCTCCTGCGCCTCCTCGTGCCTCTTGCTGCCTGCCCTCCACTGCTCGCTCATGCGGATGCGCCGCCGGTGCCCAGGCCCGCGCAGGCCGATCCCCTCGGCGCGTCCGGAACGCAGCCGGCACCGCCGCCGAGCGTACGTCCGAGCGACGAGGCGATCAAGGCAGCCGTGCGCGCGGTCCTCGAAGAGATGCCGCCCGACTCCATGCCGGCCGGCGGCACGGTATTGAGCGGCGGGGCCTACCAGGCATTCGCACGCAAATTCTCCGAAGCGGAAAAGCCGCACTGCCTGGGCCCGAACGCGACCAGACACCAGCCGTCCGGTTTCAGCACCAAGAACTGGAACTTCGGCTTCGGTGGCCTGGCTGCCCTGCCCTTCTGGGGCGCCGCCATCCTGCGCGGCAAGTGCAACTGGACCCGCTGAGCCTGGCGCACTTACTTGACCGAGAAGCGCACGCTGACGGTCTTCTTGTCCGCGAAGCTAACCGACGCCACGGCCTTGCTGCCCTTTTCCAGTCCGGCCTTGCCCTTCACGACCAGCGTGTTGTCGCCGCCCGATGCCAGCGGCAGCTCGGTCTTCTGCGTGCCCATCAAGACGGTCATGGTGCCGCTCGCGCCCGCGGTCGGCTTGTCCTTGCCATGGTCGTCGACATAGATGGTGGCGCCGCCATCCCTGGCGACCAGCTCGAAGGACAGGTCGCCCGCAGTCTGCACGATGCCGCCGTGTTTGGGCTTGGCCCCGTGTGCGAGGGCCTGGCCGGACAGGACGAGGCCGGCCGCGCATGCTGCTACTGCAAAGATCTTCTTCATGTTCCTGCTCCAGAAAAACATGTGGCGGCTCGGGATGGGCGCCGCCACTGGGCCCGTGAATCAATAGCTATCGCTGCCCTTCTCCGCCAGCAGGCGCTCCAGGGGACGCTGCCCGAGCTTCCAGAAGATGAGCGGCGTCAGCAGCGTATCGAGCAAGGTGGAGCTGATCAGGCCACCGAAGATCACCACCGCCACCGGATGCAGGATCTCCTTGCCCGGCGCGTCGGCCGCCAGCAGCAGCGGCGTGAGCGCGAAGGCAGCCACCAGCGCCGTCATCAGGACCGGCGTCAGGCGCTCGATCGAGCCGCGCACAATCATCGGCCATCCAAAGGACTCGCCCTCGAACTTGCACAGGTTGATGTAGTGGCTGATCTTGAGGATGCCGTTGCGCGTGGCGATGCCGGCCAGCGTGATGAAGCCGACCATCGAGGCCACCGACAGCGACACGCCCGCGATCCACATCGCGATCACGCTGCCGACCAGGGCGAACGGGATGTTCCCCATGATGATGAGCGCCAGTCTTGATGAGCGGTAGCGCGAATACAGCACCAGGAAGATCATGAGCAGCGAGCCGAGCGCCAGGGCCGCGATCAGGCGCTGCGACTGCTCCTGCGCCTGGAACTGCCCTTCCACGCTGACGAAGTAGCCGCCCGGCAGCCGGGTTCTATCCACCGCCTAGCGCACGTCCTCGATGATGTGCGACATGTTGGAGCCGTCCGTGTTCGCATACACGACGATGCGGCGGCGCCCGTTCTCGCGTCCGATCTGGTTGGGGCCATCGCCCTCTTCCACCGTGGCCACGCTCGACAGCGGAATCGGGCCCGCCGGTGTGCGGAGCATGATGCGCCCCAGGTCCTGCGGCGAGCGGTCGGCGTCGGCCAGGCGCAGCACCAGGTCGTAGCGGCGCGCGCCGTCGATCACCTGGGTGACGCGCGTGCCTTCCGACAGCGACTGCAGCGCCTGCAGTACCTCGCCCGCGGCCAGGCCGTGCTGGGCCGCCTTGCGGTAGTCGATGCGCAGCTTCACCTGCGGGATCAGGACCTGGCGCTCGACCGACAGGTCGACCAGGCCCGGAATGCCGGCCACGCGCCCGCGCAAGTCTTCGGCCAGGCCGCGCAAGGTGTCGATGTCGTCGCCGTAGATCTTCACCGCGATCTGCGCGCGCACGCCGGACAGCAGGTGATCCAGGCGGTGCGAGATCGGCTGGCCGATCGCCATCGAGGCCGGGATGCCTGCGAGCTGATTGCGGATGCTGGCCATGACCGCCTCGCGGCTGCGCTTCGAAGGCTTCAAGTCGATCTCGATCTCGGACGAGTGCACGCCCTCGGCATGCTCGTCCAGTTCGGCACGGCCGGTGCGGCGCCCGACCTTGGCGACTTCCGGCACCTGCGCGATCAGGGTCTCGGCCAGGGTCCCCATGCGGTTCGCCTCCGCCAGCGAGGTGCCCGGCGTGAAGGTCATGCCCATCACCAGCGAGCCTTCGTTGAAGGCCGGCAGGAAGGCACGCGGGAAGAAAGGCACCGAGGCGAGCGCCACCAGCACCACCACCGCTGCAGCACCCAGCACGGGGCGGGTGCGCGGCAGCGACAAGTGGAGCAGCGCCGTGTCCCAGGCCTTCAGGCGGCGCACGATCGGGCTGTCGCCGCGATGCAGGCGCTTCATCTTCGGCAGCAGGTAATAGGACAGCACCGGCGTGACCGTCATCGACACCAGCATCGAGGCCAGGATCGAGACGATGTAGGCGATGCCCAGCGGCGCGAACAGGCGTCCCTCGATGCCCGGCAGCGCGAACAGCGGAATCGACACCAGCACCACGATCACGGTGGCGTAGACGATCCCCGAACGCACCTCCACCGAGGCGTGCCAGATCGTCTCCAGCACGGAGTGCCCCGTCTTGTCGCGCTCCTTCAGGCGGCGCAGGATGTTCTCGACGTCGACCACCGCATCGTCCACCAGCTCGCCGATCGCGATCGCCAGGCCGCCCAGGGTCATCACGTTGATCGACTGGCCCAGCAGGTGGAAGGCCAGCGCCGTCACCGCCAGCGACAGCGGGATCGCCACCAGCGAGATCAGGGTGGTGCGCGCGCTCAGCAGGAAGGCGAACAGCACGATCGCCACCAGGATGGCGCCGTCGCGCAAGGCTTCCACCACGTTGCCGACGCCGGCCTCGATGAAGTTCGCCTAGCGGAACAGCACCACGGGCTGCGAGATCCCGGCCGGCAGGCCCTGCTTGAGCTCCGCCAGCGCGCCCTCGATGTCGCGGGTCAGGCGCACCGTGTCGCCATCCGGCTGCTTCTGCACGCTGACGATCACCGCCGGCTTGCCGTTCATGCCGGCGTCGCCGCGCTTGAAGGCCGGCGCATAGGCGACGCTGGCGACCTGCTCGAGCAGCACCGGCATGCCATTGCGGTAGGCCACCGGCAGGCCCTTGACGTCTTCCAGGCGCGTGGTGCGCCCGAAGTTGCGGATCAGGTACTCGCGGTTGTTCAGGTCGATGAAGCCGCCGCTGGTATTGGCCGCGAAGCCGCGCAGCGCATCCGTTACCTGCGCGAGCGAGACCCCGAACTGCGCCATGCGCGCGGTGTCGGGCTGCACGCGCAGCTGGCGCACTTCGCCGCCGATCGGGATCACCTGCGACACGCCCGGAATCGACAGCAGGCGCGGGCGCAGCACGAAGTCGGCATACTCGCGCGCCTTCATGGGATCGGTCCGGGCCACGTCGATGGGCAGCGCGATCAGCATGATCTCGCCCATGATCGAGGACACCGGCCCCATCATCGGCGAGATATCGCCGGGCAGCTGTTCCTTCACCAGGCTCAGGCGCTCCGCTACCTGCTGGCGGTTGCGGTAGACGTCCGTGCCCCAGTCGAATTCGGCATACACGATGGACAGGCCGACGCCCGACACCGAGCGCACCCGGGTCACGCCCGGCATGCCGTTGAGCGAGGTCTCGATCGGGAAGGACACCAGCTGCTCGACTTCCTCGGGCGCCATGCCGCCGGCCTCGGTCAGCACCGTGACGACCGGCTTGTTCAGGTCGGGGAACACGTCCACCGGAGTGCGCGAGGCCGTGTAGGCCCCGTAGACCATCAGCAGCAGCGCCGCCGCCAGCACGAACAGGCGGTTGCGCAGGCTGAAGCGTACGATAGCGTTGAACATGGGCCGCCTACCGGATCTGGTTGATCAGGGAGGTGCCCTTGACCACGACCCGGTTGTCGGGGCTCAGCCCTCGGGTCACGATCACGGTGCCGGCATCGAGCGGCGTCGCTTCCACCGGCAGCGCAATGAAGCGCTGGGCCCCGGACTTGATCCACACCACGGTCTCGTTGGCCTGGTTGCGCGCCAGCGCCGACGCCGGCAGGGCGACGCCCTTCACCGTCGTATTCAGCCTGGCCAGTACCGTCACCGGCTGTCCCACCGCCAGGTCGAGCGCCTTGCCCTGCGCCCGGAAGTTCAGCGGCACCGCGCCTTCGCGCAGGCTGCGCCCTCCTCCCAGCAGCGTGAGCTGGACATCGGCCACGTCGAGCAGGCTGGCGCTGCCGATCCTGCCCGCCAGCGCGGCATCCGTCGCCAGGGCTTCGACCAGCATCTGCTGCGGATCGACGATCTCGAACAGCACCTCGCGCATGTCCACCATCTGGCCGTTCAGCACCGCCGCGCTGGCGACGACGCCGCTGCTCGGTGCGACGAGGTTTTCCACGCCACCGATCGACCTGGCCACCGCGCGCTCGCGGCCGGCGTTGGCGGCCAGTTCGGCGCGGGCCGCTTCGACTTCCTTGGCCGGCACCACGCCTTCCAGCGATTCCAGGCGCTTGAGCCGCTGTTCCAGCAGCGTGCGGTTGGCGCGCAGGCTGGCCAGTTCGGCCGCCTGGTTACCGCGCTCGATGGCGTCGCCGGTCGGGCCCAGGCGCGCCAGCACCTGCCCTTTCGCGACGCGCTGTCCAAGCACCGGCAGGCCCTTCGGCCCCGGCGCAATCTGTCCCGCGAACGGCGCCTGCACCCGGCCGCCCGCGTTCGGGTCGATGGCGACGCGGCCGTTGAGCTGGACGGTGCGCGCGTGCTCGCCTTCCTTCACCATCAGGGTGCGCACGCCCATGCGGCGCTGCGCCAGCTTGGGCACGTTGACGCTGCCGTCCGGCAGGCGCGCCAGGCCACTCGCCGTGCCGCCTGCCTTCTCGTCGAGATGTTCGCCATTGGGGCCGTGCGCGCCCGGCGAGGCCAGCAGGGAAGTCGTGACGAGGCCGGCGAGCAGGCCGATAACAATACGATGTTTCATGTTCAGACTCCCTTGCGTTGGCGCATGCGGCGCACGACGAATGCGGCGGCGACGAGGACGATGGCGGCGACAGCCGCCAGCAGCCACGGGCTCCACGCCGAGTGTTCGTGATCGTGGTCGAGTTCATCGAGCGCTTGCGTCACCTGGAGCGTGCCCGCCAATAGGTCGCTCTCCTCCCCGGCGACGAGGGTGAACAGCAGCGGATGGGCGCCCGGTTTGGAGATCGCGGCAAGCATGGCCGGATCGTCGACCGCGTAGTCGCCCATGTCGGCGTGGAAGGTGGCTTTCGCCTTGAGATTCTTGTACTGGACTTCCAGCACGCCGTTCAGGACCGGCTCGTTGGTATCAAAGCGGTCGATCATGATCGATAGTTCGCCTTTCGTAAGCTGGCCTACCAGCTCGAAGGCTTCGGTGAAGGTCTCGACGCGCGGCAGCACGGCGCCTGCGGCGACCGTCGGGGCGTCGAGGTGTTCACCGTTCGGCCCGTGCGCGCCGGGCCCGGCCAGTGCCGGCGACATGGCCAGCATGGCGGCGAAGAACAGGGTCAGGATTTTCATGGAAGGATTCCTAATGCTTGATTGAGTTGCGCATGGGCGTGCCCGACTGCGACTTGTTGCTGGGCCACGGCGACGTCGGCTTCATGGGTCAGTGCGCGCGAGCGCAGCAGGTCGGCCAGGCCGCGCTCGCCCTGGCGAAAGGCGTTCTCGAACAGCGCGGTGTGTTCGTGCAGGGCCTTGGCGCGTGCGATGGCATCGTTCAGGGCCGTGCCGGCATTCGCGAGGCGTGCGCGGGCGATGGCGAGCTCGGCCGCGCTGGCGGCTTGCGCCTCGGCCGCTTCGGCGGCCGCGGTGGCGATCGCGGTCTGGGCCTGGGCCTCGACGCTGCGGTTGCGCGCGGCGCTGCCGAACGGAATCTGCAGCGCCACGCCGAGACTGCGTGTCGGTTCGCGCAAGCCGCGCTCGTCTTCGCGGCGCACCGACAGGGCGATCGTCGGTGGCGCCGAACGGTTGGCCTCAAGCAGCCGCAAGTCCGCGCGTGCACGTTGCTCGGACGCCTGGGCAGCAAGCAGGCGGGTATTGGCAGGCGCCTCCGCTTCGCGCAGCGGCTCCGGCTCCAGCGCCGGCAGTTCCGGCAGCCCGGTCAGGACCTGGAAGCGCGCCAGCGCCTCGGCGGCGGCGGTGCGGGCCTTGCCGACCTCGATGCGCGCGGCCAGCACTTCCTGGTCGGCCAGCAGCCCATCGCTGCGCGCCAGGTCGCCGGCTTTCACGCGCCGCCCTACCTCGTCGGCGAGTCCTTCGAGGTGGTGCAGGTGGTCCTGTTTTTCGTCCAGCGTGACCTGGGCGGAAGCCGCTTCCCACATCCGGTCGCGCACCAGCCCGGCCACGGCCAGGCGGGTTGCAAGCAGGTGGGCGCTTGCCTCGATCGTCGTGCGTGCGGCCAGCGTTTCGCGGGCCGACTTCTGGCCGGGCAGCCAGAACGAGGACGAGACCGACATCTCGGATTCGCGCTGGGCGCGTTCCGATCCGCTCTCGTCGCGTCGCTGGGACAGGCCGAGCGTGGGCGGCGTGGCGAGCCAGGAACTGGCGCCCGCGCGTGCCGCGGCGGCTTCAAGCTGGCGTGCTTCGATCGTGCGCGCGTCGGGCACGCGCTGCCAGGCGCTGTCGACGGCGTGTTTGAGTGTGACTGGCGGTGCCGCAAGCGCCCAGCATGGCAGGGCGAGCGCGGTACCGACAAGGTAAAGGGACAGGCGGCGGGTGCGCATGTGTTCTCCATCGGTGAGTATCGAAATCGACCGAAGGGAAGCGCACGGGCGCGAGGAGCTCGCGCCAAGGGGTCTGTCAGGCGTGCGTCATTCCCCCGGCGGCATGGCCGGGGGCGTGGCGGGGTGGTTTTCGTGGCCCATCCAGGAAGGGTTCCGGCAGCGACTGGGCAGCGGGGATGACTACGCTGGACAGCAGCTGCTCGGGCGGCACGATGAGCGCGGGAAGGAGCAGGTCGGCTGGTTGCGCGCAGGAATGGTGGTCCTGCGCATGGGCGAGCGACTTTTCGGATGCGTCGTAGTGAACCGAGCCGTCGTCTTCGTGGTGGTGATGGAGGATGTTCTCGTCGTGCGCCACCGCGTGCGCGAGGGCGCCGGCGCCGTAGGCCTGCGGCAAACCGCCCTGCATGGCGAAACCATACAGGGGAAGGCTGAGCAGCAGAAGGATGGTAATGAACCGGCGCAAGAGGTCACCTCGGGGAATGCGCCGATTATAGCAGCGTGCCGGCCGGCCGGATCATGCCGGCCGCAAACGCCGATCAGAACGCCGCGCGCACGCCCACGGTGATGTTCCGTCCCGCCAGCGGCGCCACATCCTTCAGGACCGAGGTCGAGATGCGGATGTCCTCGTCGAGCAGGTTCTTGCCGATGATGAACCAGGTCAGGTCCGCATTGCGGAAACGCTGGGTGTAGGACAGGTTGGCGTCCAGCTGGGTGTAGGCCGGAGTCGGCGTCGTCTCGAAAGAGGCCAGGCGCTCCTGCTTCAGCGCGCGCAGCACCGACACGCCGCCGCGCAGCGCACCCTGGCGATAGCCTGCCTCAAGACCGATGCGCTTGGCCGGCTGCAGCGGCAGGCTGCCCGCATCGTCCAGCGAACCGCGCGACAGGTCGCCGAAGGCGCGCAGCGACAGGCCCTGCGTATGCGGGTGCCGGTTGTAGCTGATCTCGGCTTCCATGCCGCGGATCGTGGCATCCGCCTGGCGGAAGATGCGCTCGCGCAGCTCGTCGCCCGGGTTGCCCTCGTCGTCCAGCAGGGTGTCGTTGACCTCGCCGTAGATGAAGTCGCGCACGCGGTTCTCGAACAGGTTCGCCTGCCAGCGTACCAGGCCGGTGACCTTGCGCAACGAGATTTCCAGGTTGCGCGAGGTCTCCTTCTTGAAATTCGGGTTGCCGATGTCGTAGGTCAGGGTCGATTCGTGCGGGCCGCCCGAATACAGCTCGTCGGTGCCCGGCGCGCGCTGCGCTACCGAGGCGGTCACGCCCACCGTGTAGTCTCGGGCGAGGGGCCAGATCGCGCCCGCCGAATAGGACAGCAGGTCGAAGCTGCGGCGCGGCGCGGCTCCTTCCGGCTCGCGTTTCACCGATTCCACCCGCACACCGGCGTTGACGCGCGTCTTGCCGAACTGGCGCTGCTCGACCAGGAAGGCGGCGTGGGTGTCGGACACTGTCACCGGCACCGTCGCCGCTTCGCCGCTGTCCGCGCTCAGGCCGGAAAAACGGGTGTGCTCGGTCTGGATGCCGAAGCTGCCTTCCCAGCCCTTGAGCGGCTTGTGGGTCAGCTCCAGGCGTGTCTCCGTCGAGCGGTTCGCGAAGATGGTCTCCGGGCCGCCCTCGGCGTTGAGCTCCACGTGGCCGTAGTCGGAGTAGCCGGCCTTGAAGCGCAGCTTCTCGAAGCCCGCCATGGGCGCGTTCAGTTGGCCGTCGAGGTCGTAGCGGGTCTGGTCGAGGTCGATCCTGGCGCCCTCGCCGCCCGGGATGCCGTAATGTTTCTTGAGCGAGCTGACCGAGGCGCCGAAGTAGCCGCGCTCTCCGATATACGAGGCGCCTGCGCCCAGGGTGTGCTGGCGCAGGGAGGAATCGGGCAGCGTGTCGCCCTCCGGCGCATCCGGGATGTGATAGTCGCCGGCGTCGCGTCCGCTGCCGTCGACGTGCAGCGCCACCTTGCCGCTCGAAGCGTCGCCGGAGTAGGACACGGCGCGGCCGTGGTCGACGCTGCTGTAGCGGCTTTCCAGCACGCCGCTGGGCTTGTCGTGCAGCTCGGTCGGGATGCGCTCGTTGACGACGTTGACCAGGCCGCCGATCGCCCCCGAGCCGTACAGCAGCGCCGCCGGGCCGCGCAGGATCTCGATCTGGCGCGCGGTGGCCGCTTCGCCGGTGACGGCGTGGTCGTTCGACAGGCCGGACAGGTCGGACACCGACATGCCGTTCTCCAGCACCTTGACGCGGTTGCCTTCCAGGCCGCGGATGATCGGGCGCGAGGCGCCGGCGCCGAAGGCCGAGGCCGACACGCCCAGTTCATTGCTCAGGGTGTCGCCGAGCGAGCTTCCCAGCTTGCTGCGCAGTTCGTCGCCGGCCAGCACCTTGGCCGGCGTGAGGATCTGGTCGCCTTCGGCGGCATTGAAGGGGCTGGCGGTCACGACGACGGTCGCGACGGGCTCGCCGGTGGTCTGGGCAAACGAGAATGGTGCGAGTGCGGCCAATACCGCGCTCGCCAGGATGGTACGCTGGACGTGCATGATGAATTCCTCACAACGAAAACGGACGGACACGCCTGCGCGAAACGGGCGGCGCAGGCGCATCGAGCGGTTCAGGACATCAGGCGACGGGAGGAGCGCGGGAAGAGAAGTAAGGCGTGAACGGCGCATGCCAGGAATCGAAGGCGGTCCACAGGGCGAGCACCCGGCCGGCGGGCAGGATGGCGATCGTGCAGGCCGGGGTATCCAGCGCGGGAGCAACCGTGGCGGCGTCGAAGGCGATGCAGGAATGCGGGACGGTGTTCTGGTGCGAGGCCGCGGAACCGTTGACGGCCGTGTCGAGCGCGACGGACGCATACTGCGTGGCGTGCGCGATCCGGTGCGCCAGGCCCTGCCAGTGCGCAAACACCATCGCCAGCGTCAGCAGGAATGCGACGAGGTAGCGGGTGGAGCGGATGCGTGGAAGGCGGGCGAGCATCTATCTGGTCGAAGAGCCGAAGTGGAACGTGGCGCTGAAGGACGGCATTATAACTGGATGGCGGGCCGACCGACAGCGTGGGCGGCGACTGGCCTGCGCATTGCGTGCTAGGTTCTCGTGCGTAAACACGCTCAGCGAGGAGCTCACATGGCACGGCATCCCGGCATCTTCCCCACTTTCTTCCTGTCCGGCTTCGAATGCTCGAATTTCCTCTGGAAGGATGGCGTACGGCGCAACCTGGTCGCGGAGACCGGCCATGACCGGCATGCCGCCGAGGATTACCGCATCCTGTCCAGCCTCGGCATCGCCGTCGCGCGCGAAGGCATCCCCTGGCCGCTGGTGGACCGCGGCGGCGCCTACGACTTTTCCATGATCGATCCCTACATCGAGGCGATGAACGCCTCGAAGATCACGCCGATCTGGGACCTGTGCCATTACGGCTATCCGGACGACCTCGATCCGTTTTCAAACGCCTTCACGGAGCGCTTTGCCCGCTATTGTCGCGCTTGCGCCGAATACGTGATGCCGAAGCTGCGCGGCCCGCATTTCTTCACGCCCATCAACGAGATCACCTTCTTTTCCTTTTGCGCCGGCGAATGGGGCTGGGCCGCGCCCTACCGCTGCAGCCGCGAGGACCGGGCGCGCCTGTTGGAGGCGCTATGCCGCGCGGCGATCGCCGGCGTGAAGGCGATCCGCGACGTCGATCCGCAGGCGCGCATGGTGCACATCGACCCGCTGGTGCGGGTGGTGGCGCCGCGCGACCGGCCCGACCAGATCGAGGCGGCGCGCTACGAAACCCGTGTCGACAGCTTCCTGGCCTGGGACATCATCTGCGGGCGCGAGCATCCGGAATTCGGCGGCTCGCCCGATATCCTGGATATCGTCGGCACCAACGTGTATTCCTTCGGCCAGATGGAATACCGCGAGAGCGGCCCGCACGCCCCGCTGGAACCCGGCGACGAACGCATCGCGCCGCTGTGCGACATGCTCGACACCGTGTGGCAGCGCTACCGCAGGCCAATGATCATCGGCGAGACCAGCGGCCTGGGACACGGGCGGCCGGACTGGCTGCGCGACGTGATGGGAGAATCGCTGGCCGCGGTGCGGCGCGGCATGGACCTGCAGGGCGTCTGCCTGTTCCCCGCGGTGGACATGCCGGACTGGCATACCGGCGAGTGGGTCGGCAACGGCATCTGCGACGTGCTCGACGAATGCGGCGAGCTCAAACGCCTGCCGAACCAGGCCTATGTCGAGGAACTGCGGCGCTGGCAGAAGGAGCTGAACCGGGTGACCAGCCTGGACGAGGATCCGTTCAGCGACCCGGTGGAACTGCAGGACGTCGTCGATGCGGCGCAGCGGCTAAACGTGCAGCCGGACAAGGACTGGGCTTGATGTTCGTTCACATGGGGGTCAGGTCTGACATTCGGACACAAACTCAACAGTAGAGCTCGAGCAAGCCGAAGTTGGAAGCGTGGTGGAAGCGTGGATTACAGCAGAGGTAGTGTCTGAATGTCAGACCCGACCCGGATGCTGTCGTCGAGCAGTCCGGCCCCGGCATGCAGGGGCAGGCAAGCGAACAAGAGAAGGGCTGCGGCGGCGCGCCAGCGAAGGCTAGCGCCGCCCACGGTAAGGCTCGCATCCGATGCCATCGCCGTCGCGGTCGAGGTGGGGGCCATAGCCGGGCTCGCCGATGCGTACGGGCGCGGCGCCTGCCGCCCGCGCTTCCGTGCAGTTTCTGAAAGCACCGCTGCTGCGCATGCTTCCCTGCGAACCTGTCTTCAGCGGCGCCAGGCCTTGGGCGGAGGCATACCGAAGCGCCCAGCGCGACCAACAGCCGAAGAATTGGCTTCATCTGCACATCCCACCCTATCCGAATCGCTCGAAAAATCCTGACCAAGTCTCATGAATACCTGGTAACCCGATTCGATATTAGTGAGTGATGGGGTTTCGCGCAAGAAATAGTCGAGGACGGAATGGCATTAATGCTGATCGGGTAGCCATTCGAGCAAATCGGTCACGCCGATATCGACGCCCGATTGCGATAACAGGGTGCTGGCCTGGCCGCGGTGATGGGTTTGATGGTTAAAGAAGTGCAGCAGCAGGCTGCCGAAATGCTTCCGGTTGTCTCCGCGTGCGTTCCGGTACGAGAGGGGCTGGGCCAGGTCGCGGTCCGACACCTTTGCCGCGAAGGCCGTGACGATCGCATCGAGCCGCACGCGGTGCTGGAGCAGCACAGGCAGGTCGTCGCTGTAGCGGTAGGCCAGGCCGGTGGGCGCGGGAATGTCGGCCATCGCTTGCAAGGAAGTGAAGGCCGAGGGATGCACCATGAAGCGGCGCAGCCAGATGGTATCTCCGGCAACGATGTGATTCAGGGTGCCCATGATCGAGCCGAAGAAGGCGCCCCGGTCGGCAAGCAGCACGTCGTTCGGCAAGCTCGCTGCGGCGGCATACAGCCTGCCGTTCATGGCCGCGTTATAGGACGCCACTAAGACCATATCGTCGCGGGTCGGCATGCCTGTCTGTCTGCTAGCAAAAACGTGCACAAAAGTGTGCAGCGTTCTCTTCCTGCCCCGAACCGTCTTGTTGACCGAGCTCGTGCCTGGCAGGCGTGACTTTCCCGCCTCCCGCCGGCACCTTGCCGGCGGGAGT
>NZ_JNNN01000002.1:0-49617 GCF_000735635.1 Massilia sp. LC238 | reverse complement strand
TATCGACTGTTGATTGTTAAAGAACCGTTGTTCTGTACTACCTTGCTGCACCTTACGAAGCGTTGTGTTCGTCAGCAGCAGAGAAGTGAGATTATGCAGTGTTTCGCTTAACTCGTCAACCCCTCGTTCGCTTCGTTGCAGATTTTCATCTGCGAACCTTGTCAACTTAACCAACTGATTTCGTTGAACTTTTTCGGTCGCTACCGAAGCGGGGGCGAACTATAGCAAACCGCCCTACCGTCCCGCAAGGCCTTCGTCGAAAATTTTTTACAGGAGCCAGTCGATGGGCAAAAATGACAGCAACTGGACGCCTGCGCGCTTCCAGACGGTCGTGCCCGGCTCCTGGTCATGGCGCCTGAGTTTTCCGCCGGTACGCTCGAGCCAATAGAGTCGCCCCTGCTCGTCCAGGCGAACCTCATACGCGGTTTCAGGAATCGCGTCGTCGAGTGTCTTGTCCAGTTGCCCGGCCAGTTGCGCACTGTCGATCACCAACCCCATCTCGGTATTCAGGTCGATCGAGCGCCGGTCCATATTGAAGGAGCCGACGTACACGGCGCGGCCATCCACACCGAAGGTCTTGGCATGCAGGCTTGACGCGGAGCTGCCGAAGCGCCCCTTGCCGCGCTCCGGCAGCTCGGCTCCCCACCTGCGGCGCAGCTCGAACACCGAGACACCGGCCTCGATCAGCCCGCGGCGCCACTTGGCATAGCCGGCGTGCACGGCCGCCACATCGGTCGCCCCGAGGGAGTTGGTCAGCACGCGTACATGCACGCCCCCACGCGCGATATCGCCCAGGGCCTGCGCCGCATCCTTGCTGGGAACGAAATATGGCGACACCAGGTCGAGCTGCCGCTTCGGCTCGCCCAACAGCTTGCGCAAGCCCACGGCCATGCGGTCGTCCGGATCGGCCTTGCCCAGCACTTTCGCCGGATCGTCGCTCACCAGACGCGTTGGACTCCACTCCAGCGGCAGTTGACCTTCCACCAGCTGCTCGACGAAGGGCGAGGTCCGGATCGCCTCGAGGTAACGCTGGGCGGCAGGCCGCTTGCGCAAGGCGGCCGCCCGCTCGGCCAATGCGCTGGGACGCTGCGCGTCGTCCGCATCGACCAGCACCGCGACGGGATAGGCGGAAGCACTGTTCCAGTAGCGGTCGAAATCCTGCGACACGTCGCGTACCACCGGGCCGACCGCCAGCACGTCGAGGTCGACGAACAGCATGTCCCCCGCGACGCCGAAATATTCGTTGCCCACGTTGCGGCCGCCGACGATCGTTGCCTGGCCGTCCGCCGTGAAGGATTTGTTGTGCATGCGCCGGTTCAGCCGGCTGAAATCGGTGAGGTAGCCCAGGCTGCGCCAGCGGCGCAGCGCGAAGGGATTGAAGAGCCGCACCTCGACGTTCGGTTCACGATCGAGGGCAGCCAGGCTAGGGTCGAGTCCGGCGGTATTGTTATCGTCCAGCAGCAGGCGAACCCGCACGCCGCGCGCAGCGGCCTCGCGCAAGGCATCCAGCATCAGCGTGCCGGTCAGGTCATCGCGCCATATATAGTACTGGACGTCGAGGCTGCGCTCTGCGCTGCGGGCGAGCAGCACGCGTGCCGCAAAGGCATCGCGCCCGTCGATCAGGGGATGGATCCCGGAGCGGCCGGGATGCGCGGCCGCCAGCGGGGCGATGGCCTGTCCCAGACGTGTCGTGTGGGTGCCGTCCAGCGTGAGGCTGGCGGCACGCTGGCCCGGTGGCGGCAGTGCGCTGCAGCCGTAGGCCGCCACCGCGACCGTGAAGACGACGAGCGCCGCCGCTCCTCGACGCAATGCCGGGAACGACGCCGCCCGCATCGCTTACATGCCTTCGAAGTTCGGCTTGCGCTTTTCGAGGAAGGCCGACATGCCTTCTTTCTGCGCAGGCGTGCCGAAACCGGCGTGGAAGTAACGGCGCTCGTAGCGCACGCCTTCGTTCAGCGGCATCTGGTAGGCCTGATTGACGCAATCCTTGATCTGCATGGCGACCGACACCGGCATCTCGGCGATGCCCTGGGCCACCTTGATCGCCTCTTCCATCACGCTCTCGACCGGATACACGCGCGACACCAGACCGGTGCGCTCGGCCTCGGCGGCGTCGATCATGCGGGTGGTGAGCAGCATGTCCATCGCCTTCGACTTCGAGATCGCGCGCGGCAGGCGCTGGGTGCCGCCGGCGCCCGGGGTCACGCCCACCTTGATTTCCGGCTGGCCGAACTTGGCGCTCTCGGACGCGATGAGGAAGTCGCACATCATGGCCAGCTCGCAGCCGCCGCCCAGGCAGTAGCCCGACACCACGCCGATCACCGGCTTGCGGATGTTCAGGATGTGCTCCCAGTTGCGGCCGATGTAGTTGCCCGGGTAGGTGTCCGCCGCATAGGTGTAGTTCGCCATGGCCGCGATGTCGGCGCCCGCCGCGAAGACCTTGTCGCTGCCGGTCAGGACGATGACGTTGACCGCCGGGTCGGCGTCGAACTTGTGCAGGGCATCACCCAGCTCGTTCATCATGTTGTCGTTCAGCGCGTTCATCGCCTTCGGACGGTTCAGGCGGATCACGACGACCTTGCCGTGGTTTTCGATCAGCAGATCTGCATATTCCATGTGGCTTTCCCTTGTGAGGTGGACGGATTGCCGGGATTGTAACGTCTCGCGCTCAATCAAACACGGTATGATTATTTGTTCAGCAATATTCTGTGCGAGATCACCATTCTTTCGTTTGGTAACAACTGGCTGCAAAAGCGCGTTCCTGCCGACTCGGTGATGCGCAAGCCCGACTTCCACCGCTTCTGGTTCAGCAGCATTCTGGCCCATTTCGGCGCGCAGATCACGCTGCTGGCCCTGCCGATCTGCGCGGTGCTGATGCTGCATGCGACGCCGGCGCAGATGGGCACCCTGGCCGCCTTCGAATCCCTACCCTTCCTGCTGTTCGGCCTTCCCTCCGGCGTCCTGCTGGACCGCAGCCGGCGCCTGCCGGTCATCATGTGCAGCGATTTGATAGTGGCGATCGCGCTGGCCAGCGTGCCGCTGGCCTGGTGGCTGGACATGCTGACCATCCCCTGGCTGTATGCGGTCGGCTTCGTGATCGGCGCCGGCCATGTGGTGGGCGGCAGTGCCGAACAGGTATTCCTCACCTTCCTGGTCGGGCGCGACGGCCTGGTGGACGCCCAGGCCAAGTTCGCGGCCACGGAATCGGCCGCGCGCGTGGTCGGTCCCGGCATGGCGGGCGGCCTGGTGCAGCTGCTGGGCGCGCCGATCACCATCCTGTGCAATGTGGCGGGTTTCATCGTTTCGCTGCTCAACCTGCGCCGCATCCGCGCACGCGAGCCGCAGCCGCCGCCCTCGACCTCCCATCCGCTGCGCGACATCCAGGAGGGCCTGGCTTTCGTCTGGAACCAGCCGCTGCTGCGCACCCTGGCCTGGGTCTCGGCCTGCTGGCACCTGCTGTTTTATGGCTACACCGCCCTGCACGTGCTGTTCGCCACCCGCGTGCTCGGCATGACGCCGGGGACCATGGGCATGGCCAACATGCTGGGCGGCCTGGGCGTGCTGGCGGCCTCGCTGCTGGTCAAGCCGCTCTCGAGGCGCTTGGGCACCGGCGGCGGCATCCTGGTCGGCCTGTGCGTGTCGGCCTTCGGCTTCGCCCTGGTGCCGGCCATCCCACCGGCGCTGTTCGGCAGCGCAGCCTGGACGGTGGCGGCCTACGCCATCGTGGTGTTCTGGATCGACTGCGGCGCGACGCTGTTCTTCGTGCCCTACATCGCCCTGCGCCAGCGCGTGACGCCCGATGCGGTGCTGGGCCGGATGGTGGCGACGATGCGCGCCCTGACCGTGGCTGCGGCGCCGCTGGGCGCCCTGCTGGCGGGCGGACTGAGCGAAGGCTTCGGCGTGCGCGCAGGCCTGGGCTGCATCGCCGCCGGCGCCGTCCTGCTGGCGGCCGGAGGCGTGTTCGGCACCCGCCTCAGGCAGGCCAGGGAGTAGTCCGGGATTATTGCGCCGCGCGCGGCAGCAGCACCCAGACCGTGCCGCGCTGCTTCATCTTGCCCGCCCGGTCCATCGCATCCGGGCCGAATCCGTAGAAGAAGTCGGCCCGCACCGCGCCGCGGATGGCGCCGCCGGTATCCTGCGCCATCATCAGGCGCTGCATCGGCACCTCGCTGCCGGCTTCGGTGGTCGCCAGGTAGAGCGGCGCGCCGAGCGGCACGAAGGCCGGATCGATCGCCACCGAACGCCCCGGCGTGAGCGGCACGCCCAGCGCGCCCTTCGGGCCGAGCGAAGGATCGGGCAGTTTCTCTTCGCGGAAGAAGATATAGCTGGGGTTCACGTTGAACAGCTCCTGGCGGCGTCCCGGATTGGCCGCGATCCAGGCGCGGATGCCCTGGGCCGTGGCCTCCTCGACGCTGAGTTCGCCCTGCTCCACCAGCCAGCGCCCGATCGCCTTGTAGGGATGGCCGTTTTGGTCGGCGTAGGCCACGCGCACCGTTTCTCCGCTGTCGAGCTGCACCCGGCCCGAGCCCTGCACTTCGAGGAAGAAGGCCTCGACCGGATCGTTCACCCACAACAGCTCCTTGCCGGCGAAGGGCGCACGCGCGATCTCGGCGCGGCTGCTGTACGGCACCACGGTCTTGCCCGACAGGCGGCCGCGCAGGCGCATGCCCTTCAGCTGCGGATACACGCTGCCCAGGTCGACCGTGAGCAGGTCGTCCGGGACGCGGTACAGGGGCGTCTGGTAGGCGCCAGCGCGCTTGCGCGAACCGTACAGCATCGCTTCGTAATAACCCGTGATCAGGCCGGTGTCGGCGCCATCGGCGGCGCGCACCAGGTTCGGCACGAACCGGCTCTCGAAGAAGCCGCGCACCGCGGCGGCGTCGCTTCCGTCCATGGCGCGGGCCGCGGCGCACACCGCTTTCCAGTCAGGCTTGCTGGCCAGGCCGCGGCAGGATTGCAGCAGGGCCGGCCAGGCCTGGCGCAGGTCGTCCTGTTCCCAGCCCGGCAAGGCGCTGAAGGTGGTCGGCGTCATGAGCGGCGTCGGCGCCGGCGGCTGAGCCGGGACTACCGGTTGCGCAGGCGCCGCCGGCTGCTCGGGCACATAGACCGGGCCGACCGGCGGCGGCATGCGCACCGGTTCGGCGGGCTTGGGCGGCTGCTGCGGCGTGGTCGAGCAGGCGCTCAAAAAGGCGACGAGGGCAAGCGAAGCGGTTACACTGCGGCGTGTCGATGGCATAAGAACAAAAGGACTGAAGGACCGATATGTGGATCTTGATGGTGGAAGCCGGCGTGGCACTCTTCCTG
Source organism: Massilia sp. LC238 (assembly GCF_000735635.1). NCBI lineage: Bacteria > Pseudomonadati > Pseudomonadota > Betaproteobacteria > Burkholderiales > Oxalobacteraceae > Massilia > Massilia sp. LC238. The sequence goes on along the minus strand of NZ_JNNN01000002.1, from coordinate 44,313 downwards.
CTCGTCTTTATCGTCTGGTGGACGATGTTCGCCGGCCGCAAGGACGTGCCGCGCGACGAGCCGGCACAGAAGGAACGTGACGCCGGCGAACAATAAGCTGTGCTGCGCTGATCAGTGCAGTGCGCCCGGCTGCGCCAGCACGAATTCCGGAATCGGCACTTCGAAGCGGTGGCCATCCTCGGCCACGCAGAAGTATTCGCCCTTCATCGAGCCCTGCGGCGTTGCCGACTGGGTGCCGCTGGTGTACTCGAACTGCTGGCCCGGCTGCAGCAGCGGCTGGTGGCCGACCACGCCCAGGCCGCTCACTTCCTGCACCGCGTTGTTGGCGTCGGTGATGACCCAGTGGCGCGAGATCAGCTGGGCGGCAATGCTGCCCGTGTTGATAATCGTGATGGTGTAACTGAACACGTACTGGTCCCGTTCCGGGTTGGACTGTTCCGGCAGGTACTGGGTCCTGACCTTGACAGCGAATTCATAGGCGGGCATGGGATTCCTTGCGTGATCGTCAATATTGGTGGAAGCGCCCTGTGTGGCGCAAACGACAATCATACCGCGCGGCGGCTTTCCAAGTCGCCGCGGGCGCAGCGGGCCTGCGCTTCATCAGCGTAAAATAACGGATTCTTTTTACCGGCACGACCTTTCATGACTACCTACCGCATCGCTCCCAGCATTCTGTCCGCCGATTTCGCCCGCCTGGGCGAGGAAGTGCGCAATGTCGTCGCCGCCGGCGCCGACATCATCCACTTCGACGTGATGGACAACCACTACGTCCCGAACCTGACCATCGGCCCGCTGGTGTGCCAGGCGATCCGCCCGCACGTGCAGGTACCGATCGACGTGCACCTGATGGTCAAGCCGGTCGACCGCATCATCCCGGACTTCGCCAAGGCCGGCGCCGACATCATTACCTTCCACCCGGAAGCCTCGGAGCACATCGACCGCACCCTGCAGCTGATCCGCGATAACGGCTGCAAGGCCGGCCTGGTGTTCAACCCGCACACCCCGCTGCACTACCTCGAACACGTGATGGACAAGATCGACATGATCCTGATCATGTCGGTGAACCCGGGCTTCGGCGGCCAGTCCTTCATCCCGCAGGCGCTGAAGAAGATCGCCATGGCGCGCCGCATGATCGACGAGTCGGGCCGCGACATCATGCTGGAAGTCGACGGCGGCATCAAGGCCGACAACATCGCCGAAGCGGCCGCCGCAGGCGCCGACACCTTCGTCGCAGGCTCGGCGATCTTCGGCAAGCCGGACTACAAGGCCGTGATCGACGCGATGCGCGGCGAGCTGGCCAAGGTCGGCAAATAATGCGGGCCGGCGCCGCGGCAATCAAGGCCGCCATCATCGACCTGGACGGCACCATGCTCGACACGGTGCCCGACTTCGAGGCGGCCCTGAACGGCATGCGCGCCGACCTGGGCCTGGCGCCGATCACCCAGGCGACCATCAAGCCGCTGGTCGGCAAGGGCTCCGAAAAACTGGTGCGCGACGCGCTGCTGCTCGACTGGGATGCTGCGCGCGTGGACGCGGTGTTTGACGAAGCCCTGGCCGGCTACCAGCGCCACTACCTCGCCATCAACGGCGACCACAGCACGCTGTTCGAGGGCGTGATCGAGGGCCTGCAGGCCATGCGCGCGCAAGGCCTGCGCCTGGTCTGCGTGACCAACAAGCCCATCGCTTTCACGCTTCCCCTGCTCGACCAGAAGGGCCTGGCGCCGTATTTCGAGCGCGTGTTCGGCGGCGATTCCTTCGAAAAGAAGAAGCCGGACCCGATGCCGATGCTGGGCGCCTGCGCCGCGCTGGACCTGCCGCCATCGACGGTGGTGGCGATCGGCGACTCGTCCAACGACGCCGAAAGCGCACGCGCCGCCGGTTGCTTCGTGCTCACAGTCCCATATGGTTATAACCACGGACGGCCTATACAAGAAATTAATTCTGATGGTATAGTGAGTTCGCTGCTAGAAGCGGCAGAGCAGATATCTGCGCATAACCACACCGCAAAATAAGTTATCTATACATGTTTTTCACCAAAAAACACACTGTCAACCAGACCGGCGCCCTTGAGGCCTGGCTGTGGCGACGCTGGCAATCCTGGGCTAACTAACCCGTCCCCGATTGCTGTCGGCCGTGCTCGTCCGACAGGTTTTTTGAAGTGAACCACCGCCCTTCCCTTCCCTTGGGCGGTCTGGAGAAAAGCATGACCGAACTCGAATTCAAATCGCTGGCCAACCAGGGCTATAACCGCATTCCTTTGGTCGCGGAAGCCTTCGCCGACCTCGAGACCCCGCTGACGCTCTACCTCAAGCTGGCCCAGTCCCAGCAGGCCGGCAAGAACACCTTCCTGCTGGAGTCGGTGGTTGGCGGCGAGCGCTTCGGCCGCTATTCCTTCATCGGCCTGCCTGCTTCGACCCTGATCCGCAACAGCGGCAAGCATACCGACGTCGTCAGGCACGGCGAAGTGATCGAGACGCACGAAGGCAATCCGCTGGAATTCATCGAGGCTTACCAGTCGCGCGTCAAGGTGGCCCTGCGCCCCGGCATGCCGCGCTTCTGCGGCGGCCTGGCCGGCTACTTCGGCTATGACACCGTGCGCCACATCGAGCGCAAGCTTGAGAACAGCTGCCCGCGCGACGAACTGGGCCTGCCGGACATCCAGCTGCTGCTGACCGAAGAACTGGCGGTGATCGACAACCTGTCGGGCAAGCTCTACCTGATCGTCTACGCCGACCCGGCCCAGCCGGAAGCCTATGCGAAAGCGCGCCAGCGCCTGAAGGACCTGCGCGTGATGCTGCGCCGGAGCGTCGATGCGCCGGTGACCTCCAGCTCGGTGCGTACCGAGGCGGTGCGCGACTTCAGCAAGGAAGACTACCTGAAGGCGGTGGCCCGGGCCCACGAATACGTGATGGCGGGCGACCTGATGCAGGTGCAGATCGGCCAGCGCATCCGCAAGCCCTACGTGGATTCGCCGCTGTCGCTGTACCGCTCGCTGCGCTCGCTGAACCCGTCGCCCTACATGTACTACTACAACTTCGGCGACATGCAGATCGTCGGCGCCTCGCCGGAAATCCTGGTACGCAACGAGTCCCTGCCCGACGGCGGCAAGAAGGTGACCCTGCGTCCGATCGCCGGCACCCGTCCGCGCGGCGCCACCCCGGAACGCGACACCGAACTGGCGGCCGAACTGCTGGCCGATCCGAAGGAGATCGCCGAGCACGTGATGCTGATCGACCTGGCGCGCAACGACATCGGCCGCATCGCCGATACCGGCAGCGTGAAAGTCACCGACCGGATGGTGATCGAGAAGTACTCGCACGTGCAGCACATCGTCTCCAACGTCGAAGGCAAGCTGAAAGACGGCATGTCGAACCTCGACGTGCTGCGCGCCACCTTCCCGGCCGGCACCCTCACCGGTGCGCCCAAGGTGCGCGCGATGGAAGTGATCGACGAGCTGGAGCCGGTCAAGCGCGGCATCTACGGCGGCGCGTGCGGCTACCTTTCCTTTGGTGGCGAGATGGACGTGGCGATCGCGATCCGCACCGGCGTGATCAAGGACGGCAACCTCTACGTACAGGCCGCGGCCGGCATCGTGGCCGATTCCATCCCCGAGATGGAATGGCAGGAAACGGAAAACAAGGCGCGCGCCGTGCTGCGCGCGGCCGAACAGGTGCAAGACGGCCTGGATGGGGAGTTCTGACATGCTGCTAATGATCGACAACTACGACTCGTTCACCTACAACATCGTCCAGTACCTGGGCGAGCTGGGCGAGGACGTGCGCACGGTGCGCAACGACGAAATCACGTTGAAAGATATCGAAGCGATGGCGCCCGACCGCATCTGCATCTCGCCGGGCCCGAAGGCGCCGAAGGATGCCGGCATCTCGCTCGACATCCTGCGCGAATTCAAGGGCAAGCTGCCGATCCTGGGCGTGTGCCTCGGCCACCAGGCGATCGGCGAGGCGTTTGGCGGGAACGTCATCCGCGCCAAGCAGGTCATGCACGGCAAGACCTCGCTCATCGCCCACACCGGCGAAGGCGTGTTCAAGGACTTGCCGAGCCCCTTCACCGTGATCCGCTACCACTCGCTGGCGATCGAGCGCGCTTCGCTGCCGGACTGCCTGGAAGTGACGGCATGGACCGACGACGGCGAGATCATGGGCGTGCGCCACAAGGAGTACGACATCGAGGGGGTGCAGTTCCATCCCGAGTCGATCCTGTCGGAGCACGGCCACGCGCTGTTCAAGAATTTTCTCGAGCGCTGAGATATACCGCTAGCCTCAAGACCGTCGTTCCGGCGCAGGCCGGAACCCAAGTTCGTTGCGTACCACTAGCGTGACACCTTGTAGGTGATCACACAAAATTGGATTCCGGCCTTCGCCGGAATGACGTGCAAAGGCTGCGGAGCAAGCGAAGAGCTAGCGACTAGCAAACGAATTTCACCATACTGGACCCGCCATGCCGATCACCCCACAAGAAGCCCTGCTGCGCTGTATCGAACACCGCGAAATCTTCCACGACGAGATGCTGCACCTGTTCCGCCAGATCATGTCGGGCGAGATGTCGCCGACCATGGTGGCGGCCCTGACCATGGGCCTGCGCGTGAAGAAGGAAACCATCGGCGAGATCACCGCCGCCGCCCAGGTCATGCGCGAGTTCTCGACCAAGGTGCCGATGGCCGACACCACCCACCTGCTCGACATCGTCGGCACCGGCGGCGATGGCGCCAACACCTTCAATATCTCGAGCGCCTCGATGTTCGTTGCCGCCGCCAGCGGCGCGCGCGTGGCCAAGCACGGCGGGCGCAGCGTGTCCTCGTCCTCCGGCAGCGCCGACCTGATCGAGTCGCTCGGCGCCCAGATCGACCTGAAGCCCGAGCAGATCGCCCAGTCGATCGCCCAGACCGGCATCGGCTTCATGTTCGCACCCAACCACCACGCCGCCATGAAGCACGTGGCGCCGGTGCGCCGCGAGCTGGGCGTGCGCAGCATCTTCAATATCCTGGGACCGCTGACCAACCCGGCCGGCGCGCCCAACATCCTGATGGGCGTGTTCCACCCCGACCTGGTCGGCATCCAGGTTCGCGTGCTGCAGCGCCTCGGAGCCCAGCATGCAATGGTGGTCTGGGGCCGCGACAATATGGACGAGGTCTCGCTCGGCGCCGGCACCCTGGTGGGTGAACTGGTCGACGGCGAAATCCGCGAGTACGAGATCCATCCGGAAGATTTCGGCATGTCGATGATCTCGAGCCGCAACCTGAAAGTGGCGAATACGGCGGAATCGAAGGAACGCGTGATGGAAGCGCTGCGCGGCGAGCCGGGCCCCGCCACCGACATCGTGGCGCTCAACGCCGGCACCGCCCTGTATGCGGCAGGCGTCGTGTCCTCGATCGAGGAAGGCCTGGCGAAGGCGCGGGCGACGATCGCGTCCGGCGCGGCCCTGGCCAAGCTCGAGCAATTCGTCACCGTCACGCGCCAGCTCGGTGGTCACGCCTGAGCGAAGCAGCAGCAAGCCAACGCATTGAGAGTCTTATGTCCGATATCCTGAACAAGATCCTGGCCGTCAAGGCCGACGAAGTGGCCGCGGCGAAGAAAGCGCGCGACCTGGCCAGCCTGCGCCGCGAGGTGGAAAGCGACCTGGAAGCGCGCCGCGCCATCCGCGGTTTCGAGAACAGCCTGCGCAACAAGATCGCTGCCGGCCAGGCCGGCATCATCGCGGAAGTGAAGAAGGCCTCGCCCTCGAAAGGCGTGCTGCGCCCGGACTTCCAGCCGGCGGCGATCGCGCAAAGCTACGCCGAACACGGCGCGGCCTGCCTGTCGGTGCTGACCGACGTGCAGTTCTTCCAGGGCTCGGTGGATTACCTGCGCCAGGCGCGCGCCGCCTGCGCGCTGCCGGTGATCCGCAAGGATTTCATCGTCGACCATTACCAGGTGTACGAGGCGCGTGCGATGGGCGCGGATGCGATCCTCCTGATCGTGTCGGCACTGGACCACGGCCTGATGGCGGAACTGGAAGCCTGTGCGCTTGACCTCGGCATGGACGTGCTGGTCGAGGTGCACGACGGCGAAGAACTGACTGCGGCGCTGAAGCTGAAGACCCCGCTGCTGGGCATCAACAACCGTAACCTGCGCACTTTCGAGGTGTCGCTCGATACCACGCTGGGCCTGCTGCCGCGGATTCCGGCGGAGCGCCTGGTGGTGACCGAGTCGGGCATCATGGGACCGGCGGACGTGCAGCGGATGCGCGCGGCGAACGTGCATGCCTTCCTGGTCGGCGAGGCCTTCATGCGGGCGCCGGAGCCGGGCGTGGAACTGCAGAGGCTGTTTGGCTGATATCCGGGGCTGACTAAGCTCCGCGGAACTAAGGATGACTGCGCGGCGTCGAAGCTAAGCGCCCTCGAGGCGCCAACCTGCGACGCTGCATTCATCCGCCATGAACATTTCTTTTCGCAGTCAAGCGCTTCTCTCGACGCTTCTGGCAGTCCTGTGCGGCTGCGCTAGTTCTCCTCCTCCCGTTCCCGTCGAAGAGCGCAGCAGCATCGCCATCGACCGCGAGCCGACCGCCGCGCCAACGCCACCGCCATCCCTCACGCTCGACGCCTACAAGGCGCACGTGGCGCGCCACATCGTCCGGCGCAATGCCGACCGTATCTTCAGCGGACGCCTGCCGCCGATGCTGCCAGCGATCGTGGTGGTGAACATCACGGTGGACGGGGACGGCCAGTTGACCGACGTGCAAGTGCAGCGTGCGCGCGACGCGAACGCCGCGCGGATCGCCATGGCGTCGATGCTGCGCAGCGGACCGCTGCCCCGGCCTCACGGCCTGCTTGCCGCGAACAGCCGCGCGATGACCTTCTCGGAAACCTTCCTGTTCGACCGGGACTACCGCTTCCAGCTCAGGACGCTGGCCGGTCCGCAGTAGTCCTTAGCGCCCGAGGACGTTCAGCACCGCCAGGCTCATCGCCTGCGCCGCCGTCTTGATCGACGGTTCCGGCACCGGCGCGTAGAACGGCGAGTGGTTGAAGGCGATCGGCTTGCCGCCTTCACGTTCGGCCTCAGCCACCGCCTTCGGGTCGTACACGCCGGTAAAGAAGAACATCGAGGGCACGCCCTCGTTGACAAACAGCGAGAAGTCTTCGCTGGCGGTCATGGCCGGCATGCGCTGGGCCTTGGCGGCCCCGAAGGCGTCCTTGAACACGGCTTCGGTCTTGGCCACCAGCGCCTCGCTGTTGACGATGGCCGCGCCGCCGCTGATCAGCTGGACGTCCGGCGCCGGTGCGCCGGCCATGGCGGCGGACGCGTTGGCGACCCGGCGCACGCCGTCGAGCAGCTTGGCGCGCACGGCCGGGCTGTACGAGCGGATGGTGCCGCGCACCTGCACGTTGTCCGGGATGATGTTGCCGACCGTGCCGCCCTGGATGGCGCCGATGGTCACCACGCCGAATTCCTTCGGATCCTTCTCGCGGCTGACCACGGTCTGCACGTCCACCACGAAACGGGCGGCGATCGTGATCGGGTCGACCGACTTGTCCGGCGCCGAGCCGTGGCCGCCGCGGCCCTTGAACACGATCTCGATCGCGTCCGAGTTGGACGACACCGGACCGTCATTGAAGCCGACGGTGCCGTGCGCCAGCGGCCAGGAATGCAGGGCGAACGCATAGTCGGGTTTGGGGAAGCGCTTGAACAGGCCATCGTCCAGCATCGCCTTGGCGCCGGAGACGATTTCTTCGGCGGGCTGGGCGATGAAGACCAGCGTGCCTTTCCACTTGGCCTTCATCTCGGCCAGGGTACGGGCCGTGCCAAGCCAGCCGGCCATGTGGACGTCGTGGCCGCAGCTGTGGGTGACGAAGCTCTCGGCGCCATTGCTTACGGCCTTGGCCCGGCTGGCGTAGGGCAAGCCGGTCTTCTCTTCCATCGGCAGGCCGTCCATCTCGGTACGCACCAGCACCGTCGGGCCGGCGCCGTTCTTCAGGACCGCCACGATGCCGGTCTTGCCGACCTTCTCGGTGACCTCGAAACCGAGCTTGCCCATCTCGCCGGCGAGCTTGCCGGCGGTGCGCACTTCCTGGAAGGCGATTTCCGGGTTGGCGTGCAGGTCCTTGTAGACCGTGTCGAGCCAGGGGTACATGGCGTTGACACGGGTGCTGATGTCGGTTTTGAGTGGGGCGGGGAGCTGGGCGGAGGCGGATGCGGTGCAGAGCGAGAGAACGGCGGCAATTAGGGTGTTCTTCAAATGAACCTCAGTGCATGTTCGGTTTGAACGCGTGGGGTAATTCGGGCCAGTGGCCCGAATTACGAGACGCCCACATTCGGAATATTAAACGGCGCTGGGGCGCTTCAGGGCAATCGACTTCTTGCCGGCGACGGCCTGCGACAGGGTGATGGTCGGCAGCTTGTCGCCCTGCAGCGTCACGTCGAAGGCCATCAGCTCGTCGCGGCGGAAGGCATGCACGGTCACCTTGTCGCCGACGCGGTAGCGGCCGAGCAGCGTGTCCACGTTGGCCGGGTTGCCGCTGGCACGCAGGCCGTCGATGGCGATGATGACGTCGTGCGCCGACAGGCCGGCGCGGTGCGCGGCGCCGCCTTCGTGCACCTGGGTCAGCTTGGCGCCCAGCGGGTCGCGGCCGATGCCGGCGTCCAGCGAAGGTTTGCCGCCCTTGCGCTCGTCCACCAGCTTGACGCCGAAAGGCGCGTACAGCTTGGCCAGCGGCAGGTCGTCGGTGCCGCGCACCCAGCGCTCGAACTGGGTGCGCAGGCGCGTGCCGGCCACTTCGTCGAAGATCGCCTCGACCTCGGCCTCCGTCACGCCGCGGCCCGCGCCGCTGTAGAACTCACGCCCGAAGCGTTCCCACAGGGCCAGCATCACGTCGTCCAGCGACTTCGCGCCGTTGGTCCTGGCGCGGATCGTCAGGTCGAAGGCCAGGCCGATCAGGGAACCCTTGGTGTAGTAGCTGATGATCGCATTCGGCGAGTTCTCGTCCTGGCGGTAGTACTTGCTCCAGGCGTCGAAGCTCGAATCGGCCACGCTCTGCTTGAGGCGTCCGCTGCCGCGCAGGACGCCGCCGACGGTCTTGGACAGCAGCTTGAAATAGGTCGCTTCGCCGATGATCCCGGCGCGCACCAGCATCAGGTCGTCGTAGTAGCTGGTGAAACCTTCGAACAGCCACAGCAGCGGGGTGTAGTTCTCCACCTGCAGGTCGTAGGGCGCGAACACCGCCGGCTTGATGCGCTTGACGTTCCAGGTGTGGAAGTATTCGTGGCTGCACAGGCCCAGGAAGCGCAGGTAGCCTTCGCCCGGCTCGGCGCTCCTCGGGGTGGCCAGGCTCGGCAGGTCGGCGCGGGCGCAGATCAGGGCGGTGGAAGCGCGGTGCTCCAGGCCGCCGTAGCCGTCGCCGACGGCCATCGTCATGAAGACGTAGCGGTCCATCGGCGCGCGTGTCGTGTGCGGTTCGAAGAAGGCGATCTGGGTTTCGCAGATGGCTTTCAGGTCGGCCTGCAGGCGCGCCATGTCGAGGTTGGGCACGCGGCCGGTAATGACGATGTCGTGCGGGATGCCGTGGGCCTTGAAGCTGGCCAGCTCGAAGTCGCCCATTTCGACCGGATGATCGATCAGCTCGTCGTAGTCGGCCGCGACGTAGGTGCCGAAACCGTAGCGCTTGGCGCCGAGTTCCTTCATCGCAGTGGCGACGCGCCAGCCCTTCGCGACCAGGTCGCCGGGGCGCTGGATGTCGACCTGGTGAGCCAGGGCTTCCTGGCCAACCACGCGCAGGAACACGCTGGTGCCGTTGAAGAAACCGTGGGTCTGGTCGAGGTGGGCGGCACGAACCGACAGGTCCCAGGCGTACACCTCGTAGTGCAGGGTCAAGGGACCGCTGGTGCGCGCCGCGCGCCAGGAATGCTTGTCCAGTTTGCTCAAGGCGACATCCTGGCCGCCGCTCTCGGCGCGGATGCGCACGATGTTGCGGGCGAACTCGCGGATCATGTAGCTGCCGGGGATCCAGGCCGGCAGCGTGAATACCTGTCCCTCAGGGTCGGGGCTTGCAACCGTAACCGTGACGTTGAACAGGTGGCCGGCCAGGTCCTTGGGAACGATGGTGTAGAGGATGGCGGGCTGCTCGGGCTTCTTTTTCTGGGAAGGTTTTTTCATATCGATAGGTGATGCGGCCAAATATGCTCCCTAGTGTAATCGGATTCGATCACGACTGGAAAACAATGACATGCATACATCACGCCGGCAGGTCGGCGGGCGTATCGATGTCCTGCAGGATGCCGGGGTCGGCCACGGGGACGTCTTGTACCGGATACGCCTGCAGCAGCCGGCGCGCGCCCTGGTCGCCCGCCATCGCCAGCAGCGCGTCGCGGTGAACGGGACCGAAGGCGACCGGGTTGCCGCGCCTTCCGCCGACCACCGGCGCCGCAATGCCGGCGCCCGCCTGTACCGCCTCAACCAGCGCGTCCAGGGTGGATGCCGCCACAAAAGGCATGTCCCCCAGCGCCACCAGCCAGCCTTCGGCCGGCAGCGAGTGGCGGATCGCGTGGGCCAGCGAGGCGCCCATGCCGGTATCGGCGTCCGGGCACACGGTAATTTCGCAGCCGAGTGCGCGCAGGATGTCGCCCACGCCGCCGTCTTCCGGCGGCACCACCGCGACCACGCGCGGCACGCAGGCGAGCAGGCGACGTGCGCTGGCAGCGGCCACCAGCTCGCCGCCGGGCAGCGGCTGGAGCAGCTTGTTGCGGCTGCCCCCGGCGTCGAAACGGCGGCCCCGGCCGGCAGCAAGCAGGATGCCGGTCAAGGACATGCGCGCCGGCGACGTGCGCGTCTGCGACATCGCGTCAAGCCGTCGCCAGGTCGAAAGGCAGCTTGCGCAGGCGCTTGCCGGTCAGCCGGAACACGGCGTTGGCAAAGGCCGGCGCCAGCGGCGGCAGGCCCGGTTCGCCGACGCCGGTGGGCGGATCGTTCGACGGCACGATGTGCACCTCGACCTGCGGCATCTCGTGGTGGCGGGCCACGACGTAGTCGCCGAAGTTCTGCTGCTCGACCACGCCGTCCTTGAGCGTCATCGCGGCGCCCGGCAGGGTCATTCCCAGGCCCATCAGGGCCGCGCCCTGCACCTGCGCCTCGATCGACAGCGGGTTGACCGGCTGGTTGCAGTGCACGCCCGCGACCGCGCGGTGCAGCTTCGGCACGCCGTCGACCACCGATGCCTCGACCACGTAGGCGACCACCGAGCCGAAGGACTCGTGCACGGCCACGCCCCAGGCGCGCCCCTTCGGCAGCTTTTTCGTGCCGTAGCCGGACTTGGCCACCGCCAGGTCGAGCGCCGCGCGGTGACGCAGGTGCTTCTCGCCCATCAGCTTCTTGCGGTAGGCGACCGGGTCCATCCTGGCCACGTGCGCGGCTTCGTCGATCAGGGTCTCCATCACGTAGGCGGTATGGGTCGAACCGACCGAGCGCCACCACAGCACCGGCACGTTCTGCTTCACGCCCTCGACCGCCAGGTTCAGCGGCACGTCGTAGGGCGCCCCCATGCCCTCGACCGTGCTGCCGTCCACGCCGTCCTTGACCATGCCCTGCTCGAACATGGTGCCGGCCATGATCGACTGGCCGACGATCTTGTGGTCCCAGGCCACGATCCGGCCCTTGCCGTCGATGCCCAGGTCGGCGCGGTGCACATAGGACGGGCGGTAGTAGCCGCCGCGGATGTCGTCCTCGCGGCTCCACACCAGCTTGACCGGGCCGCTCTTGCCGGCGGCGCGCCAGGCCTTGGCGATGCGGACCGTGTCGCCGACCCAGTCCGATGCCAGCACCGCACGGCGGCCGAAGCCGCCGCCGGCCATCATGGTGTTGATCGTCACCTGCTCCGGCTTGAGGCCGAGGATTCCAGCCGCCACCTGCTGGTCGACCGTCTGCGACTGGGTACCCGCCCAGATCGTGCAGGAGTCAATCTTCAGGTCGACCACGCAGTTGAGCGGCTCCATCGGCGCATGCGCCAGGTAGGGGAACTCATAGACCGCCGAGATCTTGTGGGCAGCGCCGGCCAGCTGCGACACGTCGGCCTTGCGCGCGAGCGCGCCGCCCGGGGCCTTGGCCAGCTTGCGGAATTCTTCCAGCTGCTGCGCGCTGCTGACCTTCTCGAGCCCGCTCGTATCCCACTCGGCCTGCAGCGCCTCGCGGCCCTGCTTGGCCGGCCAGTAGCCTGTTGCGAACACGGCGACGCCACGGGCGCCGCGGTCCAGGTCCACTTCCAGCACCTCGACCACGCCCTTCACGGCGCGCGCGGCGGCGGCATCGAACTTTGCTACTTTCGCGCCGAACACCGGCGGGCGCGCCACCAGCACGGTGAGGGCATCCTCCGGCGTGAAGTCGATGCCGAACTGCTGGCGGCCGCTCGACTTGGCGCGCGCATCGATGCGGCGCATTGGCTTGCCGATGTAGCGGTAGGCTTTCGGCTCCTTCAGCACCACGGTGGCGGGCACCGGCTGCTTCATCGCGGCCTCGGCCAGCGAACCGTAGCTCGCCTTCTGGCCGTTCGGGCCGAGCACCATGCCTTTCGAGGTGCGGCACTGCCCTGGCGCCACCTTCCACTGCTCGGCCGCGGCGGCAACCAGCATGGCGCGGGCGCGCGCGCCGATCTCGCGGTATTGCGTGAAGCCGTGCGCGATGCTGCCCGAGCCGCCGGTGATCTGCATGCCGAAAGCCGGATCCTTGTAGACCTCGCCGGCAGGGGCCAGCTCGCCGCGCATCTGCGACCAGTCGGCGTCGAGTTCCTCGGCGATCAGCATCGGCAGCGAGGTGTGCACGCCCTGGCCGAATTCGAGGCGGTTGACCATGACGGTGATGGTGTTGTCGGGCGCTACGCGCAGGAAGGCGTTCGGTGCGTAGACCTTGGCTTCGGCGGCCTGGGCGAAACGATGCGCGCCCGGCAGCGTAAAGCCCAGCACCAGCCCACCGGTGGCGGCGCCCGCGGTCTTCAGGAAGCCGCGGCGCGACAAACCGGCGCCGGCGGCGCGCGCGGCGGCGGCGCGATCGATCCAGTCGAATTTCATCGCGCTCTCCTCAGGCCAGGGTCGTGGCGGCATCCTTGATGGCCGCGCGGATCCGTTGGTAGGTGCCGCAGCGGCAGATGTTGCCGCTCATCGCGTTGTCGATGTCGGCGTCGCTCGGGCGCTTGTTGGTGCGCAGCAGGACCACGGCGCTCATCACCTGGCCGCTCTGGCAGTAGCCGCACTGCGGCACGTCGTGCTTGACCCAGGCGTCCTGCACGGCCTTGCCGACCTTGTCGTTTTCCATTGCTTCGATGGTGGTGATCTTCAAGCCCTGGGCGGCGGAGATCGGTGTGACGCAGGAGCGGATCGGGTTGCCGTCCAGGTGCACGGTGCAGGCGCCGCACAGCGCCGCGCCGCAGCCGAACTTGGTGCCCGTCATGTTGAGGTTGTCGCGCAGTGCCCAGAGGATGGGCGTGCTGGGGTCGGCGTCGACCTGGAGGTCGCGCCCGTTGATGTTCAAGGTGACCATGTACTGCTCCCTGTTTGGACTACGTGGTTGTTTTTGTTTTCGTAGGGTGGGCGGCTATGCCGCCCACGCGGTGATACGTAGCTGCAAGATCATCCGGCGCGAAAGCGGAGCCGATAACTATCGCCGCGTGGGCGGGAAACCCGCCCACCCTACGGTTTACTTCAGCGACTGCAGCTTGGCCTCCAGCCCCTTCAGGTCGATCGCACCCGGAATGCGGGAACCATCGGTGAAGAAGATGGCCGGCGTGCCCTGGATACGCAGCTTCTGGCCGAGGGCCACGACCTGGTCGTTCGGCGATTCGCAGCCGGCTGGCGCCGCCGGTGGCAGCTTGTTGTTGATCATCCAGTCATCCCAGGCCTTGACGCGGTCCGCGGCGCACCAGATGTTCTTCGACTTCACGAACGAATCCTCGGACAGGATGTTGTACATGAAGGTGTAGATCGTGACGTTGTCGATTTCCTTGAGCGTGGTCTGGCGCAGGCGCTTGCAGTAGCCGCAGTTCGGGTCCTCGAACACGGCGATGACGCGCTTGCCGTTGCCCTTGACCTGCTTGAGCGCCAGTTCCAGCGGCAGGTCGCTGAACTTGATCTTGTTGACTTCCTCGATGCGGGCGCGGGTCAGGTTGGTCGACGTCTTGGTGTCGTAGACGTGGCCGATGAACAGGTAGTCGCCCTTCTTGTCCGTGTACAGGATGTCGCCGGCCACGCGCACTTCGTACAGGCCGCTGTAGGGCGTCTCGCGGATCGATTCGATCTTGGCGCCGCCCAGGCGCGGTTCGAGCGCCTTCTTGATCGTGGCTTCGGTGGTGTTCTGCGCTTCCACGCAGGATGCGAGCAGGCCCGTCGCCAGCAGGACGGCGACCTTTGTTTTCAACATGACAATTCCTTAAAGGCTAGGTGCTTACTTGCCCATCGCATGCGCCATCAGGCGACGCTTTACCGAAGGCAATTTATCGAGCAAGTTTAATCCGAAATTACGCACGACGCGTACCGGTTCCAGGTTGGCGCCGAACAAACGTTCGAGCCCGTCGGTGGCCCATTGCATGAGCAGCACGTCTTCCTTGCGCTTGCGGGCATAGCGCGCCAGCACCCGTTCGTCGGCGATGCCGCGCCGGTCTTCGCGTTCGCGCAGCACCTGCAGGAGGTCGACGATGTCGCCGAAGCCCAGGTTCATGCCGTGGCCCGCCAGCGGATGTACCGCGTGGGCGGCGTCGCCCACCAGGGCCACGCGCGGCGCGACCAGCGAGTGCGGGCGCACCAGCGCCAGCGGCACCGCCTTGACGGCTTCCGGCTGCAGGGGGCGCAGGGTGCCGAGCTTGTCGTCGGCGTATTCGGCCAGGCGGATCGCCAGTTCGCCGAGCGACTCGTCCATCAGGGTGTCGGCCAGGGTTTCCGGGGCCGACCAGACCAGCGAAACACGGTTGCCCGGCAGCGGCAGCAGCGCGACGATGCCGTCGGCGCAGGTGAACCACTGGTAGGCCACGCCGTGGTGCGGCTTGTCGCAGGCAAAATTGGTGACGATGGCGCGCTGGTGGTACATGCGGTAATCGACGCCGATGTCGCACTGGCCGCGCACCCAGGATTCGCGCCCGTCGGCGCCGACCACCAGTTCGCAGGCGATTTTCGTGCCGTCTTCCAGCAGCACGGCGGCCCCCAGCTCGCTGCAGGTCAGGTCGCAGGCACAGCCGGACACCATCTGGACGTTGGCGGCGAACTTGAGCGCCGCGTCCAGCGCGCCGTTCAGGTTGCTGTCCTCGACGATCCAGGCCAGCGTGCCGACATGGGCGCCGAAGGCGTCGAAGCCCAGGTTGCCGCCCTGCTGGCCGTCGCCCTTGATGTCCATCGCATCGACCGGCTGCACCCGCGCCAGGTCGAGGGCGCCCCAGACCTTGAGCGATGCCAGCAGGTCGTGGGCCGTGTGGTTGAGGGCGTAGACGCGCACGTCCCAGGGTTTTTCCGCCGCCGAGGTGCTCGGCGTCTCTGGCGCCGGGCGCGCTGGCGGCACCAGCAGGGTGACGCTGTATCCCGACTGGGCAAAACCGAGGGCGGCAGTCTTGGCGATGGCGCCGTTGCCGACGATGCAGACGTCGCTGCGGTACTGGGCGGAGGTGGTAGTCATGAAACACATTATAGCGAGATGTCAACAGCGCGCTCGGGCATCTGAAGCGCGCCACAGGCGCTTGCCGGCCGCAGCGTGCGCATGGGGGCTTGCGCGGATGAGAATCGCTGGCTATAATCATGCCTCTCTTGGCCTGGTAGCTCAGTTGGTAGAGCAGAGGATTGAAAATCCTTGTGTCGGTGGTTCGATTCCGCCCCGGGCCACCAAGAATTAAAGAACGCCACCCTCGGGTGGCGTTTTTGCTTTCAAAGGTCTTCCATGCATACCCTGCCTCCCTGCCCCGAATGCCAGTCCACCCTCACTTATGAAGACGGCAGCGGCCAGTACGTCTGCCCGGAATGCGCCCACGAGTGGCCGGTAGAGGGCGAAGCACCCGAAGCCGCCCGGGTCTGGCGCGACGCTTCCGGCAATATCCTGCAGGACGGCGATAGCGTCACCGTCATCAAGGACCTCAAGCTGAAAGGCGGGGGCGGCGTGGTCAAGCAGGGAACCAAGGTCAAGAATATCCGCCTGGTCGAGGGCGACCACGACATCGACTGCAAGATCGAGGGTTTCGGCGCGATGAGCCTGAAATCGGAGTTCGTGCGCAAGAACTGAGCCCTACTTTTGTGCAACCAGGCAAGATGACTTAAGATAGGTTCATCCATCCTGTCGAACAGCCAAGGGGTAGGCAAGCCGTGCCGATCCATTTTGCCAGACGCCTCACCGGGCACAAGCGCAGCGTCGATGCCAACAGGCATCTCGGTGTCACGCTGGCATTCATTGCAGGCGCCATCAACGCGGGCGGTTTTCTCGCCGTGCAGCAGTACACCTCGCACATGACCGGTATCGTGTCGGGCATGGCGGATCACTTGGCGCTGGGGGACCATGCGCTGGTACTGGCCGGGTTCGGCGCGATCCTGTCCTTCCTGCTGGGCGCCACCTGCACCGCCCTGATGGTCAGCCACGCGCGCCAGCGCCGCATGCACAGCGAATACGCCCTGCCCTTGCTGCTCGAGGCCGTGCTCCTGCTCGGCTTTGGCCTGCTTGGCGGCCACCTTGCCACGATCGCCGGGCTGTTCGTCCCGCTGACCGTCATGCTGCTGTGTTTTATCATGGGCCTGCAGAATGCCTTGATCACCAAGCTGTCCAGGGCCGAGATCAGGACGACCCACATGACAGGCATCATCACCGACATCGGCATCGAACTGGGAAAAATGGCGTATCGCCGGGCGGCGCCCGGTGCCGGCACGGTCGTGCCGAACCGCGACCGGCTCGGGATCCACACCATGCTGGTGCTGTCCTTCTTCTTCGGCGGCGTGATCGGCGCGCTGGGATTCGCGCACATCGGCTACCGGTCGACGGTGCCGCTTGCCGTCGTCCTGTGCGTGCTGGCGATCGTTCCGGCACTCGACGACCTGGCACGTCTGCGGCGCCGGCGCGCCAGAAAATAAAACGCCACCGCGTACGGTGGCGTTCATCCTGTCCAGGGCCGCTTACTTGCGCTCGGCCGCCGACTTGTCGCGCGCCGCGCGGAACTCCGATTCCGGCGCCCAGTTCGGCCAGCCAGTGGAATTGGCCAGGTCCAATCCCAGCGCATACAGCAGCTCCAGGTCACGCGCCATGCCGGTGAAGGTCCAGGCCGGGTTGAATTCGTCCGACGGCTGGTGGTAGTGCTTCTCGGTGTAAGCCACTTCGTCCGCCATGCCGGCCTGGGTGCCGCCCTCGACCCAGTTCTTGCCCGAGCCGAAGGAAATCGCCGGCACCCCGCGCTTGGCGAACGGGAAGTGGTCGGAACGGAAGAAGTAGCCCGCTTCCGGTTTCGGATCCGGCGAGTACGTCATGTTCCAGCGCTTGGCCTTGGCGGTCAGCTGGTCCAGCAGTTCCAGCTTGGCGCTGCCCGAGATGGTGAAATCGCGTGCCGGCCCCTGCGGGTTCAGGGCGTCCATGTTGATCACCGCCACGGTCGAGGCCAGCGGATACAGGGGATTCGAAGCGTAGTATTCCGAGCCGAGCAGGCCCTTCTCTTCCGCCGTCACCGCCAGGAACACGACGCTGCGCTGCGGCGCCGGCTGCTTGGCGTAGACGCGCGCCAGTTCCAGCATGGCGGCGATGCCGGTGGCATTGTCCACCGCGCCGTTATAGATCTTGTCGCCCTTGGCGTCCGGCTGGCCCACGCCCAGGTGGTCCCAGTGGCCGCTGTAGATCACATATTGCTTCGGCTGTTTGCTGCCTTCGCGGATCGCGACCACGTTCTTCGAGGTGACGACCTGGGAATCGGTGCTGTAGTCGGCCGACAGCTTGACACCTTTCAGCTCGACCGGCTTGAAGTCGCGGCTCTGGGCCTGCTTCTTGGCCGCCTCGAAATCGAGGCCGGCCGCCTTGAACATCGAGGCTGCCAGGTCGCGCTGGACCCAGGCTTCCATCGGCGCGTGCGACTTGCGCGGCTCCTTGCGCACCACGTCGTACATGACGTTGGTATTCGAGTTCTGCACCGTCGGCCAGCCGTAGGAGGCCGGCGCGGTCTCGTGCACGATGATGGTGCCGAGCGCGCCGCGACGCGCCATCTCTTCGTACTTGTAGGTCCAGCGGCCGTAATAGGTCATCGCCTTGCCGCCGAACTCGCCCTGCCCGGTTTCGAAATCCGGATCGTTGATCAGGACCACCGCCAGCTTGCCCTTCAGGTCCACGCCCTTGAAGTCGTCCCACTTGCGTTCCGGCGCGGTGACGCCGTAGCCGACGAAGACCAGCGGCGCGTCCTTGAAGGACACCTGTTTCAGGCCGCTCATCGAGGCGCGCACGGCCATGTCCGGTCCCTGCTTCAGCTCGCGGCTGGCGCCGCCCTGGGTGAGGGTCAGCTTGACCGGCCCCTTGATCTCGAAACGGCCCAGGGGCACGTCCTGGGTCCAGGCGCGCTTGCCGTCCTTCAGGTCGCCGCCCGGCTGCAGGCCGGCCGCCTTGAACTGCTGCACGAGGTAATCGACCGTCCTGGTTTCACCCGCGGTGTTGGGGCCGCGGCCCTCGAATTCGTCCGAGGACAAGGTCTTGACGTCCTGGGCCAGGCGCTTGGGGTCGAAGCGCGGGCCGTCGGCGGCCTGCGCGGCGGTAACCGCAAGGCCCATCAGAACTAGGGTAGCGTATTTCAAACGAGTCTCCATGTCGTAGCGATTAACGGTAATGCCTTCAGCTTGCCGCCGGGTAGGTGTAGGTCGAGCCGACGCCCAGCGGAATGTCCAGCGCCCAGAAGCCGAGCAGGAACGCGGTCCAGCATACCAGCATCGCCACCGAGTACGGCAGCATCAGGGCGATGAGCGTGCCGATGCCGGTCGACTGCACATATTTTCGGCAGAACACGATAATCAAGGGGAAGTAAGGCAGCAGCGGCGTGATGATGTTGGTCGAGGAGTCGCCCACGCGGTAGGCGGCCTGGGTGAAGTCCGGCGAGACGCCGAGCTCCATCAGCATCGGCACCATCACCGAGCCGATCAGCGCCCACTTGGCGGAGGCCGAGCCGATGAACAGGTTGACCGATGCCGTCAGGAGCACGATGCCGGCCAGGGTGACGCCCATCGGGAAGGCCATCTCCTTCAGCCACAAGGCGCCCTTGATCGCCAGCAGCGCGCCCAGGTTCGATTGCCCGAAGGCGAAGATGAACTGCGCGCAGAAGAAGGCCATGACCACGTAGTAGCCCATGCCGCTCATGGCATGGCTCATCCCCTTGACGATGTCGCGGTGGTTCTTCGCGGTGCCGGCGACGTAGCCGTACACCACGCCCGGAATCAGGAAGAAGATGAAGATCAGCGGGACGATCGACTGCATCAGGGGCGCCCCCGCGTGCGTGATCTCGCGCGTGTCCGGCGCGCGCCATGCCGAGCCTTCCGGCACGATCGACCATGCCAGCAGCGCCAGGCTGGCGACCATCGCCAGACCGGCCCAGCGCAAGCCCTTGCGCTCCCGGGGCTGCAAGTCATCCATCTTGGGCAGGTCGGCCGGATCGGCATCGATGGCCGTCGTCTTCTTCAGGCGCGGCTCGATGACTTTATCGGTCAGGAACCAGCCGACGCCGATCACCAGGAACAGCGATGCCGTCGTGAAGTAGAAATTGTTCAGGGGGTTGATGACGATCGCGGCGGCAGCCGGATCGGACGAGAGCCGCGCGGCCACCTGGGTCAGGCCGGCCAGCAGCGGATCGAGGCTGGAGGGCAGGAAGAAGGTGGCCGAGAAGCCGCCGGACACGCCGAAGAAGGCGGCCGAAATGCCGGCCAGCGGATGGCGTCCGGCAGCGTAGAAGATGACGGCCCCCAGCGGGATCACCAGCACGTAGCCGGCATCGACGGCGATGTGGCTCAGCACGCCGACGGCGACCAGCACCGGCGTGAGCAGGCGACGGGGGGTGACGGACAGGATCTTGCGCAGGCCGGCATTGATGAAGCCGGTGTATTCCGCCACGCCCAGGCCCAGCATCGCCACCAGCACCACGCCCAGCGGCGGGAAGGTGACGAAGGTGTTGACCATGCGCGCCGTGAAATCGGTCAGGGCGGTGGGCGCCAGCAGGTTCTTGACCTGGATGGCCTGGCCGGAGCGCGGATCGATCTCGGTAAACACCATGCCCGACATCGCCCAGGACGTGAGCCAGACCACGGCCAGCAGGAGGGCAAACAGGATCGCCGGATCGGGCAGCTTGTTGCCGACCCTTTCGATCAGGTTCAGGATGCGGTTCAGTGCGCCGGTTTTCCCGGCGGGTGCTTGCGTTTGCTTCAGCGTTTGTTCGGCCATTGCTTACCCTAGTGTTCAGGCGACGAAGGTCGTGGTTGAAGAAAAAATTCAGCCGGCGACGCGCTTGAGGACGAACTCCGCGCGCGGCTTGTCATGGCGGTCCAGGCGATAGGTCAGCACGCTGCCATCCTGGCTGAGGCTGACGGTCCAGACATTGGTCTCGGCGCCGGGAACGAGTTTGGCGGTATAGGCATCGGCCAGGAAGGCCTGGGAGCGCGCGCTACCGCCTTCCTTCGCCATGCCGCCGTACATGGTCACCGTATCCGGCGTGCCGTCCGGGTGGCGGTGGTCGTGGCGCAGCTCCAGCCCTGCCGGCGGACGGGTGAAGATCCAGGTGCGCGAGCGGTTTTCGCCGACCTGCACCGGCATCCGTACCGCATCCGCTGTACAGACGACTTCGGTCGAAATGGTCTTGTTGGCGAACTCGCTGTTGGGGTCGATCGCATACGAGAGCGCGCCTTCGAAGCGCTGGCCGCACATGCCTTTCAGCGTGGCCATGAAGCCGTCGCGGGCGTCAAGGGGTGGCGGAGCGGTGGCGCAACCGGCCAGCAGGACGGCGGCGAGAGCGGGAAGCAGAGAGCGCATGGTGGCCTGTTGCTTGTTGGACAAACTGTGAGAGTAGCACAGCAGTCCGGGCCGCAACCAGTCCTCAAGCGCTCAATCTCACCTCGATGCGTTCGATCACCTGGTGCACGTCTTCGGGCGGCACGGGCGGGCTGAAGAAGTAGCCCTGGCCGATATGGCAGCCATGGGCGAGCAGCCAGTTCATCTGCTCCCGGCTTTCCACGCCTTCGGCCACGACCGTCATCTTCAGCGCATTGCCCATGGCGACGATGGCCTGGGTCAGCTTTTCCGCGTTCGGGTCCTGCAGCATGTTCTGGGTGAACGACTGGTCGATCTTCAGGCACTGCAAGGGCAGCTGGCGCAGGTAGCTCAGCGAGGAAAAGCCGGTGCCGAAGTCGTCCAGCGAGGTGGCGACGCCGGCCTTGTTCAGGGCCCGCAGCACGCTGCGGGTCTGGTCGAGCTGGCGCATGAAGCAGGATTCGGTCACCTCGATTTCCAGGGCCGCCGGCGGCACCCCGTATTCCTCCAGCAGTCCGGCCAGGTAGTCCACCAGGTTCGGCGACAGGATGTCCGCGATCGACAGGTTGATCGCGATCGGCAGCTTCGCCAGGCCATGGGACCGCCAGTGGGCCTGCTCGGCAATGGCCCTGCGCATGACCCAGCGATCGATGCGGATGATCTGGTCGCTGTGTTCGGCGATCGGAATGAATGCGTTGGGACTGCTCTGCCCCCGCGTCGGGTGGTTCCAGCGCACCAGCGCCTCCAGGCCGACCACTTTGCGGCTGATCAGGTCCACCTTGGGCTGGAACACCAGCGACAGCTGGTTGCGCTCCACCGCCTCGTCCAGGTCGCGTTCGAGCAGGTAATGGTCGCGCTGGTTGGCCGCCATCGCCAGTTCGAACACCACGCTGCGGCAGCGTCCCTGGGCTTTGGCCTGGTACAGCGCCAGGTCGGCGTGCCGCAGCAGTTCGCTGACCGTACGGCCGTGTCCGGGTGGAATCGCGATGCCGACGGAAATCCCCAGGCGGAAGTGCTGCCCCCGGATGGCGAACGGGGTGGCGACGGCCTGGTGCAGGCGCTCGGCGAAGGTCAGGGCCGTGGCGGCATGCGGATGGGGAATCTGCAACAGCAGCATGAATTCGTCCCCGCCCAGTCGCGCCAGCAGGTCGAATTCGCGCATCACTGCCTTCAGCCTCAGGCTCAATTGTTGCAGTACCAGGTCGCCTGTTTCGTGCCCATAGGTGTCGTTGATCTTCTTGAAGTGGTCGAGGTCCAGCAGCATCAGCGCAGAGTCGTACTGGCTGTCCTCCAGGCGCCGCGAGACCTCGTCCTCCATGGCGCGGCGGTTGTACAGCCCGGTGAGATGGTCATGGTGGGCGCGCCAGTGCAGGGTTTCCCGCATCTTGCGGTTGACCTGCAGCTTGTTCACCTCGCTCAGCATCCGGAGCAGGTTCTGCAGCGCTTCGGCATCGGTCTCCAGCCAGGGATCGGAATGGCCCCGCACCGACTGCTGCCACACGGCGAAGGAGCGCCGCGGCTCCAGGCGCACGCGCCCATCGGGAAGGGAAACGATCTCCTTGACGGGCTCGCCGCCCCAGCGCACCTCGCGCACCACTTCCTGCCGGGTCATGAAGCAGAAGATGATGTCTTCCTCGTAGCGCTGCGCCAGCAACAGGCCCGCCGCCTCCGGCAGGAAGTCCAGCGCATGTTTTTTCGAGCTCAACAGGTCGTCCCACATGCCTTCGTGCGGGCTGCGATCCTGGCTATCCAGGCGCGCCGCCACCTCGTCGAGGATCTGGTGGGTGGAACCCCGCCGCTGTCCCGGTCCGCCGACGCAGGCGAGCGTACCGATCTGCACGCCCATGGTGTTCGCATGGAATGCCTTCAAGAGCCTGGGCATCCACAATTCCAGCAGGTTGGGAATGTCGCCATCCTGGATCAAGGCCTGGTGGAACTCGTTCAGCAAGCCGTCCAGCATCAGGCGATGCTGGACCGCCTCCAGGCGCGACAGGGACTCGATGCGCATGTTGGCGATTTCCGCCAGCAGCTCCGACAGCTGGCGCATGCCTTCCCTGATCTCGAGCGGAGGCGTCCGGGATGATGGTGGTGGCAGGCGATCAGCCCCCACAGTTTGCCGTCGAACACGATCGACAGGGTCAGCGTCGCCCGCACACCCATGTTGCGCAGGTAGACCAGGTGCACCGGGGACAGGCCTCGCAACAGGCAGTGGCTCTGGTCGAGCGCTTCGCCATTGGGCAGTGCGGGAGGCAGCAGCGCATCCATCGAGGCTTCGACATCGGCCAGCACGCGCAGCTTGTTGGTCAGGTAGAGCCGCCTTGCCTGGCTGGGAACGTCGGACGCGGGAAAGCGCAAGCCCAGGTATTTCTGCTGATACTCCGGGGCAGTATGTTCGGCGACGATTTCGCCGCTGCCGTCCGGCAGGAAGCGATAGATCATCACCCGGTCGAAACCGCTGATGCCCTGCATCACCTTCACGCATTCGCGAAAGAATGCCTCGAGACCCTCGGCGCGGCGCAGGCGGGCGATGACCTCTCCGAAATAGGCAAATACCTGGTTCTGCCGCAACAGCTCATCCACACTGCCGTTCAGGGGCAGCCATTCGAGCACCGCCACCCCGCCAACCCGGTGGCCAAGGCATTCCCATTGCGCGATCTGCTGCGCCTGCACGGGGCCGGTCTGCTCGAAGCGGGGGCGCCAGGGCATGGCCGCGGGATGGGTTGCCGGCAGCGCGGCGAGATCGGGCGCATCGGGTCCCGCGGTGGCGGCCACCCAGTCGGAGAGCGGCTGCGAGAGCAGCACAGCGGCGTCCTGCAGCCCGGGCCAGTGGCGCACGATGCCGGCAGAGACCTGGACAATGCAGCGGCTCGCCACGTCCACCGCCATCAGGAAGCCGTAGGACTGTATGGTGCCCAGCAGATGGATCTGCTCCTGTGCGCAGGATTTCTCCAGTTCCGCCGGAATGGTGTCGTCATGCACACCCATGCTCGTCCACCCCTTGCAGGCATGCCGCGCGTCGGCATGGCTACGTCAAAGACATCGGAATTAAGACCTGAGGCAAGACTGCTTGGTTCCAGACCCCGTGCAGCAGCAAGGGCGGCAGGCGGATGCGATAATGCCGCATCGCTCAACCACTGCGGAGAACGCCATGCCCCATATCGCCGGAATCGACCACGTCCAGGTTGCCACGCCCCCGGGCGCCGACGAGGCCGCTCGTGCCTTCTATGGCGGCGTGCTGGGACTGACCGAGATCCCCAAGCCGGCCCCGCTGAATGCCTCGGGCGGCGCGTGGTTCCTGGCCGGCGGCAGCCAGCTGCACATCGGCGGCCAGGCCGGCTTCGTGCCGGCCAAGAAGGCACACCCGGCCTTCGCCGTCGAGGACTTCGAGGACTACTGCGCCCTGCTGCGCGAGCGCGGGGTGGAAGTGCGCGAAGAAGTCCAGGTCAATGGCCGGCGCCGCGCCGGCATCGAAGACCCGTTCGGCAACCGCGTCGAGCTGATCGCGGCCCCGGCGGTGACGAACGGCTGATCATGCCGCCTGCCCCGCGCATCCCGGGGAAATAAAAATTTATGCCGCATGGGTCCGCTGGCCTGCCGCCCCTATAGAATATCCCCATATGGGATATCCGATAGACGCTCAGGTAAGCAGTTTTACCGGTCTCCTGCTCGACGCGGTCTGCGTGGTCGATGCGGAAGGCAGGTTCGTGTTCGTCAGCGCGGCTTGCGAACGCATCTTTGGCTACACCCAACATGAAATGGTGGGCAAGAAAGTGGTCGAGCTGGTGTTCCCTGCGGACCGCGAGCGCACCCTGGCCGCCGCACAGGCCGTCATGGAGGGCCGGTCCCACATTCATTTCGAGAACCGCTACCTGCGCAAGGACGGTGGCATCGTCCACATCATGTGGTCGGCACGCTGGTCGGAAGCCGACCAGGTACGGATAGCGGTCGCCCGCGACATCACCGAACTGAAACAGGCGCAAGCCATGCAGGCAGCCCTGTATGCGCTGTCCGAAGCCGTCCACGCGAGCGACGACCTGCCGGGCCTGTTCCGCTGCAGTCACGAGATCGTCGGCGAGCTGCTGCCCGCAGCCGGGTGCGCGGTGGCCCTGTCCGATGAAGCGGCCGGCGCGGCGCGCTTTGCCTACCGGGCCTGCGCCCCAGGACTCGACGAACCGATGCGCCTCCTGTGCGACGAGGTGCTGGCCAGGCAGGCGCCGCTGCTGCTGGGGCCCTCCGACGAGGCGGACGGCGCGGCGCCGGCGCCGGGCGTATGCATGCTGGCGGTGCCGCTGCGGGCTGCACAGGACACGCTGGGTGTATTCGCCCTGCACAGCGGGAACGATGGCGCCACATACCGCGGCCAGGACCGCAGCCTGCTGATGTTCGTGGCCGACCAGCTTGCCGCCGCCGTCCAGCGCAAGCAGATGCAGGCCCGCCTGCACTTCATGGCGATGCACGACGAGCTCACGCACCTTCCCAACCGGCGCCTGTTCCACGACCGCCTCGCCACGGCGCTCGCACGCGCCCAGCGCCACCATACCAGGCTGGCGCTGCTGTTCATTGACCTGAACCGTTTCAAGCAGGTCAACGACCTGCACGGTCACCTGGCCGGAGACCGCCTGCTGCAAGAAGTCGCGCGCCGCATCGGGGCCTGCATGCGCGACAGCGATACCGTGGCTCGCCTGGGCGGCGACGAATTCGTGGTCCTGCTCGAGGATATCGTCTTGCCGGTGGACGCAGCACCGGTGGCAGACAAGATCGGCCAGGCACTGTCCGTCCCCTTCAACCTGGGCGACGGGCTGGTACTGGCGGTCTCGGCCAGCATCGGGGTCGCCAGTTACCCCGATGACGGCCACACCGTGCAGGAGCTGATGTCGCGTGCAGACCAGGACATGTACGGCGCGAAGCGGTCGCGGGCCGGTGTGCCTGCGGCGGCCATTCAGGATTGAACGGCGACCTGCCGCTTCCGGATATCAGGGCGGAAGCGGCGCGAAGATCGCCTGCAGCTCATCCACGCCGATGGCGGGCGCCAGGCCGCCATCGGCCTCCAGCAAGCCCTTCGCCAGCGCCCCCTTGCGACGCTGCATGTCCTGGATTTTTTCTTCGACGGTACCGCGGGCGATCAGCTTGTAGACGAACACCGGCTGCTCCTGGCCGATGCGCCAGGCGCGGTCGGTGGCCTGATTTTCGCTGGCCGGGTTCCACCACGGATCGTAGTGGATGACCGTATCGGCAGCCGTCAGGTTGAGCCCGACGCCGCCCGCCTTCAGGCTGATCAGGAATACCC
The DNA here is from genome assembly GCF_000735635.1 of Massilia sp. LC238. NCBI lineage: Bacteria > Pseudomonadati > Pseudomonadota > Betaproteobacteria > Burkholderiales > Oxalobacteraceae > Massilia > Massilia sp. LC238. Next base: position 18,056 of record NZ_JNNN01000002.1, on the reverse strand, counting down.
CCGCCTGGCCCTGCTGGAAGGCGGCGACCGGCGCGCTGCGGTCTTCCGTGTCGCCGGTGAGCATCACGAACTCGACTGAACGTGCACGCAATTCTTCCGCGATCAGGGCGAGCATGCTGGTGAACTGGGAGAACACCAGGATCTTGCGCCCCTCGCTCAGCAAGGTCTCCAGCAATTCGAGCAGCACGCCCAGCTTCGCCGAGTCGGCCCGTCCTCCTGCGATCTTGAGCAGGCGCGGATCGCAGCACACCTGGCGCAGCTTGAGCAAGGCGTCCAGGATCACGATCTGGCTGCGCGCAAATCCCTTGCGGTCGATCTCGTCGCGCACCTTGCGATCCATCGCCAGCCGCACGGTTTCATAGAGATCACGCTGGGCCACACCGAACTCGACCGGCAGCACGATCTCCGTCTTGGGGGGCAGCTCGGTCGCCACCTTGTCCTTGGTACGCCGTAACATGAACGGCCTGACACGCCGCGCCAGCAGGTCCCTGCGCAAGCTGTCACCCTGCTGTTCGATCGGCTTGCGGAACGCCGCGTTGAAGGCTTTCTCCTCACCCAGCAATCCCGGCATCAGAAAATGAAACTGCGACCACAATTCGCCCAGGTGATTCTGGACCGGCGTTCCGGTCAGGCACAAGCGATGTCTTGCCTCGATCAGGCGGGCACTCTGGGCCGCCTTGGAGCGACTGTTCTTGATGTACTGCGCCTCGTCCAGGATCAACAGATGGTAGCGATGCCGGCGCAGCGCTTCCTCGTCGCGCGCCAGCAGCGGGTAAGTGGTGAGCACCAGGTCGGCGCCGGCGATCCGGTCGAACTGCGCCGAACGCTCCTTGCCGTGCAGGAGAAGCACTTGCAATCCCGGTGCGAACCTGGCGGCTTCCGCCTGCCAGTTGCCCATCAGGCTGGTGGGCGCCACCACCAGCGCCGGGGCATCGAGCCGGCCGGCTTCCTTCTCGGCCAGGATGTGGGCAAGGGTCTGGATCGTCTTGCCGAGTCCCATGTCGTCGGCCAGGATGCCGCCGAAGCCGTACTCGCGCAAGAACTGCATCCAGGACAGACCCGTCTGCTGATAGGGGCGTAGCGTCGCCTGCAGGCCGGCGGGGGAATCGACTTGCCGGATTCCCTTGAAGTCCTCCAGCTTCCGGCCCAGCTCGCGCAGGCGCTCGCCGCCCATCCAGCGCAGCTGTGCCACCTCGTCCAGCTCGGCCAGGCGCGCGGCGTCCATGACGGGCAGGCGCAGCGCCTCCCCGATGCGATCGCTGAAATACAACTCGCCCAGGGTGGCGAGAATGGGCTTGACACGGCTCCATGGCAAGGCGACGCGGGTGAAGTCCGACAGCTCGACCACAAGTGCGCCGTCGTCGTCGCGGGCCGCCAGCGCAGCGGCGTCGAACTCCCGGGGCGCCTCGCGAATCATTTCCAGCAGCAGGGGCAGCAGCGAATGGCGCCGGCCATCGACCAGCACGCCGAGTTCGAGCGCAAACCAGGCGCCTGCACCCTCGCCTTCCTCGTTCAGTTCCGCGTACCACTCCTGCACTTCCAGCAGTTCGTAGCGGTAGTTGCCGCCAAACTCGATCTCCCAGCCGGCCGCGCGCAGGCGCATCACGCCATGCCGGGCGAAGTCCACCCATGCCGCCTCGGCCGGCAGCACCAGCGCGCCGGGATAGTCCGCCAGCACCGATTGCGCATCCGGCGCGGCGAAGCCGAGCTCGGCAAGCATGGCCTGCGCCGCGGCTTCCGCCTGCACATTGCGCTCGATGAGTTCGACAACGCCATCCTCGATCCTGCGCAGCTCGGTCTCCCCCTCTTCGGCCGGCATGCCGTCGTAGTGAAAGAACAGCATGGCATGGTCATGCCAGTGCAGCCTGCCGCGCGCGCTCGCTCCCAGGCTGTCCAGCACCAGCAAGGGCGTCGGCAGGAGATCGGCGCGCCGGTGGGTCTGCAGCGCTTGCGGCGGCGGCAGGATGCGGTCCAGTCCCAGCGCCACGAAACGCTCGGCCATGGGAGCGCGCTGCTCCGGCGCCAGGCGAGGCGCCGCATCGACCAGTTTCTGCAGCGCCCCCGGCGGCAGCGCCGCGAGCGCAGCGGGCGGCACGAGTTCGCCCAGCAGGCCATCCTTGAAGTAGCGCATCGGTTCGGTCGCCAGGACGTGGCCCACCGCGCTGCCATCCGCGCATCGCCAGCTCAGCTCGACCGATCCATCCTCGTCGTTCGGATGCCAGCACAATTGCGCACCGCATTGCGGTCCCGGCCGGACCAGGAGCAGGTCGCCGCGCCTGATGCTCGCGCTCGATTCCGCCCACCACAGCCTGCCTTCGGCACACAACTGATCGAGCAAGCGCGCGCCCAGTCTGCCAGCCGGCCTGGCTGCTTCGAGGTAACGGCGTCCCGCATGCAAGCCAGCGATCAAGCGGATCGGCTCTTCGTCCTCGGCCGCGACATAGGCAGGTCTGGTGGCGAGAAGGGGATACGTCTCGTTCTGGATGGTGGCGCCGCCGATGCTGCCGTCCTTGCGCAGGCGCGCCCGGCACAGGTGCAGGCGCGGCATGCCGGCGCCGTGTTCGGGGGCCAGGACGTAGATGAGCCGCTCTTTCGGCGCTGGCGGCGGGCCGGACTGCACACAGGACTGCAACATGGCGAATTGCTGCAGCCATTGCTCGGCCACTGGCGGCAAGCCGCTACGCGCGCCGGCCTTGCGCTGTTCCAGGCCATGCAGCAGCACGGCGACGACATGCTTGCAGTCGCCTCCCACCGGACAGCTGCAATCGCTGTCGAAGCTGATGCCGTGGCGGCCGGCTTCGACGTAGATTGTTTGCTCGTAGACATTGTTGTGGCTACCCTCGACCTCGCCCGTGATCATCCTGTCGAAGAAGTCGACATCGACAACCATGCCCTGGCGGGCATAGCGCTCGCCACGCGCGAAGGTGGCCGAGTCGAACTGGCGGACAATGTCCTCGAGGGTGTAATGCATGGGAAATCAGCTGACAATGCGTAGACGACCTGCATTATCGCCGATGGGCGCGGCCATGCAAGCGGCCGCGCCGTTCCCAGGATTACCAGAAGATTACGCGGTCCTTCGGCTCCAGGTACATCTTGTCGCCCGGCTTGACGTCGAAGGCTTCGTAGAAGCCCGGGTGGTTGCGCAGGCTGCCGTTGACGCGGAATTCCGACGGCGAGTGCGGATCCGACTTGACCTGCGAGATCAGGGCCGCGTCGCGCGCCTTGCCCTTGCGTGCCTGCGACAGGCCCATGAAGATGCGCTGCTCGGCGGTGAAGCCGTCGATCACCGGACCGGGCTTGCCCTTCAGGTAGATCTTGTAGGCGCGGCTGGCCATGATGGCGCCGGCGTTGTCGGCGATGTTCTCGCCCAGGGTCAGTTCGCCGTTCAGGTGGTAGCCCGGCAGCGGGCTGTAGCCGGCGTACTGCGACACCAGCACCTTGCCGCGTGCCGCGAACTGCTTCGCATCTTCCTCGGTCCACCAGTTGCGCAGGTTGCCGTCGCCGTCGTACTGCGAACCCTTGTCATCGAAGGCGTGGCTGATCTCGTGGCCGATCGAGATGCCGACCGAGCCGTAGTTGACCGCCGGTTCGGCGTTGGCGTCGTACAGCGGGTACTGCAGGCGCGCGGCCGGGAACACGACTTCGTTCAGGGTCGGGCTGTAGTAGGCGTTGACGGTCTGCGGCGACATGCTCCAGACACTGCGGTCGACCGGCTTGCCGAGGCGGTTCATCATGTAGTCATGGCCGAACTCGCGCGAGCGCATCACGTTGCCGACCAGGTCCCCGCGCACGATCTTCAGACCCGAGTAGTCGCGCCACTTGTCCGGGTAGCCGATCTTGACGTTGATCTTCGAGAGCTTGGTGTGGGCCTGCTTCTTGGTTTCCGGCGACATCCATTCCAGCTGGTCGATGCCTTCGCCGAAGGCGGTGATGAAGTTCTTCGCCATGTCCAGCACCTGCTGCTTGCGCTCCGGCGGGAAATGCTGGGCCACGTAGGCCTTGCCCACCACTTCGCTCAGGTTGCGGTTGATCTCGGCGATCGCGCGCTTCTCGACCGGGCGGTTGGCGGTGGCGCCGCCCAGCACGCCGCCGCGGAAGGCGAAGCCCTCGTCGACGAAAGGCTGCGACAGGTAAGGCGCATAGGCGCTCAGCAGGCGGAATTCGAAGTAGGACTTCCAGGTGTCCAGCGGCGTCGCGGCGATCAGCTTGTCGAGCGCGGCCACATAGCTGGGCTGGCTGACGATCACGGCATCGACCTTGCCGGCCGCGCCCACGCCCTTCAGGTAGGCGTCCCAGTCGATGCCGGGGGCCAGGGTGCGCAGCTGGGCCAGGGTGTGCTTGTTGTAGCGCTTGACCGGGTCGCGGTTCTCCACCGCGCTCCACTGCGAGCGCGCGATCTCGGTTTCCAGCGCCACGATCCGGGCAGCCTTGGCGTCGGCGTCCTGGTGACCGGCCAGTGCCAGCATCTTGCCGATGTGCGCCTGGTACTTGGTGCGGATGTCCTTCAGGCGCGCTTCGTCCTGCAGGTAGTAGTCGCGGTTCGGCATGCCCAGGCCCGACTGCGAGATGCCCATGATGTAGCGGGTCGAATCCTTGTTGTCCTGGCCGACGCCCATGCCGAGCGGGCCGCCGACGTCGATGCGGTCGAAGCGCGCCATCAGGGCGGCCAGCTCGCGCTTGTCCTTCAGCGCATCGATGCGGGCGCGTTCCGCCTTGAGCGGCGCCAGGCCGAGTTCATTGCGGCGCTTCTCGTCCACGTAGCTGGTGTAGAAGTCGCCCATCTTCTGGGCTTCCGAGCCGGCCTTGGCGTTCTTCTGGCTTGCTGCTTCGCCGATGATGGCGCTGACCTGCTGCTCGACGCGCTCCTGCGCGATGCTGAAGGCGCTCCAGCTGGAACGGTCCGACGGAATGTCGACGTCCTTCAGCCATTTGCCCTGGGTATAGCGGAAGAAGTCGTCCTGTGCGCGCACGCCGGTGTCCATCGCGGCGACGTCGATGCCGGATGCGGCTGCGGCGGCTGCCGCCGATGGCGCCACGGTGTTGGGCGTCGCCGGCGCTTCGTACGCGCCGGCTTGGGACGCCACCGCGAACAGGCCCGCGATCAAGGTGCTGCACAGGCTAGGTTTCATCTCTCTCTCTCCAGATTTCCAGATTGTTGGTGTTGGGAACCGAACGATCCTAATCGAACTGGAGGAGCAATGCCAAGGCCATTTTTGTATGCATGTTGTTTAAGAAGCCCTGTCAATACGGGCTTCCTGTCCTGCCGGGATTATTTTCCGCGCACCATCTGCAGCTTGACCTTCTTGCCCTGGCGGTAGGTGTACAGGGTCATCGCGGCATCGCGCAGGTCGCCCTTGGCATCGAAGGCGATGCTGCCGGTGACGCCTTCGTGCCGGATGGCTGCCAGCGCCGGCAGGAAGCGTGCGGGTTCGGTCGACTGGGCCTTCTGCATCGCGCCGGCAAACACCATCACCGCGTCGTAGGCATAGGGCGCATAGGTTTCGACCGGCGTGCCGTAACGCTGGCGGAAGCGCTCGTTAAATGCGTTGAAGCGCGCCTCCTGGGCGCCGGTGACGCCGCCCGCGACCGCGCAGAACACCTTGTCGTCGCCCAGCGCGTCGCCGGCCAGCAGCGGCAGCTTTTCCGAGCAGACGCCGTCGCCGGACACGAATCTCGCCTGCACCCCGAGCGTCTTCATCTGCTTGAGCATGGGACCGGCCACCGCGTCCATGCCGCCGTAGAAGATGACATCCGGGCGCTGGGCGCGGATCTGGGTCAGGATGGCGCTGAAGTCGGTCGCCTTGTCGTGGGTGAACTGGCGGCTGACGATGGCGGCGCCGCCGCTGCCGCGCACTTCGCGCGCGAACTGGTCCGCCAGGCCCTGGCCGAAGGCGGTGCGGTCGTCGATCACGGCGATCCGTTTGGCCTTGAGCGTGCCGAGCGCATGACGCGCCAGCGTGCGCCCGATGAGGTTGTCGTTGGCCACCACCCGGAAGGCGGTCTTGTAGCCCTGGTTCGTGTACACCGGCGTGGTAGCCGCCGGCGAGATCTGCGGGATGCCGGCGCTGGCATAGATCTTCGAGGCCGGCACCGTCGGCCCCGAGTTCAGGTGCCCGACGACCGCCGCCACGCGCGCATCGACCAGCTTCTGGGCCACCGCCGTGCCGGTCTTGGGGTCGCTGGCGTCGTCCTCCGCCTGCAGCACCCACTTGATCTTTTTGCCGCCGATCGCGATGCCCTTGGCGTTCAGCTCGTCGATCGCCATGCGGGCGCCGTTCTCGATGTCCTTGCCCTGGTGGGCGCCGGGACCCGACAGCGGCGAAGCGGTGCCGATCCGCACTTCGGTCTGGGCGCTGGCCGGCAGGGCGGCGAGCAGGAGGGAGGACAAGACGGCGGCGGCAGAACGCATGGCACCCTTTCTCGATTGGATGCCTTCGATTGTACTGCCGCGCCGGCCTGCCACCAACCGCCATGCGTGCGCACGGCGGCGGCGGAACGCAAGCTTAGTGAAGGACCTCGGGCGTGCGCTTGATGATGACGGCTTCCAGGTACTCGGCCGGCACCACCAGCGAGTTGTCGCCTGCCGTGTTGTGACGGTCGAGCAAGGCAAGCATGTTCTGCTCCAAGGCCTGCTGGCCAGCCGGGTCGAGCGCGGCGAAAGCCTTGTGCACCGGTCCGTAGTAGTCGCGGAACACCTGGATCATGTGCGCGCCTGACGCGTAGCGGAAGTTGAACATCTTCGGCTGGGCGCGGATGCTGGCGGCATCAGCGCCGAACAGCTGGCGCAGATAGTCTTCCTTGCCCCACATGGCGGGCGACACCAGGCCGGCCGGTGGCGGCACATGGCGCCCGACCGTCTTGAACAGCTGGCCGATGAAACCCTCCGGCGTCCAGCTGGCGATGCCGATGCGCCCGCCGCCGCGTACCACCCGCATCATTTCGCCGGCGCAGCGCGCATGGTCGGGGGTGAACATCACCCCGAAGGTCGACAGCGCGACGTCGAAGCTGCCGTCGTGGAAGGGCAAGGCCTCGGCATCGGCTTCGCGGAACTCGACCGTCAGGCCTTCGGCCGCGGCGCGTGCGCGGCCCTTGTCGAGCAGGGCCGGCACGTAGTCGGTCGAGGTCACGCGCGCGAAGCGGCGGGCGGCGGCGAGCGTGGCATTGCCGTTGCCGGCCGCGATGTCGATCACGCGCTCGCCGGCACGGACGTCGGCGGCTTCGGCGAGCGACTCGCCGACGATCTGCAGCGTGACGCCGATGATGGCGAAGTCGCCGCTCGCCCACGTGGCCTGCTGGCGCTGCTTGATGGCGGCATAGTCGGGAACGGTGGCGTCGGGCGGCTGGCGTGGCGAGGGGGTGGAAGTACTGGGTTGGGTCATGGCAGTCTCCTGAGAAATACCCGGCAGCGGGTGCATGCTTGGACACGGAGGGAGACGGGAAGATTCGGCGCCGGGTTCCTCCAGCTTAGGCCAGCGACGTCGGAATTCCAGCCCTGTTTTTCCCGATGCTCATGCGCACGCACGGCAGGGCCGCGTCGGTGCGCCGGGGTTCCGGAAGCGGCGATATACTGGGTTCATAGCCTGATCGACATGCACGGGAGTCGCATGCCGATTGCCGCGCCATACCTTGTTTCCGGGCGCCACTTCTGGCCGCCTGAGAACGATACTAACGATTCACTACTGACAGGGGGTAGCATGCCAACAACCTGGATTCTTTCGGCCAACAATGGCCGCGCAAGGTTTTTCGCCGAGTCCGATCCGGCGCAACCGTTGCAGGAAATCGAAGACATGGTCAACTCCGCAGCGCAGCTGCGCACCGTGGACACCGAAACCGACCGGCTCGACCCGACCGCGGCTTCCGGCAGCCGCCACAACATCGGCGGAAACGAAGGCGCGGGTATGGCCCACAATGCCAAGGCCGGGGCGCCGAACAAGCTGTATCAGCCGGCGCAGACGCCCGACCAGCACGCGGCCGACCTGTTCGCAAAGGACGTGGCGACCTACCTGCTGAAAGCGCAGAACGAGGGCCGCTACCAGCAGCTGCTCATCTCCGCCTCGCCGGACTTCCTGGGCGTGCTAAGGACCAAGCTCGATCCGCAGGTCCAGAAGCTGGTCAAGGCCGAGTTCAACAAGGACTACACGCACTCGGGTCCGCAGCAGCTGCGCGAACAGTTGCAGGCCCACCAGGCCAAGGCCGCCGAGTAAGCCCAGCCTGCAGCGCGTGTCGACGCCAGCTGCGGCTGGCGTTTTTTCATCGGCTGTGCTTCAGGCGCACTGCAGGCCGGGTTCCTCCGCGCAGATCCGGTTGCGCCCGCCCTGCTTCGCCACGTAGAGCATGGCATCCGCGCGCAGGAACAGTTCGTTCTCGCTGCGGCACTCCGGATAGGCCGCCACCCCGCCGCTGAAGGAAAAATGGCGCAGGTCGCCGGGGCCGACTTCGAAGGGGGTGGCACAGAAGGCCTGGCGCATGGCGTCCAGGCGACGCCTGCCCTCCTCCCGGTTGCAATCCCAGAACACCACGACGAATTCCTCGCCGCCGAAGCGGCTGAGCAGGTCCGATTCGCCCAGCTGCGGCGCAAGAAGCAGGGACAGGCGCTTGATCACGATGTCGCCGAAGTGGTGTCCCCAGGTATCGTTGATGGGCTTGAACTTGTCGATGTCGATGACGCCGAAGGCCAGTTCGCAGCCCTCCTGGGCGGCGCGCCGCACCAGCGCCTGCGCCTTCTTCTGCAGGCCGACCTTGTTGAGCAGGCCGGTGGCGCGGTCCTTCCCGATCAGGTCCTTGTTGATGCGGATCTTGTTGCTGCGGTTCACCAGCTGGGCCTCCAGCAAGCCGGGCTCGCCGTTCGCCAGCACGGCGTCGAAGCCGTCGGCCAGCGCGCGCCGGGCCAGCGCCGGATCCGGACGGCACTGCAGCAGGGCGATCTCGCGCACCGGGTCGGCTTCGATATTCCTTTGCAGCACCCGCACGATGGCTTCGGTGCGCTGGTATTCGCCATCGGTCACCAGCACCAGGTCGGGCTGCAGCTCCTTGACCCGCAGGTGCAGGGTGTAGGCGTCCGGATGGCGGATCACCTCGACGCTGCGCTGCGCTAGCCGTGCCTCGTCCAGTCCCGGCACCTCGCCCAGCACGACCATGCGCACGGGGTCGCCGCGCTTCTTCTGCACGAACAGGTTGAACAGCTTGTCGACGAACACGTCGTTGGGGATCGGCTTTTCGGCATAGGCCAGGCAGTTGCTGTCGACCAGGCGCTGCTGCAGCAGGAAACGGCTGCCCTGGCGTGCGCTCTGCAGGTAGACATAACGATGGTCGGCGGGCAGGCGCTGCAGCAGTTCGCCCAGCATCAGGGTGCGGCGCCCCTCCGGCATGTCGGCCTGCATGTTGTGCAGGGCATCGAGGTCGATCACGTACAGGTTGTCGCCGCCGTCCCCGGCCACCGCCTCGACGAAGCGCGACACGTCGTCGAAGAACAGGATGTCGAAGTCGTATTTATGGGCGTGCAGGAGCAGCTCGGCCCGGTTGTCCTTGATGAAGAAACTCTGCGATAAGAGCAGGACGTGGTTCCTGTACAACGACATGGCTTGCGTCATGGTGCCTCGACTTCCTTGCTGGATGCGCTGCGTTTGCCCCTTGTGGTGCCTGCCGGGCTGGTCCCGTTTTGTGTTTATTACAGGAATCTAATTGTGTTCCCGTCGGCTTTAAAAGGCAAACACTTCCGTCCTGAGTGCAACAAGCGCCTGAAGAGTTTCCATTAAGAAATTCAGCTTAACAATCCTGTATGACGCCCGTATGAACTTTGATCTCGCGCAAACAAGGCACAGGGGCTGTCGGACCTCCAGAACTTGATGCCAAGGCGCCGCGTCAAAACAAAACGCCAGTGTCGCCATACCGGGGGAAACGATGAGACCCGCACGCATCCTCACCATCATGGGCGCAAGCGGGGCAGACGCGCTTGCAGCCCTGGCAGCCCTGTCCCTGGCTACGGCCGGCCCCGCTCCGGACAAGCGCGACACTGACAAGCAGGCCTTCGATCCCCTGTTCGCGCCCGGCGCCGTCTGCACCCCGGCGCGTACCGGCCGTCCGCCGCTGCTCGAGCGCCTCGTGCTCGCCCAGGCGGAGACGACGCCCTTCAAGCCGGGCCAGACAGTGCCGAGCCAGGGCAAGACGACAAGCGAGGCCGCCCCGCCCCTGTATGCCAAGCTCGGCAGCCTGCACGTTCCGGTCACCACCGGCAGCCAGCGCGCCCAGGCCTATTTCGACCAGGGCATGCGCCTGAGCTTTGCCTTCAACCATGCAGAGGCAGCACGCGCCTTCCGCGCGGCGCAGCAGCACGATCCCGGCTGCGCCATGTGCTACTGGGGCGAGGCGCTGGTATTGGGCCCGAACATCAACGCACCCATGTTCCCGGAAGCCGCCGGGCCTGCCGCCGCCGCGGCCGCGCGCGCGGTGTCATTGGCAGGCAAGACCACGCCGCCGGAACAGGCCCTGATCCGCGCCGTCTCGCGCCGCTACCAGGCCCAGCCGCCCGCCGACCGCGCGCCGCTCGACAAGGCCTATGCCGATGCCATGGGCGAGGCCGCGCGCGCCTTCCCGAACGACGACACCATCCAGGTGCTGTATGCCGAATCGCTGATGGACCTGTCACCCTGGGATTACTGGCAGGCCGGCGGCACCCAGCCCAAGAACCGTACCGCCGACCTGGTAGCCGCCCTCGAGCGCGTGCTGGAGCGCAACCCGAGCCACCCGGGCGCCGCCCACTACTACATCCACGCGGTCGAAGCCTCGAGCCAGCCGGAACGGGCGCTGCCGGCGGCAAAGGTGCTGGCCCGGCAGATTCCGGGGGCCGGACACGTCGTCCACATGCCTTCGCACATCTATTACCGGCTCGGCATGTACCGCGAGGCGCTGGAATCGAACCGCGAGGCGATTGCCGTCGACGAGCAATACTTCCGGCGCTCGCCGAGCGACCCGGTGTACCGCGGCGCCTACTATCCGCACAACATCCATTTCGTGATGGTCTCGGCCCTGATGGGCGGCGACGGCCGCACGGCGCTCGAGGCGGCAGGCAAGCTCGACAAATCGATCAGCCCCGAGCTGCTCAAGGGCTTTCCCAGCCTGCAACCGGTAAAGTCCGCGCCCTATTTCTCGCATGTGCAGTTCAGCTCGCCGGACACGCTGGTGGCGCTGCCCGACCCCGGCCCCGACTTCGTGCTGGTCAAGGCGATGTGGCACTACGCCCGCGCCGTCGGCTTCGCGCGCAAGGGCATGCAGGCCGAAGGCGCCCGCGAAATCGCGGCGCTCGAACGCCTCGAGCGCACTGCGGACTTCAAGCCGATCGCGGAATGGAACATCCCGGCGCGCGAAATTGTCCAGACCGCGCGCGCGGTCGCCCGGGGCCGGCTCGCCGACGCACGCGGCAATGCGCTTGACGCCATCAGCGCCTACCGCGAAGCGATCGCGGTGCAGGACGGCCTGCCCTATATGGAGCCGCCCTACTGGTATTACCCGGTGCGCCAGTCGCTGGGCGCGGTACTGCTGCGTACCGGCCAGCTGGATGATGCCGAACAGGTGTTCCGTGACTCGCTGGCGCGCACGCCGAGCAACGGCTGGGCCTTGCGCGGCCTCATCGAGGTCTACCAGAAACGGGGCGACAAGCCTGCGCTGGCGGCGGCGCGCAAGCGCTTCGAGACCACCTGGCTGGGCGAGCCGGGCGGCCCGCCGCTGACGCGCCTGTAGCGGCGCCTGCTTGTTGCGGCTTGTTACAGCGCAGCGCTTTGCAGGCGCCGGCGGCGCTGCTATAGTGGGTGCATCGGACAGATGCGTCACCCTGTCTTTCCGGCTTCGAAAACGCTGACCTGTGGTCGGCGTTTTTGCTTTGGGGCCGGCTTAGTTTCCTGTCAATTGCCTATCGATACATGGCCGCTTGCGCGGCTGGGGCTGATCTTGCCAACGAACATCCTGACTCTGCCATTTCTTTCGCGCCGTGCCGCCAGGCTGGCGGGACGCGCCGCGCTGCCCCTGCTGCTCGCGCTCGCCGCGTGGCCCGGCATGGCGACTGCCTTGCCCGCACCAAGCTATGGCGCCGAGCAGCTCACCACCCTGGTCAATGCCTACCGCAGCGCGCCAGGCAGCTGCGCGGGCCGCGCGGCCGCGCCGGCCGCGCCGTTGGTGGCGCACCCTGCACTGGCGCGGGTGCGCATCGGCGCAGGTACCTTCATCGAGCTGGCGCTCGAGCATGCCGGCTTTGCCGCCGAGCGCGCCGTATCGGTCAGCGTCAACGGTCCGGAAACCCCGGCGGAAGCGATGACGGTGCTGCAGGAAAAATATTGCCGCACCCTGCTCGACACCCGCTTCTCGGCCGTCGGCAGTTACCGCGAGGGTAAGGAATGGACCGTGATCCTGGCCCGTCCGGCGCCGCCGCTGCCGTCCGAGTCCTTTCCGGACTGGCACGTGGCCGGCAAGGCCATCCTGGCCGGCGTGAATGCGGCCCGGGCCAGCGCGCGCAGCTGCGGCAACCGGCAGTTCGCCGCGGCGCCGCCCGTGACCTGGAACCCACAGTTGGGCGAAGCCGCGCTGTCCCATAGCCGCGACATGGCGGCGCGGCGCTACTTCGGCCACAAGGCCAAGGACGGCAGCATGCCGGCCGACCGCGCGACGCGGGCCGGTTATGCCTGGCAGCGCGTCGGCGAGAACATCGCCTTCGGCCAGAGCACGCCCGACGAAGCCGTGGCCGGCTGGCTCGACAGCCCGGGACACTGCGCCAACATCATGAACCCGGGCTTTACCGAGATGGGCGCGGCCTACGGTGTCACTGCGGAAAAACGCAGCGGCATCGTCTATTGGACCCAGGTGTTCGGCCGCCCGCGCTGACCTTTCACACGCGTCAGGAGGTCGAGGCGCCGCCTCCGCCGCCCTGCTTGGCCGGGTTCGGCGTCGCGCCGCTGCTCGGGTCGCCGCCGGTCACCGAGGTGCCATGGCCGGACGAGGTGCCGGTTCCGGTGCGGGTGTCGTCCGCCGAGGCGGCCTCGCCCATCGCATTGCCGCCGGCTGACGCGCCGGCTGCCGGACTGCCGCCACCGCCGAGCGAGCCGCCTGGCGTACCGGGCACACCTTCCGCTGCCCCTTGCTGGCGCATGCCAGCCCCGCCCGGTCCCCGGTTGCCGGAATGTGCCGCCGCTGCCGAGGCATCGGTGCCGCCGGCCGCGCCGACGATCTCCGAGCCGGTCGGCCGGGGCGGCGCATTCACCGGCCGCGCGCCGCCTTCCGCCAGCGTGTCGCTGCGCGTGGCCGACTGCTGATTGCTTCCTTGCGCGTTCTGCGCGTCCTGCTGATTGCGTTCCTGATCGGTCATGGAATCCTCCTGTTGAGCATTGGTGTGCCGACGTGCGGCCAGCTGCACCAGCCGCCAGTCGGGACATTCTGCCCAAGTTCCGATATCGAGGGCGTCCGCCAGCCTGTCCCTGAGCTGTCCCGGAAACATGGTCCGAAAACCCTGAGCGAACGCGCCGGGGAAGCCGATTTGGATAGACTGGGGCGCGCCATCACCACACCACGGGACACCATGCAACCGAACCTCGGCCTCGTCTGCATCACCGCATCGAAAGACGTCCGCTACCGCACGGTCACGCGCAAGCGCCTGCTCGAGCACAGCCTGGACGCCCAGCGCAAGCTGCTCGAAGACCTGTACCGCGACAACATCCAGACCCTGGACAAGGCCTTGCGCTACTGCGAGGCCGAAGGCATCCGCCTGTACCGCCTGCCGTCCTCGATTTTCCCCTTCGCCGACGAAGACATCGGGCGCGAGGTGCTGGCGCCCTTCGCCACGACCCTGGGCCGCTCGGGCCGGCGTGCGCTGGAACGCGGCATCCGCCTGGTGATGCATCCGGACCAGTTCGTGGTGCTGAATTCGGATTCGGAAGGCGTGGTGGCGAACAGCGTCAAGATCCTGCAGATGCACGCCGACATCATGGACCTCTTGGCGCAGCCGCGCTCGCCCTGGGCCCTGCTCGAGATCCACGGCGGCAAGGGCAATCGCGCCGACGCGCTGGTCGAGCGCATCGCCCTGCTGCCGGACGCCATCCGCTGCCGCCTGGGACTGGAGAACGACGAATACGCGTATGGGGCACAGGAGATCTACGAGATCTGCATGCGCGCCGGCGTACCGATGGTATTCGACGCCCACCACCACGTGGTGCACGACAAGCTGGACAGCTACGAAGACCCCAGCGTGGGCGCCATGCTGCTCAAGGCCCGGGAAACCTGGGCCGATCCCGCGCACCAGCTGGTGCACATCTCGAACGGCCGCGAAGGCTTCAACGACCGCCAGCATGCCGACCTGATCGAGACCATGCCCTCGTCCTACCTGGCCGCGCCCTACATCGAGATCGAGGCCAAGCTCAAGGAAGAGGCGATCCGCGGCCTGCGCGCCTGGTCGGCCTCTGCGCTGGCTTAGGCTGCCGTCACTTTCTCGATCCAGGGCTCGACGATCGCCAGCAGCGCCTGCGGCGCCTCGATCGGCACCATATGGCCGCTGTCCTCGATGAGGGCGAATTCGGCGCCGGGGATCCCGGCATGCATCTCCTCGGCTTCCTCGCGCGAACGCAAGCGGTCCTGTCCGGCCGCAATGACCAGGGTCGGGCAGCGGATGTCAATCAGGCGCTCGCGGTCGCTGCTACGCACGATCGCCGACTGGCGCCGGAACACCTCGCCGCCGAGGCGCACGCCCATCGCGCGCACCCGTTCGATCAGGGCTTCGTTGGCGGCCTGTTTCGGGTGCAGCGAGGTGGCGATCGCGGTCTTGCTCAGGCCCGAGAAGGCCACCGAGGGCGCGGCCTTGCCGACCGTGCCGCGGCTCTGCCGCAGCGAAGGCGTATCGGGACGCGTGGAGGTGGCGACCAGCACCAGCGCGTGCACCCGGTCGGGCGCCAAGCGCGCGATCTCGCGGGCGACATAGCCGCCCATCGAGAAGCCGACCAGGATGAAGCTGCAAGGGGCATTGGCGAGCGCGCGGGCGGCCATCGCTTCGATGGAGGAATCATGGCGCAGGTCCGTGTGCATGAGCGGCCCGAACTTCTCGAGCGGTCCGGCCACGTCGTCCCAGAGCGTTTCGTCGGCCATGTAGCCGGGTACAAGCAGGATAGACATCGCGCCATGATAGCAAAGGCGCGATGCCCTCACCGGCTGCCGGCCTGCCTCAGATACCCTGCGTCAGGTACCCTGCGTCAGGTATTGCGCGACTGCGCCTGCGACACGTTGCTGCCCGGGGGGACGCTCTGGGTCAGCCAGACATTGCCGCCGATGGTCGAGCCGGCGCCCACCGTGATGCGTCCCAGTACCGTGGCCCCGGCGTAGATGACCACGTCGTCCTCGACGATCGGATGGCGCGGCGCGCCCTTGACCAATGCGCCGCTGGCGTCCACCGGGAAGCGCTTGGCGCCCAGGGTCACGGCCTGGTACAGGCGCACCCGCTCGCCGATGATGGCGGTCTCGCCGATGACGACGCCGGTGCCGTGGTCGATGAAGAAGCTGCCGCCGATGTGCGCCGCGGGGTGGATGTCGATGCCGGTCAGCGAATGGCCGATGTCGGCGATCAGGCGCGCCAGGAAGGGCACGCCGAGGCGGTGCAGGCAGTGCGCCAGCCGGTGGTAGAGGATGGCGATGGTGCCCGGATAGCACAGCATGATCTCGGCCACCGAGCTGGCGGCCGGGTCGCCGGCCAGCGCGGCCTGCACGTCCGACACCAGCAGCGCACGGATGCCTGGCAGGCTGGCGGCGAACTCGCGCGTGATCGCCTGCGCGTGCTCCGCCAGGGTGGCCTCGTCGGCCTCCTCGAACTGGGGAGCGAAGCGCAGCGCGCGCCGCACCTGTCCCACCAGCCGGTCGAGCGTGACGTTGAGCGTATCGCCGACGAAATAATCGATGCTCTCGTCGTTCAGGTCGGGCCGCCCGTAATGGGTCGGAAACAGCGCCGCCGAGACGCCGCCCACCACCTGGGTGAGGACTTCGCGCGAGGGCAGCTCGCGCACGCGCCCCTGGTGGCGGATGTTGTGGGTGGATTCGCGCGACGTGCGCAGCGCGTCGATGATGGGGCCCAGGTGCCACTGCACGGAGCCGGATGGGGTCGGGAATTCGCTGTTCATATGCCGAGCCTACCCGCTTTGCCGGCCTTGGAGAACGATTTAAATCAGCCTTCGATATGCGGAAATTGTTATGAAACATTGGTCACGCAAACTTTGATCCGCTTCATTACTTCTGGTCCATATTTTGCTTTAAGTTAATGGATTGCGTCCTGACACCAGGGCGCGCTTCATCGACGTGCCGCCGGCCGCCCCATACCGGGACAGGCCGCACCGGCATGGAGCCCACCAGCCACCGGGAGACGCAGTGTCCAACGCCATGTCCAGTGTCCGCGCCCAGTTACGCATCGTGTTTGCGTTCGTCATCATCATCTCGACCCTTGCCACCGCGCTCGCCATCTGGCGCCTGCAGCGCATGTCCGAGGAAACCGAAGCGCTCACCCGGCGTCCGCTGGTCAAGGAGCGCCTGGCTTCGCAATGGCTGCTCAACACCTCGGTGTCGGCCAAGCGCACCGCCGCGATCGCCCGTTCGAGCGATCCGGAACTGGCCAAGGCCTTCGCGGCCGAAAGCCTCGAGTCGAGCCAGCGCACCAGCGTCCTGCAGGACAAGGTCGGCGAACTGCTCGACACGCCGGAGGAAAAGGCGCTGTTCGAGGCCATCGCCGAGGCGCGCGGGCGCTACATCGAGACCCGCGACCGGGTGATGAAACTGAAAGCCGACGGCCAGGCTGGCGAGGCAATGGCCCAGTACGAGCGCGAATTCGTGCCGGCCACCCAGCTCTACCTGGACAAGGTGACGGCGCTGCAGGCGCTGCAGCACAAGGCCATCGACACCATGGCGCAGGACGCGCTGGAGGGCGCGGCCGCCAGCACTAATATGCTGGTGACCCTGTGCCTGTTGACGCTTGCCGGCAGCATCGCGGCATCCATGCTGTTCGCGCGCGCTGTTCCGGCGCCTGGGCGGCGAGCCGGCCGAGGCCGCGCGCGTGGCGGGCGAGATCGCCGCCCGCAAGCTGGACGTGCGGGTCGCGCTGCGGCCGGGTGACCAGTCCAGCCTGCTGTATGCCTTGCTGCGCATGCGCGACAGCCTGGCGCAGATCGTCGGCCAGGTGCGCGACGGCACCTCGACCATCGGCGCATCAAGCGAGGCAATGGCGAGCGAAGCGCAGGAGCTGTCGCGCCGTACCGAGAGCCAGGCGGCCGCGCTGGAGCAGACCGCCTCCTCGATGAACGAGCTGGCGCACGCGGTCCAGCACAGCGCCGCCAGCGCCGAGGAGGCGAACGGCCTCGCGGTGGCCGCCTCGACGGTGGCGCAGCCGGGCGGCGCCATGGTGGGCCAGCTGGTGGACACCATGGGTGCGATCAACGCCTCGTCGGCGCGCATCGTCGACATCATCGGCGTCATCGACGGCATCGCCTTCCAGACCAATATCCTGGCCCTGAATGCGGCGGTGGAAGCGGCGCGCGCCGGCGAACAGGGACGCGGCTTTGCCGTGGTGGCCGGCGAGGTGCGCAGCCTGGCCCAGCGCTCGGCGGCGGCCGCGAAGGAGATCAAGGAACTGATCGACGACTCGACGCTGCGCGTGTCCCAGGGCGCCGACCTGGCCGGCCGCGCCGGCGCCACCATGAACGGCATCGTCGACAGCATCGGCCGGGTGACCGCGATCATGGGCGAGATCGTCGACTCGAGCAAGGAACAGGCGAGCGGCATCCAGCAAGTGCACCGCGCGGTGTCCGACATGGACAGCGTCACCCAGCAGAACGCCACCCTGGTGGAGGAATCGGCGGCCGCGACCGAATCGATGAAGGAAGAAGCCGCGCGTCTGGCACAGCTGGTCGCGGTCTTCAAGCTGGCCGACAAGCCGGCGCGCGGCACCGCCGCCAAGGCCGCGCCGAGCAAGGACCAGGCAACGGGCAACGCCATAGCAGCCACCCCAACCGCCAAATCCACCACAGACCGTCTCTAATACACATGTGACG
>NZ_JNNN01000001.1:0-33318 GCF_000735635.1 Massilia sp. LC238 | reverse complement strand
TCTTCAATACCGGAGGGTATGCCGGCGTTCCTGCACGGCGCTGCTCGAAGTAGCGGCTCCAGGCCTTGGCGAGGTTGGTGAAGGGCTGCGCATGGGCGTCGCGGTGGACGGTGCGCAGCCAGGGCTGGCCGTTCTCGTCAAGCCAGGCCGGGTCCGCATACTTGATCCGGTTGAACTGCTTTTTGAGCGCCATCGCATTCGGCTTGCAGCCTGCGGCGGCCTGGCGCTGCCATTCGGCGAGCGCCCAGTTCCAGACCCGGCGCGCAGTCCCGGCCGCGCGCGCGAAATAGCCGCGTTGTTCAAGCGTGGAGTCAATCCTGATCCGGTGCGCCAGCAGCATCGTGACTCTCCAGCGCCGCGCGCAGCTGGCTCTCGGTATAGCGCCGGCGGTTGCTGGCGGGGCGCGCCGCCGGGACCAGTCGTCCCTCACGCTCCCAGCGCTGCAGCGTCTTGACCGTGATTCCCAGCCGCTTCGCTGCGTGTCCAATCGCTAAAGTGCTTTCCATGATCATTATTCGACACGTGGGTGCACATTAAGTTCGACTAGGGTCTAGCTCCTCACCAATGTGAATGCCCCCGCCCTTGGCCTGATGGGCTACGGTAACGGGAGCAACGCCGACGACGGTAATACCAACTACGCCAGGGGTGAGGCCGCCTCGCGCGCGATCCGTGCCTTGCTCGACATCGCGGCGGCGGACGGCAACTGGTCGGGGCTGGTGCGTATCAAGGCCTGGCACGATGCCGGGCTGGCGCGCGACGGCCGGCCCTGGGGCAACGTCGTCAACGGCTACGGCGCGGGCGCGCCGCTGTCGGACAGGGGCATGCCGCGGCTGTCGCGTTTTTCCGGTGTCGCGCTGCTCGACGCCTGGATCGAGGGCAAGGCTGAGCTGGCCGGGATGCCGGTACTGGGACGCATCGGGCAGCAATCGACGACCTGGGGCGAGCGCTCGATGACGCCGGGCGGGCTCGAGGCGCTCAATCCGCGCGACCTGCCCGGACTGCACCGCGCGGCCCCGATCGCGAACGAGAGCATCGTGCCGCGGCCGATGCTGTTCGGGCGCATCGAGCCAGGAGCCGGCCACGGATCAAGCCTGGCGCTGGAAGCCTATTACCAGAGCGCCTTCCGCCCGTCCGCGCTCGACGCCTGCGGCACGCTGTGGTTGATGAGCGACTACCTGGTGGAGGGGTGCGACCGTGTCATGAGCGGACAACCTCTGGTGAGCGACCGCGCCCGCACCGCGCTCGGCGTCTACCAGAAGCGGCTGCCGACCTTGACGCCGAAAGCGAAGGAATTCGGCTTCGGCGCCACCTGGCGGCCCGACGAAGGGCTCGAGCTCGGCCTGTACCATGCCCGCTATCATGCGCGCACCCCGCTGCCTGGCCTGCGCCGCACCCTGCGCCCCGGTGGCCCGGCGCTGCGGCCCGGTGATCCGGATGGACGCAACATGGCGTTTTTCACCGAGTATGCCGAAGGCCTGCGCATCACGGCGGCGACCTTCTCGCGCAAGCGCGCCGGCACCAGCATCCACGGCGAAGTCTCGTACCGCCCCGCGCTGCCGTTCATGCTGGCGCCCGGCGACGTGCTGCCGCCTTTTCTGAGCGCCACGGCGCCATCGCTGTTGCGGGCGCGCGCCGATGCGGTGCCGCCGGGCGGCATTTTCCATGGTTACGACCTGTATGCGATGTGGCAGGCCCAGGGCGGCGTGCGCCGCGAATGGACCCTGGCCGCGATGGAGCTGGGGTTCGGCGCGGAGGTGGTGGGCAAGCGCGTGCGCGGCCTGCCCGATCCGTCGGTGCTGCGCTACGGGCGCGGGGACAGCTTCGGGGCCGGCTGCGGTGAGCACGCGCGATGCGGCGCGTCAGTGCAGCCTGCGCGGTTACGCGACGCCGCAGGCCTGGGGCTACCGGCTGCGCCTGGATGGGCGGCTGCCACGGCTGGCGCCCGGGCTGGCGGGCAGCGCCAGCCTGCTGTTCGTGCACGACGTGAAGGGATGGTCGGGCGACCTGCTGCTGAACGAGGGGCGCAAGTCCGCCAACCTCGCGCTGCGCTTCGAGTACCGGCAGCGCTATCTGGCGGAGCTGGGCTACCAGCCCTCGTGGGGTGGGGACTACAACGCGGCGGCGGACCGGGATACGGCCTCGGTGGCGCTCGGCCTGCGCTTTTAGGGCTTCAAGCGCGGCGGCGTTGCGGCTCGGAGGGATCGCGCGGCGGCGCCAGCTTGATCGGCGCGGCCTGGTCGGGATAGAGCGCCTGGCGGCCCTCGTAGACGGCGGCGATGGCGGCCATGTCCTGCTCAGGGTCGCCGCTCAGCTTCAGGGTATGGACCACGCTGAGCACCTTGGCGCGGTAGTCGATGTAGACCAGCAGCAGGGGCACGTCGGCGGTGGCGGCCAGGTGGTAGAAACCGCTCTTCCAGTGCGGGCGGTAGCTGCGCGTGCCTTCCGGGGTGATGCCGATCCAGCACCAGGACGAGTCGAGCATGGTCTTGGCCAGTTGGCGGGTGGCGCCCATTGAGGCGCGCCGGTCGACGGCGATGCCGCCCCAGTAGCGCATGATGGCGCCCATCGGGCCGCGGAACAGCGAATCCTTGGCGACCCAGCGGAACTTCAGGCCGACCGCCCATTTTCCCAGCAGGCCGACCAGGAAATCCCAGTTCGAGGTGTGCGGATAGACCACGGCGATCCCGTGCGGTCCCGGGAGGGGCTTGAAGTGCACCTGCCAGCCGGCCAGGTTCAGCAGGCGAAGCGCAGTGCGCTGGCCCCAGGTGGGAAGTGCTGCGGGGCGCAGCAGGTGTTCGCTCATCGATTCTCCGTCGCGGTTCAAACGCTTATTCCCGGGCAGCTTCTGTGTTCTACCGGAAAAATAGCGTCGAATTCTATAGCGAGCTGGACCGAGGAACAAGCAAAAAAGCTGGTGCCAGACATGAGGTGTGGTTATGATGCCGCTAGTTTTTCGCCAATATTGAAGAGTATTTAACAGATGGATATCACGATTTACCATAATCCGCGCTGCGGCACCTCGCGCAACACCCTGGCGGAGATCCGCGCAGCCGGCCATGAACCGCAGGTGGTCGAGTACCTGTCGGCGCCGCCCACGCGCGCGCAGCTCGCAGCGATGATTGCCGCGGCCGGCCTGAGCCCGCGCGAGGCCGTGCGCAGCAAGGAAGCCTTGTTCGCTGAACTCGGCCTGGACCAGCCCGGCGTCGACGACGCCGCCTTGCTCGATGCGATGGCGGCGCATCCGGTCCTGATCAACCGTCCCTTCGTGGTCACGCCGAAGGGTGTGCGCCTGTGCCGGCCTTTCGAACTGGTGCAAGAGATTCTTTAAACACAGGCGCTACTGCGCACCCGGCGCCGGCCCGCCCGTCGGTTCCGAGTCGGTATATGGGACCGCGCCGATATCGATCGGCCG
Organism: Massilia sp. LC238; assembly: GCF_000735635.1. NCBI lineage: Bacteria > Pseudomonadati > Pseudomonadota > Betaproteobacteria > Burkholderiales > Oxalobacteraceae > Massilia > Massilia sp. LC238. The sequence continues at coordinate 29,906 of NZ_JNNN01000001.1, read as the reverse complement.
CCGCGGCCGCAGCGCGACCGCATCGCCGGCATCCGGCGGCAGGCCCTTGCCGATTGCCGGCGAGCCCGGCTGGAGCCGGAAGTCGGGCGTGGCGAGCGCCCGGCCGTAGTCGGCGAACAGCGGCGCCGCGGCCACGGTGCCGCTGTGCCGGCGTCCCGCCGAGAGCTTCCAGTCGCCGCCGGCGTTCTGATACACCAGGTTGTTGCGGTAGCTGATGTTCTGGCCCGTCGCACCCTGTTCCATGATGCCGTGGCCGTTGTCGTAGACGATGTTGTTGGCCGTGTGCGTGTGATCGTTGGGCCCCGTGCTGTGATAGAAGTCGCCGCCGCCGACCACGATGCCGGTGCCGCAGCCGACCACCGTGTTGCCGCGGATCGTTACCTTGCTGGCGTCGTGCCACAGGTGGATGCCGGCGCCGGATGTCCGGTAGATGATGTTGTCGCGCACGCTGGCCGTGGTGCTGACGTAGATGCCGTGCATGTAGCGGCACTCGGGCGGACCGATGTCGTGCACGTTGTTGCCGACCACTTCGGCGTCGCTGCCCTTGTAGTAGCTGTCGACGCCGATGCCGGCGCCGCCCTTGGCCTCGCAGGGCACGTCGTTGCCGATGTGGTGGATGTGGTTGTGGTGGATGCCGTTGTGCGAGCCGCCGTTGTAGATGCCGCTCAGCCACTTCATGCCGCTCTGGTACTGGCCGCCGTCGATCTCGAAGCCGATGATGTCGAGGTAGTTGGCGCGGTTGTCCCAGGCCGCCGGCTGGCGCGAGTCGAGCGGCGGCACCAGGCGCGCGCCGCCGCGCTCGGTGGATTCGAAGACGATGCGCGCCTCCGCCGTGCCATGGGTATTGGTGCGTATCCCGCCGAAGTAGGTGCCGGGCGCGACGTGCACCGTGGTGCCGGGGGTGACGGCCTGGGCGGCGCGGGTGAGCGTGCGGAAGGGTTCGTCGCGGGTGCCCGGGTTGCTGTCCGAGCCGGATGGCGCCACGTACAGGTGCGTGCGTACCAGTTCGGGAATCACGAGGTATTCCTGGCCGGGCTCGCGCAGGCGACAGCCGGACAGCAGCGTGGCGCCAAGCAGGATGAAGAGCAGGGCGGCCAACAGCGGGCGTTTGGCGGGCCAGGCGGCGACGAACGGGTAATGGCGCATCTCTCTCTCGTGGCAACGGACGTGACGGAGTCAGTTTGACCCAGCACAAGCGGGAGGGAGGCCGGTTGTCTCAAGGTCTACTTTGAGGACACTCAACACGCCGCATCGGCTCTTCGGCGATCAAGAGGCCTGCACGACGGCCGGCATGTAGGTGTCGATGAACTCGACCGGCATGCGGCGCGGGCGGCCGCTGCTGATCTCGATGCAGACCAGGTCCCAGCACCCGCGCAGGACGGTGGCGCCGTCGCTGTCGCGCAGCAGCTGGAAACGGCGCTGCATGGCGAGCTTGCCGTCGCCGGCGACCAGCCAGGTGGCCAGGGTCAGCGACTCGCCCAGCAAGGTCGGCAGCAGGTAGTCGTATTCTCCGCGCCGGATCGCCATCGCGCGGTCGAGGCGGCGGTAATCGTCCAGCGACAGGCCGAGCTGTTCGGAATGGGCCCAGCCGGCCTGCTCGCACCAGCGCACGTAGACGGCATTGTTGGTGTGGTTCAGGCCGTCGATGTCGCCGGCTTGCGGCGTGACGGGCAGGGTGTAGGGGCGCGGGTAATCCCAGTCCAATGTGGCCTCGTGATGCAAAAACGGTTCGGGCGGCATGCGGCCGCGACACCGCCATTGTACGGCCCGGCGCCGGGCCGGGTGTCTTGACGCCTCACGCGTCCCAATCGAGCTCGACCAGCAGTGCCTGGTGATCCGAGCCCTGTTCGCTGGCGTCCACCCGCACGCGCCGCACCCGCTCGGCCAGGTCGGCGCTCGCGAACACGTAGTCGAAAGTAAAGGGAGCGCAGGCTTCCGGACTGGCGTCGTGCAGACCCACGGTGGGCGCATGGCGCCGTCCCGGCTGGGCCAGCTGCCAGCAGTCGCGCCAGGGATGGACGCCGTCGCCGAACGGCGCTAGCAAGCGCTGGTGTTCGGGCGAGCCCGGCAGCATGTTGAAGTCGCCGGCCAGCAGGGCCGGCATGGCGCGCGGCGGCACTGCGAAGGGACCGCGGCCCGGGGCCGGCGGATTGGCCGCATGCAGGCTGGCTTCGCGGTGCAGGTCGCGCAGGCGCTCGACCTGGGCCATGCGCTGGCGCTGCGAGACGTACTCGAGGTGCACGGCGACGACGCGCAGCGGCCCGCCGGGCGCCGCCACCGTCAGTTCGAGTGCGGTGCGCGGCATGCTCATGACCTCGGGCTCGGATGGCCAGGGCAGGGAGTGGCGCAGGGCCTGCAGGACTGGATGGCGCGAGAACACCATCATCCCGAAGCGGCGGCGCGCAGCATCGGCGGCGTCGGCAGCGGCGGTATCGCAGGCGATGGCCTCGAAGCCGGTACAGCCGGGCAGGCGCTCGCGCAGCATGGCGAACTGGTCTTCGGCGTCCGCCGTATAGCCGCTCGAAACTTCTTGCACACAAAGCATGTCAAAACTGCAAAATCGGTCGAGGCATGCGATGATACGGTCGAGATCTGTCTTGCCGTCCGGGCTGCGGCCGGACTGGATATTCCAGGTGACGAGCTTGAACATGGTGGTCCTTTCTGTGGACCCACAGGCTAACTGTCGGGGCGGCGCGGACGTTTGAAGAAGCTCAGGCGTGCGGGATACTGAAGGAGTGTGAATGTTCACGATGATCCTGCTGCTCTATCTGCAGCAGCACCGCGATGTGAGCCTGGAGAGCACCAGCCTGCGTGGAACTTTCCAGACGAAAAAGGCATGCGAGGCGGCCGCGCTGCGGGCGCGCGGACCCTTGCCGACGCCGGATGGCTATGCGGCGGCCTGGCACGACGCGATGTGCATCCCGATCAACCGCGGCGTCACCGTCAACGAGGGCAAGCCGCTCGACCTGGGCAAGCTGCTGCAGGGGCGCCCGCCCGTGGTATGCGAAGGGACCGGGGCCTGGCGCCGCGTCCAGGAACTGTGTGCGCCCGCCGCGGGCGGCAAGGGCGGCAAGCGCTGAGGCGCCTGAGCCGGGGTCGTTTCAGTCGCGCTTCCAGTCCCCATGGCTCGGACAGCGGATCAACCCCGCGGCGCCTCCGCCGCCGGCGCTGTCGAACTGGGCGGCCCCGCCGCCGTTTGCGCCGCCGATCTGCGGGCGGACGCTGCCGCCTGTGCGACACCATAGCTTGCCGCCCTGGCGGAAACGGTAAATGACCTGACCGTCGGGCGCGGTATAGGTGTCGCTGCTCAAGCCGCGACTGCTGTCCTTGTGGGCAGCTTCGAGCGCCTGCCTGAAGCGTCCTATCGAGGTGTCGGCGACTTCCGGCACGCCCGACTTCCCCTTGCGCATCTCGCGGTCGATGACGACCGCGTCGCGTTTCGCCCGCCCAACCATCGCGTCGAGTGCGGATTCAGCCGGAACGGAAGGGGCCGTGATGGCGAAGGGGTCGGCGGCCGTTGCCGGCATTTCCTGTGGCGGAGTAACGGGTTCCGGCCCGGGCGACGTGCCTGTATCTGCAGCCTCGCTACGCGCGCGTCGCTCCTTGGGCATGGCAGGGCGGGGAAGCGGCGGTTCCGAACGGATCCGCGGGAGCTGAGGTGAAGGCGGCGGCAACGGAATCAGGTTGATAAGCCGTTCTGCGCGAGCATCTGGCGCTGGCGGATGCGCGATCCGCCAGCTCCAGGCCAGCAGCAGGTGCACGCCCAGCGTGGCCGCCAGGGGCCAGCCGGGCCTGCTGCGTGGGTAGACCGTCACTATCGGCGATTACGCCTTCGGTGCGGTCAAGGCCTTCTTGATCGCCACGCAGCGCTGGTCTTCCTGCAGCGTGTCGAGCAGCGAGCGGCGGGTGCCGGCCGACAGGTCCTTCATGGTGTCGGCGGCGCGCTGCAGGCGCTGGACGCTTTGCGGCGTGCAGCCGGCCGGGATCATCGTGCCCGCATAGGTGCGCATGAAGACTGGACCGGCGGCCTTGTCGATCGCCGGCAGCTTGGCCAGGCGCTCGCTTGCCGTCTGCTCGGCCAGCTTGTGCTGCTCGACCGGATACATGGCGCCCATCGCGGTGCGGATGCGCGAGAACGGCAGCTTGGTCTTCAGGTCTTCCACCGTGCCCAGCCACTCGCTCTTGACCTTCGGATCCGGACGCACCACGGTCGCGGCCAGCGCTGCGCCCTGGCCGGTGTCGGACTTGTCGCGCGCCTGCTCGGCTTCGACCAGGCCGGCCGCACCCGGGACGTTGAAGCGGTTCAGGCGGTTGATGATGGCCCAGCGCTGGTCCTGGCTGATGTTCAGGCCTTCGGTGCCCTTACCTTCGAGCATGCCGGCCAGGCGCGCCAGCGCTTCCGGGCTGCTCGCCAGGCCCATGTAGGTGCCGAACCAGCGACGCTGGAAGGCGTCGTTGCCGCGGCTGGCCACCACGCCTTGCCAGGCCATGTCTTCCAGCGCCTTGCCGGTCTTCTCCGCGTAGGCGCGTTGTGGACCATCCTTGAGGCCCATGGCGTCGAGGTAGTACTTGGAGTAGACGACCTTGCCCAGCACGTCGCCCAGCAAGGTGTAATCCTTCTCCTGCGGCGCGTTGGCGAGCGCCACGTCGATGAATTCGTTGAGCGGCAGCTTAGCGTCGCGCACGCCGTCCCACAGGGCCTGCCACAGCATGGCACGCAGCAGCGGGTCTTCCACGCCGCCCAGGGTGGTACGGGCGGTCTCGAAAGAGCGCTTGTCGAGGTTGACCTTCACGAAGCCCCAGTCCTGGTAGTTCGGATACACCAGGTCGGGGCAGGCGCTGCCGACCATGCCGGCGACATTGGTCTTCGCGCCGGAGTAGGTCACCGGCACGTTCTTGGCCAGCACCAGCTTGCCGTTCTCGCGCTTGAAGGCGCCTATTTGCACGCGCTGCTCGCGCAGGGTCGGCAAGGCCTTGCTCGGCGCGGTCTGGGCCAGCGAGAAGTTGCTGATTTTTCCGTTCGAGCAGCTGTAGTTGGCGGTGATGGTGTTCACGCCGGCCTGGTACAGCCATTCCTGGCTCCATTTGGACAGTTCACGGCCGGCCGCTTCGCCCAGGCTCTTGATGAAGTCGTCGAGCGTGGCGTTCTGCCAGGAGTATTTCACCAGGTAGTTGTGCACGCCCTTGCGGAAGGTTTCCTCGCCCAGCATGTGGCGCAGCTGCTTCAGGGTCGACGCGCCTTTCGAATAGGTGATGGCGTCGATGTTGTCGAAGGCGTTGGCCGAGGAGGGCACCGGCACCTCGATCGGGTGGGTCGAGACCTTCTGGTCCATGGTGTAGGCGCCCTGCTTGTCTTCCTGGTAGAAGGCCTGCCAGGCGTCCTTGAATTCGGTGGCTTCGGCGGTGGCCAGGGTCGCCATGAAGGACGCGAAGCTCTCGTTCAGCCACAGGCCGTTCCACCACTTCATGGTGACCAGGTCGCCGAACCACTGGTGCGCCATCTCGTGCATGATGACTTCGGCCAGGCGCATCTTCTGCGCCGGGGTCATCTCGGCCTTGTACAGGAAGCCGGCTTCGGCGAAGGTGATCGCGGCGGCGTTCTCCATGGCGCCGTAGAGGAAGTCGGGCACCAGCAGCTGGTCGTATTTCTCGAACTGGTAAGGGATGCCGTAGTAGTTGTCGAAGAACTCCAGGCCGGCCTTGGTGTAGCGGAACCAGTCGCTTGGTGTCACCTGCTTGGCGACGGACTGGCGCGCGAACAGGCGCATCGGATACTTGCCGCTCTTGTCTTCCCAGACCTGGTAGGGACCGGCGTGCAGCGAGAAGTTGTAGGGGCTGAGCTTCTTGGTCTTGGGGAAGGTCCAGCGCTTGCCGCCGCTTGCATCGGCAATGTTGGATTCACGGGTGGTGGTGACCACGTGCCAGTCGGCCGGCGCGTTCACGGTGACGGTGTAGGTGGCCTTCAGGTCGGGCTGGTCGAACACGGCGAACATCTGGTGCGCGGCGGCCGGCTCGAAGTGCGAATAAGTATAGACCCGGTTATCGACTGGGTCGACCATGCGGTGCAGGCCTTCGCCGTTGGTGCTGTGCGGGCGTTCGTAGCTGATGGTGACGGTGTTGCGGCCCTTGGCCAGGTGTTCCGGCGCCAGGGTGACGAACCAGTTGTTGTAGCGGGTCGGGACCTGCTTGCCGTTGATGCTGACCGACTTGACGGTCGCCTTGTCGAGGTCGATGGTCAGGGCCGAGTCGGTATCCTTGAGGTCGAAGCTCACGGTGGTGGTGCCGGCGAAGTTTTCCTTGCCGGTGAGCGTGAAGTCGAGCACGTAGTCCACGTTCGACACGCGGCTTGACCTGGCCATGGCGTCGGCTTCCGACAGGTAGGCGTTCTCGGCGCGCGCAGGGGCTGGAGCGGCGTGGGCGGCGTTGAAGACGAAAGCGGAAGCGATGGCGAATGCCATGGCGCGGGGGGCGAAGTGTTTCACGTGGTCTCCTGGGACAGCGCAGGCTCGGTGCGCGATAAAAATAATCGCGCAAGAATAGCATGAGCGGGGTGTCGTTTACACCACATACATATACGAAAACAGAACGTACGTACGGGTGCGGAGCGAAGCGTGCTGCACAAATAAAAACGGGTTCCCGCGAAGGGGAACCCGTTTCGGTGGACGACGACTGAATCAGTTCAGCGTCGGGTAGTCGATATACCCCTCCGCCCCCGGCGCATAGAACAGCTCCGGCCGCGGCTGGTTCAGCGGCGCATCCTGTTTCAGGCGCTTCGGCAGGTCAGGATTGGCGATGAACCACACGCCGAAGGCCACCGCATCGGCCGCGCCCGACTCGATCAGCTGCTGCGCGCTTTCCTTGGTCAGCTTTTCGTTGGCGATGTAGACGCCGCCGAATTCCTTCTTCAGGTGCGCGCCCAGGCTGTCGCCGCCGACGGCTTCGCGCGAGCAGATGAAGGCGATGCCGCGCTTGCCGAGTTCGCGCGCGACGTAGCCGAAGGTCTCGCGCGGGTTGGAGTCGCCCATGGTGTGCTGGTCGCCGCGCGGCGCCAGGTGCATGCCGACGCGGTCGGCGCCCCACACCTCGATGCAGGCGTCGGTCACTTCGAGCATCAGGCGGGCACGATTCTCGAGCGAACCGCCGTACTGGTCGGTGCGCTGGTTGGTGGAGTCCTGCAGGAACTGGTCGAGCAGGTAGCCGTTGGCGCCGTGGATCTCCACGCCGTCGAAACCGGCCTTCCTGGCATTCTCCGCGCCCTTGCGGTAGGCGGCGACGATGGCCGGGATCTCCGCGGTCTCGAGGGCGCGCGGGATGACGTGGTCGCGTTTCGGGCGCAGCAGGCTGACGTGGCCGTTTGCGGCGATGGCGGACGGCGCGACCGGCAGCTGGCCGTCGAGGAAGTGCGGGTCCGAGATGCGGCCCACGTGCCACAGCTGCAGGACGATGCGTCCGCCTGCCTTGTGCACGGCGTCGGTGACGATCTTCCAGCCTTCGACCTGTTCGTCCGACCAGATGCCCGGGGTGTCGGCATAGCCCACGCCCATCGGGGTCACGGCGGTCGCTTCCGACAGGATCAGGCCGGCCGAGGCGCGCTGCACGTAGTATTCGGCCATCATCGCGTTCGGCACGCGACCGCCGCCGACGGCGCGCGAGCGGGTCAGCGGCGCCATGATGATGCGGTTCGGCAGTTCGAGTGCGCCTACTTTGATCGGGTCAAACATTGTTGCCATCGTTGGAGTACTCCTAAAGTCCGTCGTTCAGTTGATCGAGGAAGGCCTGGATGACCTCCTCGTTTCGCTGGAAGAAGATGAACTGCCCGACGCGCCGCGTGCTCACCAGCCCTGCCTTGTGCAGGGTCGCCAGGTGCGCCGAGACCGTCGATTGCGACAGCTTGGCGCGCTGGTCGATCAGCTTGCAGCACACGCCCATGTCGAGCGGGTGCTCCTGCTCGGCGAAATGCTGCTGCGGATCCTTTAGCCAATGCAGGATCTGGCGCCGCACCGGGTTGGCCAGGGCCTTGTGGATCGCGTCGATGTCCATGAGTTCTTCCCTTATTTGCAACATCTATCGGGTTCTTTCGATCCGAATATCGTCATCTTACGATATATCGGAAAACCCTGCTGGCGACGGCTTCAGCAGGGTTGTGCTTATTCCCGGCCGAAGCGCGGGTTCGGGCGGGTCAGGTAGTACCACTCGGAATTGGCGTTCGCCTTGGCGTCCGGGAACAGGATGCGGCCGCTGAACTCGGCCACCACCTTGCTGCCGTCGGCGCGCACGCCGATCTCGTCGCCCTCGTTCACGGGATCGAAACTGGCCCACTGGCGGCTGAAGGCGTCGTCGGCGTGCAGCTTGTCGTGCACCACGACCATCGACAGGGCTTCCATCTCGTCGAAGGGCACCGGCTCCGGATCGGGCGCCGCGATCAGCTCCAGGTGCGCCAGCGTGTTCATGATGGCGCGGTAGGCCACTTCCGGCGCGGTCGGGTCGACGTGCTGGCCGCATTCGAGCGTGAGCGCGTAGCCGCCCGTGGTGCGCATGTATTCGGTGGTGCCGACGCCGTAGCGCAGCACGGTTTCCAGTTCGTCGGCATTGCGGCTGCGGCGCTTGACGCCGTCGCCGTAGGCGGCCAGCCAGCCGTCGACGAAGCGCTTCACGCCCAGGCGGCGCGCCCATGCGCGTTCCTTCTCGGCGTGCTGGAAGGGCTGCAGGGTGCCGTCGTTGTTGAGCGGGCCGACCATCACGAAAGGCTGGCCGCCTACCGCGTTGAAGGAGTGCAGGTCGAGCAGCACGTCGTGCCGGGCGAGCAGGGGGCACAGCCAGTTGGCGATCTGGTCCTCGAAGTCCTGCGGGTCGTCTTTCGGGAACAGGTTGCGGTTCAGGTTGCGGTCGCCGTTGCGGGTGTTCTGCTCGTAGGCCTTCGGGTTCACGATCGGCACGAAGGTCACGCTGCCGGCCGCGATGTGCAGGCGGCCGGAGTCGATCTCTTCCATCACGCGGCGGATGGCGATGGTGCCGCAGACTTCGTTGCCATGGGTGGCGCCCATGATGATGACGCGCGGGCCCGGCTGCAGGCCGGTATAGTTGACGGACTTGAATTGGTACTGGCTCTGGGGATGCATGCGGTGCTGGTCCGGGAAAAGGGAGTGGAAGGTTTCGGATGCCGACATTTTATCGGCAAACAGTGGCGGATGCCGAAGGGGCGTGGCATGATCCGCAACTTCATCACCAGAACGGCCAGCATGTCCTCCATCTCCACCCGCGTCCACGGCCTCGACACCTTGCGTGCGCTCGCCGTGACGCTGGTCGTCCTGCACCATTACGTGCTGTTCGTCAGCGATGCGCCGACCTTCGGCTGGGTGGGCGAGGTCGGCTGGGTCGGGGTCGACCTGTTCTTCGCGCTGTCCGGCTACCTGATCGGCAACCAGATCTTTGCAAGCTTGAAGAGCCGGGGCGGTTTCTCGCTGAAGCACTTCTATGCGCGCCGCCTGCTGCGCACCTTGCCGAACTACTGGGTGGTGCTGGCCCTGTACTTCCTGTGGCCGGCCTTCCGCGGCGAGGCGCCCTTGCTGCCGCTGTGGGAGTATGCCACCTTCATCCAGAACTTCGCACTGGAGCCGGGCAGTGCCTTCTCGCACTCCTGGTCGCTGGCGATCGAGGAACAGTTTTATATGCTGCTGCCGGCCGTGGCCTTGCTGGGCATCCTGTTTGGCGGCTCGCTGCGCCTGGCCTGGACCGGGATCGCGCTCGCCTTCATTGCCGGCATGCTGATCCGCGCCGAGCTGTGGCAGGAGATGGCGGAACAGAACTATAAGCTTTACTTCTATTTCAAGTACATTTATTACTCAAGCTTATGCAGGTACGACGAGCTGCTGGCCGGCGTGGCGTTGGCACTGCTGCGCAACCACCACGCCGGGCTCTGGGCGCACTTGACCCGGCATGGCAACCTGATGGGCGTGCTGGGCCTGTTCGCGTGCGCCGTCGCGTTCTGGTTCTTCCTGGACGACCGCTACGGCTTCGGCATCACCGTGTTCGGGTTTCCGCTGATGGCGCTTGGCTTCTCGCTGCTGATCGTCTCGGCGGTGTCGGAGCATTCGCTGCTGCGCAGCTTGCGGGTGCCCGGCGCCGGCGCGCTGGCGCTGTGGTCCTACGCGATCTACCTGCTGCACAAGCCGGTGTGCGTGATGGCGGCGAAGTGGATGAAGGGGCAGGGCTACGGCGCCGAGCATCCGCTGACGATCGCGGCGCTGCTGGTGCTGTCGGTCTTGAGCGGCTGGCTGCTGTACAAGCTGGTGGAGACGCCCTTCATGCTGCTGCGCGAGCGCTATGTGCCGAGCAATGCGGCACGGCCGGGCATGCTCAGCCCCGCGCCTCGATGACGCCGAACGCCGCCGGCGCATCCGCCAGGTAGGCCAGAATCGCATTCGCCTGAACGTGCGGTTCGTAGCCCGAGGTGTCGCGAATCGCCTGGCGCAGCCCGGGCACGATTTCGACGGTATGCGGGCTGCGGTAGGCCGCCACCAGGAGCGCCGCCAGGTCGACGGGGGCCCCCTGGCCGCGGCGCAGGCGCCCCTCGATCATGCCCAGCAGGGTGCGCTGCATGCGCGGCGTCGGGTTGAGGATCTCGCCGAACAGGGAAGGGGTGTTGGCGATCGCCTCGCACATGCGCTGCTCGATCGCGTCGGGTTTCAGGTCCGAGGGGATGTCGAAATAGGCCTTGTTCCAGCGCGTGCGCGCATAGGCGTGGCCGGGCGGGAAGGAGTCGGCCGTTTCGAAGCCGAGCGCGCGGCTGGCGCGGCCCAGCAGGTCGGCCAGGGTGTCGATCAGGGGCATAAAAAAACGGGATGAACTAGCGTCATCCCGTCAGTGTATCAGGCGGCAATGGCGGGCTGCAAAGCCTCAGGCTGCAAACCGCCCCGCCCGGAAATCGTCGAAGGCCTGGTACAGCTCTTCGGTCGTGTTCATCACGAACGGGCCGTGCTGCGCGATCGGCTCGTTCAGCGGACGCCCCGCCAGCAGGATCAGCCGGGTCGGCTCGAGCGCCTTGATGCGCACCCCGTCGGCGCCCGCGGCATTGTCCAGCACCGCCATGCGCGTCCTGGCCACGCCCTTGCCCTCGACCACCGCTTCGCCCCGGTAGACGTACAGGAAGGCGTTATGCCCCTGCGGGATCGGCTGCTCGAAACTGACGCCGGCCGGGATCTCGATGTCGAGGTACAGCGGCAAGGTGTGCTCGCGCTGCACCGCGCCCGTCACGCCGTGGGTCACGCCCGCGATCACCTGCACGGTCACGCCGTCGCCGCTGGTAAAGCGCGGCACTTCCTCGGTCGGGATGTCGCGGTACCACGGCTCCATCATCTTGTCCTTGGCGGGCAGGTTGAGCCACAGCTGGAAGCCCTCCATCAGGCCTTCGTCCTGCTCCGGCATCTCGGAGTGGATCACACCGCGGCCCGCCGTCATCCACTGCACGCCGCCATTGGTCACCAGGCCCTCGTTGCCGGCGCTGTCGCGGTGGCGCATGCGGCCATTCAGCATGTAGGTGACGGTTTCGAAGCCGCGGTGCGGGTGCTCCGGGAAGCCGGCGATGTAGTCGCCCGCCTTGTCGCTGCCGAAGGCGTCCAGCATCAGGAAGGGGTCGAGGCGGCGCTGCAGGGAACCGGTCAGCACGCGGTTGATCTTCACGCCCGCGCCGTCCATCACGAACTGGCCCTGGATCAGGCGTTCGACGCCGCGCGACTTTGCGATCGATGCGGTATTGGTTTGCTGGGTCATGCTGTTCTCCTCGTGTGTTGATCGGTAATACGCCGCCATGGGGCGGCAGATGTTACGCCAGCGCCGCTTCCACGGCCTCGTTGGCAGCCTGCTGGCCCTTGGCTGCCGCCTCCGGACCCATGTTCAGGCCCGACGAGTAGATGAAGGTGTGGTCGGTCAGGCCCAGGAAGTTCAGCAGCATGCGGATGTGCGGCACCTGCGGGTCGGCTTCCACCGGATACACGCCGCCACGGGCGGTGGCCACGTAGACCTTCTTGTTCTTCAGCAGGCCTTCCGGACCGGTCTCGGTATAGCGGAAGGTCACGCCGGAACGGGCGATCGCGTCGAACCAGTTCTTCAACTGCACCGGCATGCCGAAGTTGTACATCGGGGCGCCGATCACGATCACGTCGGCGGCTTGCGCCTCGGCGATCAGCGCGTCGTCCAGGGCCACGCGGGCGGCCTGCTCGGGGCTGCGCTTGTCCGCCGGGGTGAACAGGGCGCCGACGGCGGCGCCGTCCAGCAGCGGATGGGGCTGGGCGCCGAAGTCGCGGCGCACCACCTTGGCGTCCGGATTGCTGGAGATCAGCTTGTCGACGACGAGGTTGGTGACACGGGTCGATTCCGAATCGTTGCCGCGGACGCTGGAGGTGATGTGCAGGATATTCATGTTCTGTGTCCCTTCATTCCAAGAATGTTTGTCGATGGAGACACTTTAGCGGTTCCAAAATCGTTGCGGAAGACAGTAGAATGGATAACATTATCCTACTGGTGGAACAATCATGGAAGTCGAACCGAATGACCTGCTGCTGTTCGCCCGGATCGTCGAGGCCGGCAGCTTCAGCCGCGCCGCCGAGCGCGTGCAGCAGCCCAAATCGACCGTCTCGCGCCGCATCGCGCTGCTCGAGCAGAAGCTGGGCGAGCGCCTCCTGCAGCGCACCACGCGCAAGCTGGTGGTGACGGAATTCGGCGCCAGCCTGCTCGAGCACGCGCGCAAGGTGGCGGAAGAGGTGGAGGCAGCCGGCGCGCTGGCCCAGCACCGCCAACAGGAACCGAGCGGCAAGCTGCGCATGTCCCTGCCGGGCGACTTCGCCAATATCGGCCTGCAAGAGGTGATCGCGCGCTTCATCGCGCGCTATCCGGAGGTGTCGCTGGAGATGGACCTGTCGCCGCGCCGGGTCGACCTGATCGCCGAGGGTTACGACATCGCGATCCGCATGGGCGAGCTGCCGGACGACGCTTCGCTGAACGCGCGCCCGATCAACCTCGAACACTGGGGACTGTACGCCTCGCCCGCGTACGTGGCCCGGCACGGCTTGCCCGAGCATCCCGACGACCTGCTGCAGCACGACCTGCTGTGCATGCTGAGCCGCTACGGCGGCGCGACGCCCTGGGTGCTCACCCGCGGCAAGCTGCGCTGGGAACGGCAAGTGCCTGCGCGCCTCACGGCCAATTCGCCCGAGCTGCTGGCGCGGCTGGCGTCGCGCGGCGCCGGCATCGCGGCCAGCTCGCTGACCTTCGCCGGTCCTTACCTGCAGACGGGGGAACTGGTGCGGGTACTGCCGGAATGGGAACCGCCGACCACCCAGGGCTGGGCGGTCTTTCCGGGCCGCCGCCTGATGCCGGCCAAGACCCGGGCCTTCCTCGACCTGATGGAAGAGAAATGTACGGAAGTCGGCGACCGAACCCCGAGCGTGTTCAGCGAGGATGGTTTCCCATCACCTCGCCCAGGCGCACCGGACGCTCCGGCGCCCACTCGCCGTTGAAGGAGATCGTTCCCTTCTTGAAGAGCATGACGACGGTGGAGCCGAGCAGGAAGCGGCCCATCTCTTCGCCCTTCTTCAGCACGACAGGGTGCGCATCGTAATTCCATTCGCAGATGCGCGGCATGCGCGGCGGATTGACCACGCCGTGCCAGCTGGTGGCCATGCTGCCGACGATGGTGGCGCCCACCAGGGTCATCACGAAGGGACCGTGTTCTTCCGACTCGAAGACGCACACGACACGCTCGTTGCGCGCGAACAGGCCCGGCACGCCGCGCGCCGTGGTCGGGTTCACCGAGAACAGCTTGCCCGGGACGTAGATCATGCGCGTCAGACGGCCGTCGCAGGGCATGTGGATGCGGTGGTAGTCCTTCGGGCTCAGGTAGAGGTTGGCGAAGTGGCCGTGCTGGAAGTGGGCTGCCAGCGTCTCGTCGCCGCCCACCAGCTCCGCGCTGGTGAATTGATGCCCCTTGGCCTGGAAGATGTGGTGGTCGTCGATGTCGCCGAACTGGCTGATCGCGCCGTCCACCGGGCACACGAAATCGCTTTGCGCCAGCGGGCGCGCATCGCTGCGCAGCGGGCGGGTGAAGAACTCGTTGAAGCTGCTGTAGCTCGCGATGTCCGGGTTCGCCGCCTCGTCCATGTTGACGCCGTACTTGCCGACGAACCAGCGGATCAGGCGCGTGGTCATGGCGCCACCCTTGGCGCCGGCGACGCGGCCGGCGAAGTTGGTCAGTGCCGTCTTCGGCATCACATATTGGGGCAGGACTTTTAGACGGGACACTTGGATGGGCCTCTCGGTTTGAAAACGATCGCACATTATACGGGCTTCACATACGGGAATGCATGTTTATCGCCCGCCAACAGTGTACTCCAGTGCTCGTATGGACGGCGTATGCAAGAAAAATAGTTGAAGCATGCATATTCGATTCTTGGAGACAGGCTGAGTTGCTTCTGGGACAATTGCGATCCCTATCACTTTCGAAGTATTCAATGTCCCCCGTATCCCGTCCCTTCCGTTTGACCGTGCTCGCCGCCGCGATCAGCCTGTGCCTCCCGGTCCTCAGCGCCTCCGCGCAAGATGCCAAGACCCCGGCGCCGGCCGCTGCGACCAAGGCGGAGCCGGCCAGGAAGATCACCCAGGTCGAGGTGAAGGGCACGCTTGATACCTATGACCCGCGCCGCGACGACACCGCCACCAAGGTCGTGGTCAGCAGCGAAGAGATCACCAAGTACGGCGACACCAATGTGCTGGACGTGCTCAAGCGCGTGCCCGGCATCACCGTCAATTCTTCCAACGGCCGCGGCGGCGAGATCCGCATGCGCGGCCTGGGCGCGGGCTATACCCAGATCCTGGTGAACGGCGAACGCGCGCCGGCCGGCTTCTCGATGGACTCGCTGGCGCCGGATTCGATCGAGCGCATCGAGGTGCTGCGCGCCGCCAGCGCCGAGTTCTCGACTCAATCGGTGGCCGGCACCATCAACATCATCCTGAAGCGCTCGGTGAAGAACCGCCTGCGCGAACTGAAGCTGGCGGCACAGGGATCGAGCAACGGCTACGGTCCGAACGCCAACCTGCAGATGTCGGACCGCATTGGTGGCTTCTCGTACTCGATCTCGGCCAACGCGATGAAGGACCGCTTCGAGTTCGAGTCCACCGGCGAGGAACGCGGCGTGGCGCCGAATGGCGAAGTCACCATGCTGCGCACCATGGTGCTGCCGCAGAAGGGCGAGATGAGCGTCATTAACCTGAGCCCGCGCCTGAACTGGACGCTCGGCCAGGACAATACCCTGACCTCGCAGACCTTCATCAACCAGCACCGCTTCCAGAACCGCTTCAGCCAGCCGACCACGACCCTCATCGGCCCGCCGCCACCGTTCCCGACCCTGGCCAACGCCTTCGAGGCGAAGAACGGGTTCCTGCGCTCGGACCTCTCCTGGGCGCGCAAGTTCGAGTCCGGCGCCAAGCTCGACCTGAAGGTGGGGGCGCAGGCGATGGAGAACGACAGCATCTCGCACCGCACGGCCGCAACCGGCGCCGGCGTGCCGCTGCTGGACACCACCAGCCTGCTCGAGGGCCGCGACCGCGGCTTCAACTCCACCGGCAAGTACAGCCGCAGCATCGAGAAGGGCCACACCTTCGCCTTCGGCTGGGACGGCGGCGTCGACACCCGCGACGACGAGCGCACGGACATCAACCGCGTGCGAGTGAGCGGCAACGTCCCGGCCTACGAAGTCTCGGAAGCGCGCGTCAAGCGCCTGGCCATGTTCGCGCAGGACGAATGGAACATCACCCCGGCCTGGTCGATGTACCTGGGGGCGCGCTGGGAAGGCATCCGCACCCGCGTCACCGGCAATACCTTCGAGCGCGGCGAATCGAGCTCGAACGTGTGGAGCCCGATCATGCAGACCCTGTACAAGATTCCGGGTAAAAAGGGCGACCAGGTGCGCCTGGCCCTGACCCGCACCTACAAGGCGCCGGGCGTGGGCAGCCTGACCCCGCGCCGCCAGGTCAGCGAGAACAACAGCTCGACCGAACCGGATTACCGCGGCAACCCGAACCTGAAGCCGGAACTGGCCTTCGGCATCGACGCCGCCTTGGAGCACTACTGGGCCGAAGGCGCGCTGCTGTCGGTGAGCGTGTCGCAGCGCCGCATCAGCGATTTCACCCGCAACCTGACCTATTTCGACGGAGAGCGCTGGATCCAGACCCCGAGTAACCAGGACAGCGCTACCACGCGCTCGCTGGAAATCGAGACCAAGTTCCCGCTCAAGGCGGTCATGAAGGACGCGCCGGCGGTCGACCTGCGCGCCAGCGTCAACCGCAACTGGTCGCGCGTGGAATCGGTGCCGGGCCCGAACAACCGCCTCGACCAGCAGACCCCGCTGACGGTCAACCTGGGCGCCGACTACAAGCTGGGCGCGCTGACCACCGGCGGCAGCTTCGCCTACCGCCGCGGCGGTCCGGTGCGGGTGTCGACCAACCAGCGCGCCTACGTGATCCCGCGCCGCGAGCTGGACATGTACGCGCTGTGGAAGTTCGACGCCCAGCGCCAGCTGCGTTTCGCGGTCAGCAACATGACGGGCCAGGACTTCATCAACGAAAACACCTACGAGGACGCACGCTTCGGTGCGCAGACCCGCCGCTTCGTGTTCCCACAGGGGGTGCGCTACCGCCTGACCTATGAACTGAAGTTCTGACAGGCGCTCGATCTGACCCGAACCCGGCCTCTGTGCCGGGTTTTTCTTTGTCATGGAAAATTCAATTGCTATGTCATAGCAATAAAATCGTCTGTGTGGCATTTACATACTGCCATTGTATGGAATACAGTTCTTCACATTAATTGAACAACTATTTCTGGAGACTGGAATGACATTGCTGCGCTCCCGCTACCTCGTAGTCCTTGTCGCCGGGCTCTGTGCCCAGGCAGCCGCCCAAGAAAACACTGCGGACGGCGCCATCCAGCAGGTCGAGGTGAAGGGGGCAGGCTACGATGCCCGCCGCGACGATACCGCCGCCCGCATCGTGATCAACCGTGATGAGGTGGTCCGCTATGGGGACAGCAACGTCGCCGACGTCCTCAAGCGCATCCCGGGCGTCACCGTCACGACGGGGGTCGGGCGCAGCACCCAGATCCGGATGCGCGGCCTGGGCGGCGGCTATACCCAGATCCTGGTGAACGGCGAGCGGACCCCGGCCGGCTTCGCCCTCGACACCCTGTCACCCGACATGATCGAGCGCATCGAGGTGCTGCGGGTGGCGACCGCCGAGTTTTCAAGCGAGTCGGTGGCCGGCACCATCAACATCGTGCTGCGCAAGAAAACCAACCAGCGTCAGCGCGAGGCCAAGCTGGGCTACTTGTTGTCGGACGACTTTCGCGGCCCGACCTTCAGCACCCAGGTAGGCGACCGCGGCGAGAAATCGTCCTGGTCGTTCTCGGCCAGCGGCAACCATGACAGCCTGGATCGGGAGTGGGGCGGCTTCGAGGAGAACACCCGGCCCGACGGCAGGGTCGACATGGTCCGCACGGTGCACGCGCCGGAGAAGGGGCACATGAACCGCCTGAACCTGAGCCCGCGCCTGAACTGGACCCTCGACAACGGCGACACCCTGGCGTGGGAAACCATCGCCAACAGCTCGAGCTTTCGCAATGGGGCTCACCCGATCGTCACCACGCTGATCGGTCGGCCGCCGCAGACGCCGGATCTGCAGACCTTCGGCGAGATGGACGACCGCATGCTGAAGTCGGACCTGAGCTGGACCCGCACCACGGAGACGGGCCTGAAACTCGACGCCAAGCTGGGCGCCGAATGGTCGTCGCGCAAGATGTTCGTCCGCCGCAGCGGCCTCGACGCCAGGGGCTTGCCGGAAACCGAGGGGAGCACCTTGTCCGACACCCACGCCCGGGGCCTGAACAGCACCGGCAAGGCCAGCCGCACGATGGACAGCGGGCATCTGCTGGCGCTGGGCTGGGACCTGCGCGTCAACGAGAGCACCGATATCCGCGCCGAGCGCGACACGGTCCGGGTATTCGCACCAGGCCAGCTGCTGGACGAGGACTTCCGCGCCCAGGTCAGCCGCGCCGCCTTCTACGTGCAGGACGAATGGACCATCGATCCGCGCTGGTCGGTCTACCTGGGCGCCCGCTGGGAAGGCGTGCGCACGCGCGTGTCGGGCAATGCCGTGGAATCGACGCGCGTGCGTTCGAGCGTCCTGAGCCCGATCCTGCAAACCCTGTACAAGTTCCCGGCCAAGGAGGGCAAGGACGCGGACCAGCTCCGCTTCGCGCTCAGCCGCACCTACAAGGCGCCCGACCTGGACAGCATCGTGCCGCGCCGTTCGGAATGGGAAAACAACAGCGCCACCGAAGCCGATTTCCAGGGCAACCCGAACCTGAAGCCGGAACTGGCCTGGGGCCTGGATGCCGCCTGGGAGCATTACTGGGCGGAGGGCGCGATGCTGTCGGTGAGCGGCGCGCTGCGCCGCATCGACGACTACACCAGCAACCATATCTACTTCGACGGCCGGCGCTGGATCTTCACGCCGGTGAACGACGACCGCGCCGTCATGCGCAGCCTCGAGATCGAGACCAAGTTCCCGCTCAAGGCGCTGTACGCCGGCGCGCCTGCGATCGACCTGCGCGCCAGCGTCAGCCGCTACTGGTCACAGGTCGAATCGGTGCCGGGCCCGCACAACCGGATGGAACAGCAGGTGCCGCTCACGGCCAACCTCGGCGCCGACTACAAGTCCGGCGCGCTGGCGCTCGGGGCCAGCGTGGCCTACCGGCGCGGCGGCTACGTGCAGGTGGTGGCCAACCGCGGCTTCTACCGGATCGGCCGCACCGACCTCGACACCTATGCGGCCTGGACCTTCAATCCGAAGACCGTGCTGCGCATCGCGCTCTCGAACCTGCTGGAACAAGGCAACTCCTTCGAGCCGAGCTACTACGATCCGGTCGGCCGCCTGGAGAAGCGCCGCTGGAATTATCCGAACGGGATCAAGCTGCGCACCACGCTGGAACTGAAGTTCTGACCGATCAGGCCCGCATCTCTTCCTTGCCCTGGCTCTCGCCATGGCTGTCATGCACGCGGTGGGTACGGAAGTAATGCCAGGCCACCAGGATCGCCACCGTCTGCATGCCCGCGCACAGCAGGAAGTGGCTGCCGATGCGCCAGTCGCCCGGCGGCAGGTGGCTGACGGTGGCCAGGATGGCGGTGCCGACGATCGGCGTGATGATCACCCCCAGGCTGCTGATCGACTGCAGCGAGCCCATGAGCTCACCCTGCTGGTTGGCGGGCGTGGCTTTGGAGACGATCGCCTGCAGCGCCGGCGTGGCGGCGAAGCCCAGCACGTTGCACAGGATGAGCGCGTACATCATCCAGCCCTGGGTCGCCAGGCCGTAGCCGAGCAGGGTCAGGGCGCCCGAGGAGATCCCCATCAGCGACAGGCGCACCTCGCCGAAGCGCCGGATCAGGATCGCCAGCAGCCAGGCCTGCACCACGGCCGACACCAGGCCGACGCAGAACATGGCGATACCGTTGTCGCGCGGCGTCCAGTCGAAGCGGAAGGTGGTGTACAGCACCCAGGTCGACTGCAGCATCATCTGGCCGAAGGTGACCAGGGTGATGACGATGATCAGGCCGCGGATGTCGGTGCGCCGCCCCAGCCGCAGCAGGGCGGCCAGGGGATTCAGGCGCGCCCAGGAGAAGGGCGGGCGCTGGCCGGCGGGGAGCGACTCTGGCACCATGAAGTAGCCGTAGACGAGGTTGGCGGCCCCCAGCAGCGCCGCCACGTAGAAGGGCAGGCGCAGGTCGTTGTTGCCGAGCAGGCCGCCGAGCATGGGCCCGCAGATGAAGCCCAGGCCGAAGGCGGCGCCGATCTTGCCGAAGCTTTTCGCGCGGTTTTCCTTGGTCGAGATGTCCGAGGCGTAGGCCGCGGCCACCGACATGCTGGCCGAGGACATGCCGCCGATCATGCGCCCGACGAATAGCCAGAACAGGCTCGGCGACCAGGCCGTGACCAGGAAGTTGACGCACATGCCCGCCATCGAATACAGCAGCACCGGGCGGCGCCCGATGCGGTCGCTCAGGGCGCCCAGCGCAGGCATGAACAGGAACTGCAGCACCCCGAAGGTCGCGGCCAGCACCCCGAACCACAGGGCCTGGTCGTCGCGTGCCGGGACATACTCCCCGACCAGCAGCGGCATCACCGGCACGATCAGCCCGATGCCGAGCATGTCGATGAAGATGCAGACCAGGACGAAGTTCAGTTTGCCGGGGCTGGCGGTCGGCAAGGCGGTGGGGCTGGTCATGGATGCCTCGAAGCGGATGACATTCGGCTATCTTAACACTGGGCAAAGTTCATTCGGACGTCCCTGCCGCCGATATTTGCCATACGCCGGGCGGCCTAGCCGGGCGGCATGCCGCTCTCGAGCGCGAACTCCTCGCGGAAGGCCATCAGCCGCGCCAGCCTTTCCTCGGCCAGGGCGCGGCCGGCCTCGGTCTGCATCATGCCCGGCAGCTTGGCCAGCTTGACCATGATGTGGTCGAGCGCGTAATTGCGGTCGTCGAATTCGCGCGCGCTGCCGAGCGGGTCGCTGGGGTGGGCCAGGCTTGTCCCCATGCGGCCGGCGATGTAGAACATGCGCGCCAGGCCGACCGCGCCGAGGCCGTCCAGGCGGTCGGCATCCTGCACGATCTTCGCCTCCAGCGACTCGGCCGCGCAGTGGCCCGCCATATTGGCCGAGAAGCTGTGCGCTTCGATGGCATGCGCCACCGCGTCGAGACGCTCGGGCGGGAAGTTCATCCACGCCAGCTGGTGGCGCGCCAGCTGGGCCGAGCGGGTCGATGCCTGGGCGCGGTCCGGGTCGTTCTTGGGCAGGTTGACCAGGTCGTGCAGGTAGCAGGCCGCCATCACCACCAGGGCGTCGGCCTCCGGTTGCTGCGCCAGCAGGGTCTGGGCATTGCGCCAGACGCGCTCGAGGTGGGCGCTGTCGTGGGCGCCGTCGCCGCCGCTGGCGCCTTCCGCCATCGCCGCCAGGCGCGGTCGCCAGGTGGCAAGGTCAGTCTTGGCTTCGTCGTTCGTCGGGCGCATGCGTTTCTTCGGTCGGGTGGGGAGGCACGGCGCGCTGCGACAGCGCGTCCGCTTGCAGGTTCTTGTGGCGCGGGATCCAGCGCAGCGTGCTGCCCGGCAGGCGGGCGAGCAGGGCGCGCACCCGCGCGCGGTAGGCGCGCAGCGCCGGGGCGCTGGCGCTGTCGGGCGCGTGGACGTCGTCGATCACGACCTGGCTGTCGCCCTCGATGGCAAGCACCGGCACGCCATGCTCGACGGCCGCTTCGAGGACGGCGACCAGGGCCAGGTATTCGGCTTCGCTGCTGTTGCCATGGCCGGCCTCGCGCGACAGTTCGATGCGCACGCCGCCGGGCCCTTCGAGCACGGCGCCGATGCCGCAGCGTCCCGGGTTGGGCCGGGCCGAACCGTCGAACCAGGCGCGCCATGCCGGCGTGGCAGGGTTCGCTCCTCCGCGCCGGGCCAGCGCCGCCGCGGCCAGGGCGCGCCGCGCTGTGGCGCCGTGCTCGCTGCGCAGGCGCTCGGCGGCGCGCGCGGCCAGCAGCTGGTCCAGCCCGGCCACGCCGGCGCGCAGGCTCAGGGTGGCGCGCAGCGCCTCGGCCTCCGGCATCCCGGTGCGGGCGGCGAGCTTGCGGCTGGTGGCGAGTTCTTCCTTGAAGGCGGCGGCGAGCAGGGCGGCGTGGTCTGGAGGCGGGTAGGACATGGCGCAAGGATAGCAAAAAGGCAGCCGAAGCTGCCTTTTTCCGTTGCTGGAGCGCGTGGATCAGCGGCGGTAGGGATTCTCCGGCCGCCCGTCGTAACGGTTCGGGACGCCATCGCCGTCGATGTCGCGGTCACGGCGGTTGCGGATGCCGTCGTTGTCGAGGTCGCGGTCGCGGTAGTTCGGCACGCCGTCACGGTCGGTGTCGCGGTAGCCGCGGCGCTCGTAGCGGTCGGGGATGCCGTCACGGTCGCGGTCACGGTGGTAGCCGTCCCTGCGGCCCTCGCGGTAGTAGTAGTCGCGGCCGTCGCGGTAGCCGCCGCCGGCATACACCGGGGCATAGCCGCGGCGCTCGTAACGGTCAGGGACGCCGTTGCGGTCGCGGTCCCAGCGCGCCGGCTCCATGTACCAGCCGCCGTTGCGCTGCTGCCAGCGCGGCGCGTAGTACACGTAACCCGGGCGGGCGACGACGTAGCGGCCCGGCACCCAGGCATGGCGGTGGCCGCGCCACTCCCAGTAGCCCGGCGCCCAGACGTGGCCGTGGCGCGGGCCGGGGACGCGTTCATAGATGGGCGCGGGCGGGGCCGAGCCGATGTAAATTTGGAAATCGGTCTGCGCCATCGACGGCACCGGCGCAAAGGCGGCGCCAAGGGCGATCAGGGCAGCAAGGGTGAGGGTGGGTTTCATGTCGGGTCTCCAGATCCAGGAACGGATGACCCACTATATCGCCGGCGGGAGGCCGAAGGGAGCGTTGAAGCAGATACTTACACTTGAAACAGATAGGGAGCCGGGCTCCGCAGTAGCGTGATACAAATCGCGCCACACTGGGCCGCCCGCTGTCGCGCCGCGGCGACAACGGGCAGGCCTGCGGCACTCATCCGCGCGCCCCTGCAGCCTGCTTTTCTTCGCTCGACAGGCGCTTGGCGCTGACCGTCACGACCGCCATCTTGGCGCCGCTGGCGACCATGGCTGCGTCGGCGCTGTAGTTGCGGGCCTGGGCTTCGGGAATGGTGTCCAGCAGGTAGCTGCCCGAGACGGCGAGGCTCATCGCGACGACGAAGACGGCTTCCATATGCTTCATGATGTTCATGGTGTTTCTCCTTGCGGGTGGGTTGTCGATGTGTGCACTGTAGGCCAAGCGATTCCAGGCCGCGAGGCGCTTGCGACGGGACGCCAAAAACGAGGAACAAGCTGTCGAAAACTGCGCGCGAACGTGCGCGCGAATCCTCGCGCCGGTTGGGTTTCATCCACCCCCGGCTAGGGCTTCGCGAGGCGGCCACGACCGGGCCGCGCCTATCGCGACATACCGATGCCAGCCACGTTCAGCTCACTGATGGATTCCTTCGCCGCCGGCCGCACGGCGCGGCGGCGCGCGCGCAACCTGCGACTAGGCGCCAGGCCGGCGGCCCGGGCCAGGCTGCCGGTCACGCTGTGGCTGCTGCTGGCCTGCGGCGCCGCGCTGCTCGGCGCCGTGGTGCTGGCGCAGGCGGCGCGTTCGCTGGCCGCCTCCGGCGCGCACGCGGCGGCAGGCGAGTCGGCGGCGCTGTCCGCGTTCCAGCCGCTGCTGGGCGGCGTCACCGTGCGCGTGCCGCGCGCGCCCGGCATCGAGATCGTCCAGCACGGCGCCAACGCGCTGGTGGTGGCGTCAAGCATGCGCCTGGGACCGGCCGTACGGATCGACCTGTGCACCCAGCCGGTGCGGATCGGCTATCCATTCGGCGAGGCGGCCGCGCTGGCGCCGGCGCGCAAGCTGCTGCTGGCGTCAACAGGCTCCGCCACGCCGCGCGTGGACCTGCGCGGCGACGCCGGCGGCGCCGTGCGGCTGGCCTGGAATGCGGGCGGCGCCCGCGCCGCCTGGGTCGGCGATGCCGGCAACGGAGGGGTCGTGCGCGGATCGCGCGGCCAGGCACTGTTGGGCTCAGCGGGCTGGCTGGTGTGGCAGGACGGCGCGCTCAGGCTGACCCGGCGCGCCAGCAGCACGTGTGCGCAGGCCGGCGAACTGCTGGTACAGCGCGCCAGCGTCGACCGGGCCGCGGGTGGCGGGCTGGTACAGGCCTTCGGCCCCGGCGTGGCGCTGCCGGCGCTGCAGCTCGCCGCGGGCGAATACAAGGTGCCGGCGCGCGCCCCGCGTGCGCTGGAAGACGCCTTGCTGTTCGAACAACTGCAGGCGCGTGGGCTGATCCGCCTGGGACCCGGCGGCCTGGCCGAGGCCGCGCCGCGCGACCTGGCCACCTGGTCGGCGGCAAGTCTAGAGGCGCGCGCGCCGCTGCCGGGCTGGGAAGGGCTGCGCCTCGACGAGGAAGGGCGCAAGCTGCTGGTGCGCCTGTACTACCGCGCCGACGGCGCCTTCGTGCGCGAGCAGCTGCGGGTGTTCAACAGCGAACGCCGGCTGCTGGCCTGGCGCGTGCGCACGCACAGCCGGCAGTTGTGGCAGGCCAGCGTCGGCGGGGTGCCGGTCGCGCAGGACGCCGGGCTGCCGGTCGCCGCCATGCGCCTGTTCGCGCGCCTGCCGGAAGGCTGGGCGCCATGGGCGCGGGTGGGCGCCTGGGACGGCGGCGGCCAGGCCGCGACCGCCCGCCTGAGCCTCGACAAGGCCGCACCGAGCGAACTGCTGCTGGCCGGCCGCCTGCGCCGGGTGGAGGGAGCGACCGCCTCGGTGAGCGGCGTGTGCGACGGGCGCGCCTGCCGCGAGCGCGACGCCGTCCAGCGCGTGCTCCTGACGCCCGTGCCGGGCGCACAGCGCATCGTGCTCGAGGTCGAACCGCTCGACCTGGCCCGGCTCTCCGGCAACGCCGACGCCGCCTACCGCCATGTGCGCGCCGAAGGGGGCCGCCTGGCCTGGCAGGCGCTGCCGGCGTCGAACGCCGCAGCGCGTCCGGCCCTGGCCGAGGTCCGGCTCAGCGGGCGCCACGGAGAGAGCTTGTGGACCGACGGCAGGGCCAGCGCCGCGGCCCAGGCGGCCGGGCTGGCCCCGCTGCTGGGCGTGCACCGCGAGCATGCGTCGAGCGTGGCGGGCATGCTGGCCCGGCTGCCGGGCGGCAGTCATACGGCGCGCCTGAGCCTGGACCTGCGCCTGCAGGGGACGGCCCAGGCGGTCCTGGACTGCGTCGGCCTGCGCGGCGGGCAATGGGATGGCCAGCGCTGCCTGGGCGCGGGGGCAATCCCGGAAGGGCGCCAGGCTGGCCTGGTGCTGCTCGATGCCGGCAACGGCGACGTGCTGGCGGCGGCCGGCGGCGGCGTGGGTGCGGCCGATCCGGCGCGCTGGCCGGAAATCCGCGACTTCGACCGTGCCGATCCCGCGCGCAGCCCCTTGCGGCTGCCGGCCTTCCAGCACGACGGCGGCGCCAGGCGCGCGCCCGGCTCGACCTTCAAGGTGGTCACTGCCCTCGGCCTGGAGGCGGCGGCGCGCGGCGACGCGCGCCTGGAGCGCCTGCTGGCCGGCATGCCGCTGACGGCGATCGACGCCATGGCACACGAGGATGGCTACGGTTTTCGCACCGGCGCGCCCGCCTATCCGCAAGGAGGGGGCGCGCGCATCACCAACTTCCGCGAGCAGCTGGCCGGCGCCCGCGCCGTCGAGGGCCGCTTCGGGCTGGCGCAGGCGATGGCGCACAGCGTGAACACCTGGTTCGCCTGGACCGCCGAGCTGGGCGACCGCAGCCTCGGCGGCGGGCCGCAGGGCGGGCTGCCGGGCGTGCGCGAGATCGACCCCGGCGCCCTCGACCCGGTGCGCCCGGTCGCCGGCATGGCGCGCCGGCTCGGTTTCGGCACGCCGCTGCGCCTCGACGGCGGCCTGCTGCCGCAAGACTTCCGCTGGTCCAGCTGGGACGCGCTGCAGGCCAGCCCGTCGATGCTGGACCCGATCCAGAGCCGCCACGAGGTGCGCCAGATGGCGATCGGCTTGCGCATGCAGGCGACTCCGCTGCAGATGGCGCTGGTCGCCGCCGCGGTCGGGCAGGGCAGGCTGGTTGCGCCGCGCCTGCTGCTCGAACTCGACGGGCGCGCGGCGGCCGCGCAGCCCGGACCCGAGCTGGGCGTGCGTCTCGACCGCGTGCGGGCCGGCATGAGGGGCGTGGTGGCGGGCGGCACTGCGGCCGGCGCCTTCCGCGGCAAGGAGTTTGACGCCTTGCGCGCCGGCCTGTTCGGCAAGACCGGCACCGCGCCCACCGGCGAGGACGGCATGGCGACGGTCTGGTTCATGGGCTGGCTGGAACCGGGCAGCCTGCCGGGCCAGACCCGCCGGCTCGCCTTCGCCGCCTTTGTCAGCGAGTCCAGCCTCACGGGCGGCGCGCATGCCGCGCCGCTCCTTGCGGGCTTGTTGCGTTCCATGCAAGGGCAATCCCTCGAACAGAAGGGGGATTGACCGCCATCTGCGCGCCAGGATTTTGTGTTTGTATGGCATCATCTGTTGACAATCCGCTCTTGTGCGGATGGCGACGAGGATGAGGAAGGTATGCGTTTGCCGGGAACCCGGTACCAGGAGCACGGTTGGGAGCAGGTCCGCAAGTTGCTGGGACAGTGCTCGCTGCAGGCGCTCGCCCGCGTCGATCCGGTCCGCCTGCTCGAACCCGCGGGCGAAGAACTCCTGGCGGAGTATGTCGACACGGTGGCGCAGGCCCTCTACGGGAGCCGCCGCGGCGAGCAGCCCGGCAACAGCTACGGCGACAGCGTCCTCGAACTGGCCCTGAGCCTGGTCTACGAACTGCAGGCCCGCCCGGGCGACTGGGCCGCCTTGTGCGCGGCGCTGGCGGGCGAGCATGCGCGCATGGGCGCCTTCTGGGCCGCGCCGGGCGGCGACGCGCTGCTGCGCAAGAAATTCAACGACCTGTACGCGGTCCTGCGCGACAAGGTCGACAGCGACAACTACCAGGCGGCCTGCGGGCGGCCCTGCAGCCCGAACCGGATATACGCCTACCGCATGCTCGACACCGCCTACGGCGAGGTGGCGCGCCTGTTCGCGTCCTGGCGCGAGCACCGCGAGCAGGTCGGGGCCGTCCTCGGGCGCACGATCGAGCACGAACCGATCGAGACGCGCCAGCTGCGCAGCGTCCTCGATTGCCGCCCTGAATGGATCCTGCGCTGGAGCGAGAGCCTGGAGCGTTTCACCGGCGCCGCCGGGCCGCTGCACACCCGTTCCAAGCGCTTCGCCAGTCTGAAGGACCAGCCGGACAAGATCGGCGCCATGCTGCGCGAGATCGGCGAATACGAAGCCCTGTCCTCGAACCAGGACCGGGACTGGCTGCGCGACGGCAGCGACGCCAGCGCCTGGCTGGACGACTACTGGCGCGTGCTGGGCGAATCCGAGGCGGCCAGCACGCCGGGCCCGGACCTGGTGCTGGAGGCGCGCCAGGACGAGCTGGACCTGGCCGCCACGGGGGCGCACAGCGACGATCCGCCTGCCGGCGCGCCGCTCCTGGTGCTGGACGAGGCGCTGGCCCAGCGCGTTTCACTGTCCCCCCGCTACCTGGAGGTAGCGGCGGCGGCCCAGGAGCGCGGCAGCTGGGCGGCGCGCATGATGGAGGGCGACTCGCTGCCGGTGCGGCTGGCGGTCTACCTGAAGCTGCTCGGGGCCTTCGACGACAGCTATCCCTTGGCGTGGCTCGATCCGGCCACAGGCGAGCTGCCGACCATGCAGCAGCTTGCGCTGCTCGACGGGGTGTCGCTGCCGACCCTGCGCAAGCGGCGAGACGCCGCCATCGCCCGGCTCGGCGCGGCGGCCGGCAACAAGGAGGAAAGGTGATGGGGATGACGATACTTGACCGCAAGCTGCAGGCGCAGTTGATCGCAGGCCGCCGCGTCGAAGGCGACCGCCTGGTGCTGGACGATGCGGTGCTGCTGGCCGCGCTCGACGGCAGCCGCCCGCTGACGGCGGGCGAACGCAGCGCGCTGCAGGCATCGCCGCTGACGACACGCCGCCTGCGCACCCTGGCCGACTCCCGCCGGCGTCCAGCCGCGTCGCGCGAATGGCGCGGCAGCGCCGGCATGCTGCGCGCCGCCGGCGGCGGCGCGGCGCTCGACACCCTGGTCACCGACGATGGCGCCTGGCGCCTGCATTTCGTCGGGAACCGGGTGATCCTGCAGCTCGACCCGCAAGCGCCGCTGGCCGCCACCCTGCTGCGCGCCGGCCGGCTGCTGCGCGTGCTCGATGGCGCAGGCGCGACGGTGCTCGAAGGAAGGCTGGACAGCGACGGCGAGTGCGAAGGCCCATGGCCGTTCGCGCAGGCGCCGGCAGAGTATTTCCAGCAGCACGGCGCACGGTTTACCGTGGAGCCGGCGGGGACCTAGGATGCTGAACCTGTTCACACGGCCGTTCCGCCAGCCTGCCCCCCAGCTCGACGGCCTGGGTGCGGGCTTCATCGCGCTGCCGCTGGCCAAGGGCTGCACGGTGCCGGCCGGGAGCTTCGCCGTGCTGGCGAACAAAGACGGCCATACCCGGCGCCTGAGCGAAGGCGCGCGGGTCGCGATCCTGGACGGCGAAACCGCCTGGTGCGTGCACCCGGGCCCCTACGGCTGCGAGCTGACCCCCTTCGCCGCCGCGCCCGAGATCGGCCTGCGGGTACGCTTTGCCATCGATGCGCCGGACCCGCGCGAAGTCCAGCAGCGCTTCGACCTGTTCCTCGCCAGCGAAGCAGCGCAGCAGGTGGCGCTGGAGGGCTTCGTGATGCTGCTCCAGTCCGCCCTGCAGCGCGAACTGGAGCAGGGCAACCTCAATTTGCCGCCCTGCACCAGCTTCGAAGAGTGGAACGCTTTTCGTACCGGCTTCAACCAGCTGCTGTACACGCGGTTCGGCGTGATGGTGGACGACTGCGTGCCGGTCGACCTCGGCGCGTCGCGCGACCTGGCGGCGCTGCTCATGGCAAGGCTGGCTTCGCGGCCCGCGCTGGCTGCCGCGCAAGCGGTGCAACCGGCGGCGTTCGATCCGGCGCTCGAGGATGCGAAGGCCTTGCGCCGCCTGTTCCTGGAATTGCCCGGCGTGCTGTGCGGCCTGCGGCTGGCGCTGCTGCCGGCCGATTGCGCCGTGTTCCGCCGCCACCAGGACCTGTTGCGCCGGCTCGACCTGGTCAGCCTGTCGGTCGGGACCATGCCGGCGCTCGAACTGGCGGCGCCCGGCCAGCCGCTGGCGCTGGACCAACAGCGGCGGCGCGCCCGCCACAGCCGGCGCGCCGCCGCCGCGCTCGACGAAGCCTGGGCGCTGCTGGCGCGCATCAAGCTGGGCGACGCGGCGCTGGTTGCGGCGCTCTTGGGAGAGGCCGACCGCATCGTCGCCAACCTCGAATGCGATTGCGCGGCGCGCCGCGACATCGCGGGAGAATCGGCATGAACGCGCCTGTTACCGTGCGCAGCATCGCGCCCGGCGGCGCGTACTTGACCGTGACGGCCAGCGTGCGCCCGCGCGGCGGCCGCGCCGACGTCAAGTGCAGCGTGCCGGATGCGCCGGCGCTGGCCCGGCGCATGCAGGAAGTGGTGCGCCTGGCGCGCCACACCGAGCCGCGTTTCGACAGCCGCGAGCAGGTGGTGCTCAGCCTCGACCGCGCGCCAATGGAGGGCAGCCGCGACTGGGAACTGGCCTGCGTGCTGGCCGACCGCATGGTGCGCGGCCTGTGGCAGTCGCCGCGCCCGGTGATTGCCAACGGCTGGTCCGACGCCTGGCAGCTGGGCCGCATCGACGGCCACGCCCTGGGCCAGGCGCCGCTCGGCGTGCTGGCCGGAGGCGAGGGCGGCCTGCCGCATCTCGGCGCCCTGACCGGGCATCCCGACCCGGCCGCCGGCGTGTCGAGCGCGCGCGCCTGGTTTCCGCTGTATAGCGGCGGCGCCGGCGACAGCCTGTGCTGGGTCGAAGTCAGCGTGCGTCCCGCGCCGCACGAGGGCGAGGAGGAGGCGAGTATCGCGGCCCCAGGCGTCGATGCCGCGCTGCAGGCGCGGGTAGCGGCGGTGCTGGCCGCCTCCCCGCCCTTCGACGGCCGCGGCCTGGGGCAATGGCGCCCCGCCGTGCGCTTCGGCGGAGAGCGCGTTCCCGGCTGTCTCTTTTACCCACCTCCCAGCCCACGCGACAGGCCGGAAAATCGTATGGCTCCTCCTGCTTGAAAAAAAAAAAAACATGCACGCGAGACGTCTATCGACATAT